>NZ_JAUFPZ010000002.1:1200000-1552500 GCF_030409505.1 Zunongwangia endophytica | reverse complement strand
TCTAGGATATTCCTGTCCAAAACTTGTCCAGAATTTCTGTCTCAAAATTTTACTTTCCGATTTACTGAACATGAACGATTAAATTAAATAGGCGAGTAAAATGCCTAAAATGATCACTGTAAGTTTAGAGGCATTAAATTTATGATTTTTTGAAGCCTCGAATAATATTGTTGTAGAGATATGAAGAAATATTCCGATTACTGTTGCGTTGATATATGCAGCATACTTTTCTATAAAATCAAATTGTAGTTTTAAAAGGCTACCAAGCGGAGTCATAAGAGCGAATAGTAAAAGAAATAAAATAGCTTTAGTTTTTCCTAATTTCGAATTGAAAAGAAAAATACTTAATATAGCGGCAACAGGTATTTTATGAATTGCCACTCCATATAGTAAATGACTGCTTTCATTTAAAGGAAATCCTTCAAGAAAAGAGTGGATACCCAAGCTTAAAAGTAATAATATTGGGAATTTCTTAGAGTTTGGATCATGGTGCATGTGACCATGTTCTAATCCTTTAGAGATAAATTCCAGTATAATCTGGAATAAAAGACCTAAGAGAATAAAAACACCAATATCTTTACCGCCTTCTTCATATACTTCAGGTAATAGATCAAATACTGTTACAGACAATAAATACGCACCGCTAAAGGATAGTAGAAGTTTGAAACTAGTAGAAGATGAAGGCTTCAGAAATTTAGCAATTAAATAGCCAATTAAAACTGCTACTAACGGTAATATAAAAATCATTAATTGTAATAAGTAAAATTATGAAGCTGGTTAGTCGCTCGTTCTCTTAAATAATTTCAGAAATAATAAAATTTTTAAGCAATTGACTTTGTGCTATTATTTGCTGCGAAAATAGTGTAATTTTGCTGTTCTTTAAAACAAAATTATGGCAGGCAATTTTAAAATGATAGCGAAAACTTTTTTTGGCTTCGAACCTTTATTAGCAAAGGAACTTCTTGATCTTGGAGCTATGGAAGTGAAAGAAGGCAACCGTATTGTTAGTTTTGTAGGAGACAAAGGTTTTATGTATAAAGCGAATTTATGCCTACGCACTGCTATTAAAATCCTGAAACCGTATGCCGGATTTAAAGTTTTTTCTGAAGAAGATTTATATCAAAATATAAAAAATCTGGATTGGGATTCGTTATTGGACGTAGACGGTAGTTTGGCTATAAATGCCACTTTGCATTCTGAAGTTTTTACACACTCAAAATATATCTCTTTAAAGACTAAAGATGCGATTGTAGACCGCTTTCGAGAAAAGTACGGTAGAAGACCAAATATCGATTTAAAATTCCCTGATCTAAAAATAGATATTCATATTGAAAAAACCTGGTGTAACGTTTCGTTAGACACTAGTGGAGAATCTTTACATAAAAGGGGCTATCGAACCGCAACAAATATTGCTCCTATAAACGAAATTCTTGCCGCGGGAATGATTATGAAATCTGGTTGGCACGGTGAATGTAATTTTATGGATCCTATGTGTGGTAGTGGAACTATCCCAGTGGAGGCCGCTATGATTGCTTGTAATATTCCGGCTAATATTAACCGAAAAGAATTTGGTTTTGAACGCTGGAAAGATTGGGATGAAAGTTTATTCGATAAAATTGAAGAATCTTGTTTGAAGAAAGTACGTGACTTTCATTTTCAAATAATAGGTTATGATAAAGCACCATCTGCAGTTGAAAAGGCCAAGGAGAATGTGAAAAACGCAAACTTGTCTGAATTTGTTAAAATAGAACGGACAGATTTTTTTGAAACTGAAAAGCAGACCGATGGTCATTTACACATGGTTTTTAATCCGCCTTATGGGGAACGCTTAGAAGTTAATATTGCTGAATTTTATAAAAGAATAGGGGATACCCTGAAGCAAAGTTATCCAGGAACAGAAGCCTGGTTTATAACTTCAGATACTGAAGCTATGAAAAGTGTGGGATTACGACCGTCCAGAAAAGTGAAAATGTTTAACGGAGGTCTTGAATCTCGCTTTTTGAAATATGAAATTTACGAGGGAAGTAAAAAACACAAAAAACAAGTCTAGTTTTTGGCTTTTTTGAAGATAGGAATTAAATAGGATATGGAATAGCCGTATCCTATTCCGAATTTGCTATCATCAAATGTTCTACCAAAGCCTGGTATGGTGAGATTATCAAAATCTTCTGGTTTACTCTCATTAACGCGGCTTTTTAATTGAACGTTTGCAGATAGAAATAGGTTGTTTAAAACTTCTACTTTAAATCCGGCCATTAATTCTATCCAACCAGTAGTAAGGCCAGAAGTTTCCCCGCGATCTCGCCTAATATCATCATCAAAATAGGTGTTTCTTGTATAGATTCTATATTGTTCTACATCTTGACTGAATGTAGAAAAGCCATAGCGTATACCGGCAAAAACAATATTTTCCATTCCTGCCCAGTTTTCATAAGCATTATAGTTGACCCCTAATTTGATAAAGCTACCGGAAGCCGATACTTCGATTTCATCTTCATTAAACGGTAAAGTTTCATTACCAATTTCAGCAGCAGCATAATAGTTTTTATAAACTCTCATATCCCCTTCAATAAGAAAACCGGTATAATTGTCTTCAAAAAAAGTTCTCGCTAATTTGCTAAGATCGATTCCTATTCTAAGTCCGTATTTTTCTCTGTAGGTGGTATCATTCAGCGTTTCTGGAGTGTTAGTTTCTGAATCTAAGTTCCTTTCCTGAGCAATTAAATTTACTTGGAAGCAAAGGATGCAACAAAGACTAAGAATTGCCGATAGCAAATTATTCTTGCTAGTATGTTTTTTTACTATTCTATTCAAAATATAAATTTAAATGAGCAGTATTAGCATCAGGATCGTTTTCTACATTATTAAAATTATCCGTTACGACATCTTCAACCAAAAGACGCATGCGGCTAATCCATCGACCATCGTCTCCTCCATCGGTAAGGTAAGACATGTTTAGAAAATTTACTTTGAACGAACAGGCGCGGTTAATATATTCTTCTTCGCGACTATAGTTAAAAGTGATAATATCTGTATTGGTATCGTTTTCTTCATTTAGCTCTGGATCGGGATCTCCATTTTCGTCAAAAATCACTCCATTTTGCACAAACTCATATTTAGTACTATCCCTATCTGTTCTTAACGGAATCCTGATACTTTGTCTATTTTCTCTATAATATAATGTATCAATTGTTTCTCTACCTACTTCGCGGATGGTTAGATTTACCGAAGGTCTTGGTTCTAAAGAACTTGAATTTTCATCAAAAAAGTTGATTACTAACATCGGGGTTGTATCTGTGCTCTCTGGACAGATGTCGTCTCGCTGGCATCCCGCAAATAATGCGAATGTAAAAATCCCAATGAGTAAGTAAGAATGTCTAATTTTTAAGTGCATTATTTTCTTTCTAAACAAACCACATTTTCTACGTGAAAAGTTTGCGGAAACATGTCGACAGGGCGAATCTTAGTTACTTTATAATATTCATCTAGTAACGCAAGATCTCTTGCCTGAGTTGCCGAATTACAGCTTACGTAAACTATTTTCTCTGGTAAAATACCGATAATTTGTGCAACAACGTCTTTATGCATTCCGTCACGTGGTGGATCTGTTATAATAACGTCTGGATGGCCATGTTTATTGATAAAATTTGAAGTAAAAACTTTTCTCATATCTCCGGCAAAGAATTCAGTATTGGTGATACCGTTTCTTTCTGCGTTTTCTTTTGCATCTTGTATAGCTTCTGGAACAGCCTCTACACCAATCACTTTTTTTGCTTTTTTAGCAACAAATTGAGCAATAGTCCCTGTGCCTGTGTATAGATCATAAACTAACTCGTCACCTTTTAAATCGGCAAATTCGCGAGTTATTTTATAAAGCTCGTAAGCTTGTGCCGAATTTGTTTGGTAAAAAGACTTTGCATTAATTTTGAATTTGAGACCTTCCATCTCTTCAAAAATATGATCTCTTCCTTTATAGCAAATTACTTCTTGATCATAAATAGTATCATTTCCTTTATTATTAATCACATATTGAAGCGAGGTGATTTCAGGAAATTCTTCAGCTACCCCATTCAGTAATAATTCTCTACTTGCTTTTTCTTCTTCAAAAAACTGAATAAGAACCATAATTTCACCATTGCTGGAAGTTCTAATCATCAATGTGCGTAGAAGTCCGGTTTGTGCTCTGGTATTAAAAAATGGAATGCTATTTTGTGTGGCGAAGATTTTCACAAAATTCCGGATAGCATTGCTGGGATCTTCCTGTAAGTGACATTTTTTGATGTCTAAAATTTTGTCCCACATTCCGGGAATATGGAATCCTAATGCATTCTTATCGTCAAATTCTTTACCACTTTGTATTTCATCCAGCGTTAACCAACGGCTATCACTAAAAGAAAATTCCATTTTATTACGATAAAAATAGATTTCCTTACTTCCTAATATTGGGGTAATCTCTGGAAGTTCTATTTTTCCTAATCGTTGTAAGTTATTGGTAACTTCCTGTTGTTTATATTCTAATTGGTACTTATAATCCATAAACTGCCATTTGCAACCACCACAGGTTCCAAAATGTTGGCAGACAGGCTCTACACGTTTTTCTGAAATTGAATGAAATTTTACGGCAGTACCTTCAAAATAAGACTTTCTTTTCTTAGTAGTTTGTATATCGGCAATATCACCCGGCACTGCGTTATTTACAAATATTACTCGGCCATCTGGCGATTTTGCGATGCTTTTACCTTTAGCCCCAGCATCTACAACTTCCACAGCTTCAAAAAGCTTATTTTTATTCCTTCTTCCCATAGCGCAAAAATAGAATAATTGCAGGATTTATAGTGGATGTCTTTAAAAAATTCATTAAACATTTAGTAAATTGCGGAGACATTAAATGGGTGATTTCTCTCCTAATCTGTAAAACAGAATAAGAAGGAATTGTAAATATTAATGAATAAAATTGAACAAAGAATGTCATTATCTAAAATTAATTCTTCTGAACAGGCAATAGAATTAGAAGAACAGCACGGAGCTCATAATTATCATCCGCTGCCGGCTGTTTTAAGCAAAGGAGAAGGTGTGCATGTTTGGGACGTAGAAGGAAAAAAATATTATGATTTTCTTTCAGCATATTCTGCTGTTAACCAAGGTCACTGTCATCCAAAAATTCTTGAAGCTTTAAATAAGCAGGCAGCTACATTAACTTTAACTTCCAGAGCATTTCACAACGATGTTTTGGGACCTTTTGAAAAGTACGCTACAGAATACTTTGGTTTTGATAAGTTATTACCAATGAATACTGGTGCTGAAGCTGTAGAAACTGCTATTAAATTAGCTAGAAAATGGGCTTACGAGACTAAGGGAGTTAAAGAAACGGAAGCTGAAATAATTGTATGTGAAAACAATTTCCACGGAAGAACAACAACTATAATTTCTTTCTCCAATGATGAAGGAGCCAGAAGAAATTTTGGTCCATATACTCCAGGTTTTCAGAAAATACCTTATGATGATGTCGATGCTTTAGAGCAGGCATTAAAGGAAAATGATAACATCGCCGGATTTTTGGTTGAACCAATTCAGGGAGAAGCAGGAGTTTATGTTCCTTCAGAAGGATATCTAAAGAGAGCTAAAGCGCTTTGTGAAAAGCATAATGTATTATTTATTGCAGATGAAGTACAAACCGGAATAGCTAGAACCGGGCAGTTACTCGCGGTAGATCACGAAGATGTGAAGCCAGATGTACTTATTCTTGGTAAAGCAATTTCTGGAGGTGTGTATCCCGTTTCAGCGGTATTAGCAAATAACAATGTAATGAATGTCATCAAACCAGGACAGCATGGATCTACTTTTGGAGGAAATCCTTTAGCCTGTGCTGTGGCTCATGCAGCACTTGAAGTTATAAAAGACGAAAAGCTTGCGGAAAACGCAGAAAGACTTGGAGGCTTATTCCGTAGATTATTGGATGATTATATAAGAAACTCGAATATTGTTGAGTTAGTAAGAGGTAAAGGTTTACTAAATGCTATTCTTATTAATGATACAGGGGATAGCTCAACAGCTTGGGATATTTGTATGGCTTTAAAAGAAAATGGTTTATTAGCAAAACCTACACATGGTAACATAATTCGTTTTGCCCCACCGTTAGTGATGAATGAAGAACAATTAAAGGATTGCGTGGATATTATTACGAAAACTTTAAAGCAATTTGAGAAATAATTGATGTATTCTTCAAAAAATAAAAATCCCCGGAATTCCGGGGATTTTTATTTACATCAATTTTAAAAAATCTTAAGTTTCATTTGGAACCTATTTTTAAAACTCATTTCCATATATTTCTCTTTGAATTTCCCAAAAGGCATCGAGTCCACCACCTATAAAAAACGTAACTATTCCGCTTACAATAGCTAGTATACTTAGTACTAATCCAATAATTCCTAAAATACGACCAGTCTTTACATTTTCGTAACCCATATAAAGGTCTGGGTTTGCATAATAAAGTGCTTTGGCTTTGTTCGCTAAAACTATCGCCAGTATTCCAAAGATAATTCCTAGTACTCCATAGCAGCAGCAACCGATAATGGATAAAATCCCAAAAACTAGAATTAAGGTTGAGTTAGGTAATTTTTCTTTCATTGATTAGATTAGTTGGTTAGATTATAAAATTGCACCATTTTAATGATATATGAAATAATCATTACAGATGCATTAAAAAGAATAAAGGCGATTTTAATATTAAAATCACCTTTGAATTTATAAAAAATATTGAAAATTAGAAATATAGCAAATAAGACAAGACTATATATAGCCGGATACATTATAAAGGCTTCTTTAAAATTGCCTTGGAATAATAACACCGCAGCTCTTTGTCCACCGCAACCATAACATTCTACCCCTAAGAGCGTTTTGTTAAGGCATGGGAGCATATATTCTTCGTATCCCGTATTAATTTTTCACAGTAATTTTCTTAGTAACACTACGGTTATCTGAAGTATTTAGTTGCACTATATAAATAGCATCTCTAAAATTAGCAGTAGTAAAACTAAATTCTTTTTCGCTTGTTGAGAGGTTTTTACTTACAACAGCTCCACCATTTAAATTGAAAATAGTAATGTGGTTTACTTCAACATCCTGAGGTATTTTCACCTGTAAGCGCCCTTCATTATTATTCTGAAAAACATCTATAGAAGCAACGAATATTTCTTCTTCTTTCGTTTCCTGAACTTTTTCTTCTTCCGTTGGTTGATCATTTTGAAAAGCCAAAAAGAAGCGATCTTTAGATTCACCATTTACCTGAACTTTGTAATGATCCTCTTTAATATCGGTAAACCTTTCATTTTCTGAATCGTATAAATATATATTTTCGTTGCCTAGAAATTCAGTTTCTGCAATAAAGAAATCAACTTCCATTTCGCTTGTAGTTAAAATATTAAGCGGAAGCATTGCAGAGCGATCGAAAGGTAAAACATTTATCATATATTCTCTTCCGTCGATATTCCAAGCAGCATCGCTGGTCAATTTACCAAACATTGGTGCGTCCATAGCTTTATCGGCTCCTTTAGTAGCTTCATCTTTAAATGCAACTAATAGCTGTCTGGTGTAAGTATCATTTAAGCTGATATTCAACCGAACTTTATATGGTTTTTCTTCGTCAATTATTACTGAAGAATTTTTGTTCTTACCATTACCGTAAGAAGATTTTGTTCTTGTTTTCAAATTAATTCCACGTTCATCTACTCGGTAACTATTTTTAAAAGTTAATTTGCCACCATTTTTTGTACCTACGACTGTAAAACCTTGTCCTATGGGAGCATATCTTCTTTCATATTCAAGGCCTAAAGCACCACCGCTATTTTCTACTTCTTTCCCGGTTTGATTTTTATATTTTTTAAAAGTTGCAGGAACATAATCATTTGCACCGGGAGAGTAAGCACCATATCCACCCTCATAATCTTTTACATAGTGAGAATTACCATTTTCCTTACTATCCCAAAAATAAGCGATTCCAGTTATATCATTGTCGGGATCTTTTAAAAAAGCGTTTAGATCGATTGTAGAGGGGTAAGGATTTCCTACGAGAATCGTGTTATTTTCATTAACATTAACTATTATGTCGCCATTGTTAGGTATCCCTCTAAAATCATAGCGTTGTTGACTACCAGGGTTATTCTTAACTCCGTTTACGGTAACTGTATTTTTTCCGTTGGTGCCTTTCATGGTAAAACCCATACCTGGCTGCAGTTTATTAATTTGCTTACCAATTGGATCCCATGATTTATAACCCACGCCAGAGAGTTTGTAGATCCATCTTGTAGAGATGGTTAAAGGGCTGGCACTACCATTGGGACCATTAGTTAGCCTAACAGGATTACTAAGTGTATTGGTTGCTGGTTCAAATAAAACCTGATCTAAAGTTTTGCCATTCGTTTCTACCGGCATGCCCCAGTAATCATAATCAAAAGAATTAGATGTTCCTTCCTGGAAAACCGATAAATAGCCTTTGCCTTTATTTTTGGTATCTAATCCCTGCAATAACTGAGCATCTTCTCTTAAATATATACTTGCTTCAGTTTCTTTAGAATTATTTTTATTTAATTCTATGGCACCATTAACGAATAGCAATTCATTTTTCACATACACATAATTATCTTCTCCATTCTTAGATGGAGAAACACTCAAATCTGTTTTATTTTTTTCATTTTGTGCATGCATAAAAATAGGGAAGATTAGTGCTAAAATTATATAATAGTGCTTCATAATTACTTTAAATTTGCAAGACAAAAATAGTCTAATTTTCTCTTTAATATACGGAATTTTTTAGAATTTAGACGAAAGGAAGAAAAATGAAGACGAAAAATAACAAATCTCAAATACTTAATACTCTTGTTATTATAGTAGGTGGTGTCTTATTGATATATGGAATGTCGGTTAATGACAGTTCTCCTTATGCTAAAATTTTTGGGATTATAATTTTAATGTTCGGTCTTTATCGCGCGACGCAATATTGGTCTGCAACCAAAGATGATTATAAAAAAGATCAAAAAGAACAGGAATAATGACTTTAAAACAAGGAGATGTAGTTCATGTTCTCGATGATGATATCGAAGGAGTAATTGTAGAACTGTCAGGTAGTTTCGCAACAATAGAAACGACAGACGGTTTTCCTATGAAGTTTGAATTGAAGGATTTAGTCAAGATCGAGCGGAATAACGATCCTTTGCTGGATGTCGAACAAGACGTTATTCGTAGAGCCCTGGAAGAGAAAGAGAATTTCAAAAAGAACAGGAAAAGAGCTATTTCTAAGAAAAAAGAAAAGCAAATTCCTGCGATGGAGGTAGATCTTCATATAGAGAAATTACTACCTTCAAAAAGAGGATTTTCTAATCACGATATTCTTACAAAACAAATCGATACTGCACGTGGGCAGCTAGAATTTGCGATTAGAAAAAGAATTCAGCGGATTGTTTTTATCCACGGAGTGGGGGAGGGTATTCTAAGAGCCGAATTAGAATATCTATTTAGTAGATACGATAACGTGAAATTTTATGATGCCAACTATCAACAATATGGTTTAGGCGCTACAGAAGTCTATATTTTCCAAAACGCCTAATCCACATTTTTTATTCTTCAACATTATCGGTTGGGGTTTCTTCTTCGCTATCTTCTTCAGAATCTATATTTCTTAGATAAGTTTTATTGAATGAAGAATTGAAGGAGCCCATGTTATAATCTCTGTTCGTATTGATATCTGGAGAATTTCCGTTGCTATCTTTCAAACTAAATCCCGAAATAATAACTTCAGTAATAATCTTTCTATTAATACGGTTCTCAATATAGGTAGGGTTTTCTCCAACTAATTCTTTATAAAATTCATTTAAAAAATTTAGTTCGCCTTCATTTCTATAATTTAATGGATTTAGAATCTGTCCTTCATCCAAATTTTCTAAATCTCTTTCGTCCACTTCGTTTCTGGTAGGTACGCCATCACCATCATCATCTGCATCTAAGTAATTAGGAGTTCCGTCACGATCGGTATCTAAAAAACCGTTATCTTCCCAACTTCCTTCTTCCGGATCAAGTTCAAGCCTGGTTGGTACATTGTCACCGTCGTCATCAATATCTAAATAGTCGGGAATTCCATCACCGTCGGTATCTAGCATCTCTGCATCTGATAATGCAGGATCGTAGCCTTCCATACTATTTGGTATGCCGTCGCCATCGGTATCGGCATCATTATTATCATTAGAGACATCGCTATAAGCAACGCGAATAGTCACCGTTCCTGCATCTCCGCTTACAAATTCCTGCAGCACTTTAGGTTGGCTAGGAGGAACATTAGAACAGAAATAGTCGTTTGCTATCGCGCCATCGTAAATCCTGTAGATAAGTCTATTACTGCTGCTTAAACTGAAAGTGTACTCATCTTCCCGAACATCTGTAATTAAAAGATTGCTTACGCTATCATTTATAGTACCGCTCGCATTTAAAACAAGGGATAGACTTTCGTAAACTCCATCATTGTTTGTTGCATAAATTACTTTTTGCTCCAAACCGCAGACATTAAGAGTTGCATTTTCAATAGCAAAATCGGTAACCACTATATCGCCATCATCACAAGAGTACAGTAATATTATAAGGCTTAACAATCCTAATGTCTTTTTCATAAAGAAGCTTTTCGGCAAAAATAGAAGTTTTCTATATTTTCAACGGAGCTTCTTTAAAATTATTTTAAATACTCTTACATTTGCGCACCATGGAAAAAGTATATTTAGACTCTGCCGCAACAACCCAAATGCGACCTGAGGTTATTTCAAAGATAACCGAAGCAATGCAGCAAAATTACGGGAACCCTTCATCTACCCATAGTTTTGGTCGATCTGCTAAATCGTTAATCGAGAAAGCTCGTAAAACCATAGCAAAACAGTTAAATGTTACAGCTGCTGAAATTATTTTTACTTCAGGAGGAACTGAAGCTGATAATCTCGCACTTAACAGTGCTGTTCGAGATCTTGGTGTGAAAAGAATAATAACTTCAGAAATTGAGCATCACGCTGTTTTATATTGTGTAAATCAGCTACAAGATTGTTTTGATGTCGAAGTTGAATACGTAAAGCTAACTAATGAAGGTGAAATTGATCTTGAAGATTTAGAAAATCGCCTTGACTCTTCTGAAGTTAAAACTTTGGTTAGTTTAATGCACGTAAATAACGAAGTAGGAAACAAACTTGATATCAAGAAAGTAGCTGAAATGTGTAAGGCACATAAAGCCTTGTTTCATTCAGATACTGTACAATCTATTGGGCATTACGAAATGGATTTGCAGGAAGTTCCCGTAGATTTTACAGCAGTTAGTGCGCATAAATTTCACGGCCCTAAAGGAATTGGCTTTGCTTATATTCGTAAGAATAGCGGTTTAAAACCATTAATCTTTGGAGGAGAGCAGGAGCGTGGTTATCGCGCCGGTACCGAAGGTTTACATAATATTGTTGGTTTAGAAGAAGCTTTCAAACTTGCATACAGTAACTTAGAAGAAGAAAAAGCGTACACCACTAGCTTAAAATCTCATTTTATAGATGCTCTTAAAAACGAAATCCCCGGAGTAAAATTCAATGGGAAAAGTGGAGATTTAGATAAAAGTACGTATACTTTAATTAATGTAAATCTTCCTGTGAGTGAAGAAAAGGCCTTGATGTTGTTGTTTCAACTAGATTTAAAAGGTATCGCTTGTTCTAAAGGAAGTGCGTGCCAGAGTGGAAGCGACAAAGGTTCGCATGTTTTGAATGCTTTTTTAAGTGAAGAGGATTTAAAAACACCTTCTATACGTTTTTCATTTTCAAAATTTAATACCAAAGAAGAAATTGATTACGTGGTGAAAACCTTGAAAGAATTTATGGAATCTTAGTTTATCTTTTAATAAAATAAAAAGCCTCGCAATTTGCGAGGCTTTTTTGTGTTGCTTAAAGAAGCTTTTTTCTGAAAAGATTATTTTCTGAAGAATTTAGCTTCATAGGTATTGACATTACCTACGTTATCTGTCACTATCAGTTTGAAATTATTCTCTGTTTCGGTAACCACACCATCAGAAAAGTCGTGTGTTAGCGTATTATTTTTATACTCATATTCCATCAATATGAATTTCCCATTAACTGTTGCTCTATAACCCTGGATACCGGAAAGATCATCGCTAATTTTCACCTTTAGCGTATTATTACTCGAAATCCATTGGCCATCACTAAAATTAACTGGTCTAATAGATGGCGGAGTAACATCTGCAACCAATGTATATTCTCCAAATGTTCTCGTACCGGTGGTAAAGCGCGTTGGTTTTTTATATGTTGTAGAATAACTTGGGCGACCATAGCTATTGATTCTGGCAACAAATAGCTTCTCTTTTTGAGCCTCTGGGATATCACTAACATCAAAACCAATAGTCATGTTTTTGTGGAGCGGCACATCGTCATGATGTACATTTACAGTATCACCCATAAATTCTATATCTAAGAATGTATCATAATACAAAGCATTTTTAGGAATGTAAATATCGATACCATTTTCTTCTATAGAAAAAGTTTCATTGTAATTGGTAAAATAATCGGTAGTTTTTTCATCTTTCGGTGTTATTTCTCCAGCAAAACTTCCTTTGATAGGAATTCTTATTGTTTTAGAATTTCCTTTAAAATCGGTAACTTCGACTACATAGTTATAATCTAATCCATCTTCAATTTCCAATTTTCCTTCGTTTACAACACCGCCATAAATACTTAGCGGATTGTTACTTTCTTTAAACAATTTCTGAACTCTTTTTCGATGATTCGAATAGTATTCATAATCAATTAAAAAATTAAGATATCTACTTTCTCCAAATGATATACGCTGAAAGTCGAGATTAATAACCGGAGAACCGTTAAGACTGGCTTCAATTTTATAAACTCCGTTTTTATTGGGGGCAAGACTTTTTTGATCTACTGTAGAAATACCAAAACCAATTTCTCCACATGCTTCTACCGGATTTGTAGTGTAGGAGCCATCATTTTGCGGAATCAATCTCAATTTTTGTCGATTTGCTGAATTATTCACATGTGCTCCTTCGCCTATAGGATATGCAAAAAGGCCATCTACAATGGGATCGCGATTATCTTCAATATCAATTCCAAACATTTCAGGATTCATTGGTCGTTGGCTTCCGTCACGAATTTCAAAATGAACGTGTGGGCCACCGCTTCCGCCGGTATTTCCGCTAAAAGCAATTAATTCACCTTGTTCTACCGGTAGGTCTGCAGCTTCAGGAAAAAGTTCTATTTCGTAAGATTCTTTGTTGTATTGTCTTTCTTTTAGATAGGCTTCAATTTTTGGCGAAAGCTTCTTTAGATGGCCATAAACCGTGGTGTAGCCGTTTGGATGCTGAATGTAAAGTGCCTTACCATAACCATAATGCTGAATTTTAATTCTGCTAACATATCCTTTTGCTGAAGATTTCACCTCTAACCCCTGTCTTCCCTGAGTTTTAATATCTAACCCAGCGTGAAAGTGATTAGATCGTAATTCTCCAAAAGTTCCCGATAATATCAATGGAATATCCAGTGGTTTTTCAAAATAATCCTGAGGGACATTATCAACCTGTGCATAGGTTGCCAAAGAAAATAAGCCTATAAAAAGAATAAATAATTGCTTCATAAATCGTCTAAATACATTAAATTCTACTCGCGTAAAGGTAATCAAACTTCATGCAAAATTAAGTCACTATAATTTAGAATGTTAGGAATTACAAGGCTTAAAAAAGAAAATTGAAATAAAAAATCATTGCAAATTTAAAACGGTATGTTAACTTTGTAAGGATTAGTATCGAGTTTAGCTTTTATGAGTGAGATCACCGAAATAGTTGATAATCTTGAGAATAGGATTAGCAAATTACTGCATAGGCACGAGTTGCTAAAGCAGGAAATGCAGTCGATCCAAGAGGAAATGACAGCGGTGAAATCTGAAAATACCTGGATGAAGGGAGAGTTGGAACGCTCTAATAACCAGATAAAAGACTTAAAAGCAGCAAACGCGATGCTTGGCAGTAATGATTATAAAAAAGAAACTAAGCTTAAAATAAATAGTCTCATTAGGGAGATCGATCAATGTATCGTTCAGTTATCTGAATAAATGCCGATGGAAGACAAGCTTAAAATAAAAATTTCGATTGCAGATAGGGTGTATCCTCTAACTATTGATCCTCGCCAGGAAGAAGGATTAAGAAAAGCTGCAAAAAAAATCGAAGCTATGATTAAGCAATTTGAGCAAAGTTATGCCGTTAGGGATAAGCAGGATGTATTAGCAATGTGCGCATTACAGTTTGCAGCCCAGACGGAACAAAAAGATATAGATAAAAGTGAAGAGATGCAAAAAGCAGAAGACAAGTTAAGGTCACTTAACGATTTATTGCAAAAGCATATGGCTTCCTAAACGTTCTTTAAATAAAATAAGGTTACTGCCTGTATTAGTTAAATTTTGATAAACTCAACAGATAATTCTTTAAAGAGGGTGAGTCTAAGTTGTAAAAGCGCGCCGTTCCCGTAAGGGACCACGGATTCTTGATCAGCTTGTTAGCCCTAAACTTGATTTTAAGGAGTTTAATACAAAACAACTACTAATACAGGCTTTTTTTATATATAAACATAACATATGGAAATAGTATTAGCAATAGTTGGAATTATAGTGGGCATAGGTATAGGTTTTGCCGTAGCCAAATCTCTAGAGAAGAAAAAAGCCTCTGCAACGATTAAAGAAGCGCAGGATAAAGCCGCCGGAATTGTAAAAGAGGCGAAAAGTGAAGCAGAAAGTATTAAGAAAGATAAAATACTTCAGGCTAAAGAAAAGTTTATAGAATTAAAGTCTGAGCACGAAAAAGTAATTCTTTCCAGAGATAAAAAAATTGGTGATGCAGAAAAACGTACTCGTGATAAAGAATCTCAGGTTTCCAGCGAGCTTTCTAAAAACAAAAAATTAAATAAAGAATTAGATACCAAGGGTAAAGAGTTAGAGACTCAGATTGCAGATTATAATCATCGCAACGAATATCTTGAAAAGAAACAAGAAGAGATCGATAAACTTCATAATAGTAAAGTTCAGCAATTAGAAGTTATATCTGGATTGTCTGCTGCAGAAGCTAAAGATCAATTAGTAGAAAGCTTAAAAGACGCTGCGAAGGCAGATGCAATGGCTGTAATCCAGGACACTGTAGAAGAGGCAAAACTTACCGCTCAGCAGGAAGCTAAAAAGATTATTATTAACACGATCCAAAGAATAGGAACAGAAGAAGCGGTAGAAAACTGCGTATCTGTTTTTAATCTTGAAAGTGATGATGTAAAAGGTAGAATTATTGGTCGTGAAGGACGTAATATTCGAGCGATAGAGGCTGCTACTGGTGTAGAGATTATTGTTGATGATACTCCTGAAGCTATTATCCTTTCTTGTTTTGATTCGGTTAGAAGAGAGGTTGCAAGACTTTCCTTGCATAAATTAGTAACCGATGGTCGAATTCACCCAGCAAGAATTGAAGAGGTAGTTAAGAAGACGAGAAAACAAATAGAGGAAGAAATTATCGATATAGGTAAACGTACCGTTATCGATCTTGGAATCCATGGTTTACAACCAGAATTAATAAAGATGGTAGGACGAATGAAATATCGTTCTTCTTACGGGCAGAATCTGCTACAACACTCGCGTGAAGTTGCTAAACTTTGTGGCGTGATGGCTGCGGAATTAGGAATTAATCCGAAACTAGCAAAAAGAGCAGGATTACTGCATGATATTGGTAAAGTCCCAGAAACAGAAACTGAAATTCCTCACGCTATTTTAGGAATGCAATGGGCAGAGAAACATGGCGAAAAGGCCGAGGTTTGCAACGCTATTGGAGCTCACCATGATGAAATTGAAATGAATTCTTTACTTTCTCCTATCGTACAGGTTTGCGATGCTATAAGTGGAGCCAGACCAGGAGCTAGAAGACAGGTTTTAGATTCTTATATTCAACGTTTAAAAGATCTAGAGGAAATTGCCTTTGGATTTGGAGGCGTTAAAAAAGCCTATGCTATTCAAGCGGGTAGAGAATTACGTGTGATTGTAGAAAGTGAAAAAGTGAATGATGATAAAGCGAGTAATTTATCTTTTGAAATTTCACAGAAAATTCAAACAGAAATGACCTATCCAGGTCAGGTTAAAGTGACAGTGATTCGTGAAACAAGAGCAGTAAATATTGCGAAATAATTGTTCAAGACTGAATTGAATAAAAAAAATCCCCGGAAATTCCGGGGATTTTTTTTATTTTCTACTATTTCAGATTGATTACTAATCGTCGTAAATATTAGAATACGAATTACCTTCAGTCACAAAAAACTCTCCGGTAACATATCTAAAATGATCATCTAATTCATCGATTTCCGCTAAATCGTCTTGATCTAGTTGATAACCAGAACTCGCTAGGTTTTCTTTAATTCTACCTTCGTTTGTAGATTTCGGAATTACCGCAGTTCCTCTTTGCACTGCCCAGTTAATCAAAATTTGCCCTGCAGAAGCACCATGTTTTTTAGCAATTTTGATAATTATAGGATTTTCTAGTAAACTTGGTTCATCCTCACCTTTCATTGCTTCAGAACGGTCACCGCTTCCTAATGGAGAATAAGCAGTTACATTGATCTTATGCTTACTGCAAAATTCTAAAAGTTCATTTTGGTGTAAATATGGGTGTAATTCTACCTGCAATGCTTCAGGCTTTTCATCGGTTTTACTAATAAGGTCTTCCAATTTATTTGTACTGAAATTAGAGACTCCTATGTGTTTTACTAAACCCTGTTTTTTAGCTTCAACCATAGCTTCCCAGGTTTCTATAATAGGCACTTCTTCTAAAGAGTAGTATTGTTCGTCTTTATCAGGAAATCCAACTCCTTTTTCAAAAGCTACCGGCCAGTGAATTAGATAAAGATCTAAATAATCTAGTTTTAGGTCGCTTAAAGTCTGCTTTAAAGCAGGGATTACATCCTCTTTTTTATGCGAATCATTCCATAGTTTAGAGGTGATCCATACATCTTCTCTTTTTACATCCCCTTCACTAAATACTTTTTCAAAGGCTTCACCAACTTCGGCCTCATTACCATAAGTAGCAGCGCAATCTATATGTCTATAGCCATTGTTTAAAGCTATTTCTACTGCCTTCGCAACCTCTCCTTTGCCAGATTTCCAGGTTCCAAGACCAATAGCTGGTTGTTCATCTCCGTTCTTATACTTTAATGTTCGTAATGGTTTCATAATAATTTCTTTTTTTCTAAATTAAGAAGAGAATTATCCAAAACGAAGAGTATAGCTTGTTTTAGCAGAAATTTAATACGGTTTCTTAACCTTGGTTAATTTTTCTTAGGATGGAATTTTTCCAGCACTTCTCGTAGATACGTTCGATCTACATGCATGTAGATTTCTGTAGTAGTAATACTTTCGTGACCTAACATTTGCTGAATAGCTCTTAGATCGGCTCCATTTTCTAGTAGGTGTGTCGCAAATGAATGCCTAAAAGTATGCGGACTAATTTTCTTTTTGATATTCGCTTTTTCAGCTAACTGTTTTATGATCGTAAATATCATTGCGCGGGTAAGTTGACCGCCACGTCGATTAAGAAAAAGTGTATCGGTAGCTTCAGGTTTTATTTTTTGATCGGGTCTAACTTCGTCTTTATAAATATTAATGTACTTAATATTGTAATCTGAGATGGGTACAAAGCGTTGCTTATCACCTTTCCC
Organism: Zunongwangia endophytica; assembly: GCF_030409505.1. Lineage (NCBI taxonomy): Bacteria > Pseudomonadati > Bacteroidota > Flavobacteriia > Flavobacteriales > Flavobacteriaceae > Zunongwangia > Zunongwangia endophytica. Next base: position 1,534,735 of record NZ_JAUFPZ010000002.1, on the reverse strand, counting down.
GGTTATCTTTATAAAACCTTCATCAAAAAATAAATCCGATATTTTTAGATTCGTAAGTTCAGAAACACGTAAACCACAACCGTATAAGGTTTCTATAATTGCGCGGTTTCTTTCGCCTTCAGCTTTACTTAAATCTATTGTTGCAATAAGCGAATCTATTTCTTCTACAGAGATGGTAACTGGTAGTTTTCTTCCAATTTTAGGAGCTTCAAGAAGATCGGTAGGATTATCTTCTCTATAATCTTCAAATATCAGATAGTTAAAAAAGCTTTTTAAGCCAGAAATAAGTCGTGCACGAGATCTTGCATTTAGTTCTTTTGCTATCTCATATAAAAATAATTGTAGTGTTTCCTGGTTAATTGTAAGCGGAGAGCTAGAAATCTCTTTAACTTTTAAAAAGCCTATCAATTTAATTAAATCTAATTCGTAGCTATTAATCGAATTAACTGAAAGTCCGCGCTCTAACTTTAAATAGGTAAGGTAATCCTTTAAAATATGCTCCCATTTCATGTGTTAAAGATACAATTTTGGCTCATTCAACCTTAATAATACTTTAGGCTTTGCTAAGATTTATTTAAGAATCCCATGATTACATTTGCGACATAATCAAAAACAAAAATGTTATTATGAAGAAGTCAATTTTCGTTATTGCTTTAGTATTATTTGGAGCAACAACTATGAGTGCGCAGGAAGCTTGGAATTTTGGTGTTAAAGGTGGAGTAAACTTCGCTAACTTTACTGGAGACGATTTTAGTTCAGATAATTCAAGAACTAGTTTTAATGTAGGTGTATTAGCAGAAATTCCAATTGCAGATCGTTTTTCTATTCAGCCAGAGGTTTTGTATTCTGGACAAGGTTTTGATTTTTACGAAAGAGATCAAGAAAATGTGTTCGATACAGATGATAATGTAGAATACCAAGTAGATTACGTAAGTGTTCCTGTTTTAGCTAAAATTTATTTAGTTGAAGGTTTAAGCTTACAAGCGGGACCATCATTTAACTTTAAAGTGAATGAAGAGCTGGATTATCAACCACTAGATGATGCTGGTGATATCGATACTGATATAGCTAGAGATTTTGAATTTGGCGGAGTTGCTGGTCTAGAATATAAGTTTAACAATGGATTCTTTATTCAAGGCCGATATAACTACGGTTTCACTAAACTTATTAAAGATGATAGCGCATTTGGAGACGCAGACATTCACAACTCTGTAATTCAAGCAGGTGTTGGATTTATGTTCTAAGAGATCATAAAAGCAACCAAACTAACTAACCAAATTATGAAATTAAGCGGAAGATTTTTCTTCCGCTTTTTTTATACCTTTACCTCACTAACTGCATTATTTATGAAATTACTTATCATTAATGGGCCAAACCTAAATCTTTTAGGAACAAGAGAGCCTGATATTTACGGTAATCAAACTTTCAAGGAATATTTTGATGATTTACAAAAGAAGTTTGGTGATGTAGAATTGTCGTATTACCAAAGTAATATTGAAGGCGAAATTATTGATATGCTTCATGATGCCCGTAAAGAATTTGATGGTATCATATTAAACGCCGCTGCTTACACTCATACTTCCGTAGCTATAGCAGACGCCATAAAAGCGATCGAAATACCAGTTGTAGAAGTTCATATTTCTAATACTCACGCAAGAGAAGAATTCAGGCACAAATCTTTTTTATCTCCTGTAGTAAAAGGCGTGATTTTAGGATTCGGACTCAAAAGTTACGATATGGCGATCCAAAGCTTTTTATAATTTCTTCGGAATGAAAAAAGCCTATCTTAATTGGAGTAGTGGTAAAGATGCTGCATTGTCGTTTTATAAGATTCAGCAAAAATCTGAATTTGAAATAGCAACATTATTTACTTCTGTAAATAGCGATGTTAATCGAATTTCGATGCATGGAGTACGCCTTGAACTTCTAGAAGCACAAGCGAAAAGTATAGGTTTGCCTTTGCAAGTTGCAGAGTTATCAGGAAATGTTTCTATGAAAACTTACAACGAAGTAATGCAAACCGAAACCACAAAACTGAAAAATGAAGGAATCGATTTTGCAGTTTTTGGCGATATATTTTTAGAAGATTTAAAAGAATATCGAGATCAGCAATTATCCGAAATAGGTCTTAGCGGAGTTTATCCACTTTGGAAAAAAGATACCAAAAAATTAGTGGAAGATTTTATCGAATTAGGATTTAAAGCGATTGTAGTTTGTACGAATGCTGAATATCTAGACGAAACCTTCTGCGGAAGAATAATTGATCATCAATTTTTAAAAGACTTGCCAGAAGATGTTGATCCTTGTGGTGAAAATGGTGAATTCCACACTTTTGTTTACGACGGACCTATTTTTTCTGAAGCAATTAAATTCGAAATTGGTGAAAAAGTACATCGCATTTATCAAAAAGAAGAAGAAGGAGAGGATAATTGTTTTACAGATGAAGATACGAACTGGGATACCGGTTTTTGGTATTGTGATTTAATCTAGAATATAGACCGCTTCGTTGTTAGATGTTAGAAGATAGACTTTTTTAAATGCTAAATGTATTGAATTTTTAATGCTGAATGAAAAACATCCAAATTGGACGTTTTTAAACTGTTTTTTTCAATGCTCAGCACCAAACCGAAAATATTCCCCCTTCGAGGCTAGGGAAATTCATATAGGTCGTTCTTGAAGTAATTTTTTTCAGCGGAAAACATTAAACGGAAAACCGGTACTAACGTCTAAAGACTAACAACTTTTTCAACCGAACAAAAAAAGCCCTGAAAATATCGATTTTCAGGGCTTTTATCTTAAGTTTAAGTTCTAATTTCTCAGATCTTATTTCTGTTAGATATGGATCACTTCATCGTAAGCAGCAGCAACAGCTTCCATAACCGCTTCACTCATTGTTGGGTGAGGGTGAACGGTTTTTAATACTTCGTGACCTGTAGTTTCTAGTTTTCTACCAAGAACCGCTTCAGCAATCATATCGGTAACGCCGGCACCAATCATATGGCAACCTAACCATTCACCGTATTTTGCATCAAAGATCACTTTTACAAATCCGTCTGATTTTCCGGCAGCTTTAGCTTTACCAGAAGCAGAGAATGGGAATTTACCTACTTTAATTTCGTAACCTGCTTCTTTGGCTTGTTTTTCAGTAAAACCAACTGATGCAATTTCAGGAGTAGCGTAAGTACAACCAGGAATATTTCCGTAGTCTAAAGGTTGTACATTCATTCCTTTAATTTTTTCAACACAAATAATTCCTTCCGCAGAAGCAACGTGAGCAAGCGCCGGGCCGTGAACTACATCACCAATGGCGTAAATTCCGTCTTTATTTGTTTTATAGAAATCGTCTACTATGATCTTATCTTTATCGGTTTTGATGCCTAATTCTTCAAGACCAATATTTTCGATATTTGTTTTAATTCCAACTGCAGAAAGTACAATATCAGCTTCTAAAGTTTCTTCACCTTTTTTGGTTTTCACTTTCGCTTTTACGCCTTCGCCAGAAGTATCAACACTCTCTACAGAAGAGTTTGTCATTACTTTAATACCAGCTTTCTTAACGCTACGCTCAAACTGTTTAGAGATTTCCTCGTCTTCTAAAGGTACAAGATTAGGTAAGAATTCTACGACAGTTACCTCGGTTCCCATCGAGTTGTAGAAATGAGCAAACTCAACTCCGATCGCACCACTACCAACAACGATCATTTTCTTTGGTTGTTTATCCAAAGACATAGCTTCACGATATCCAATCACTTTCTTACCGTCTTGCTTTAGGTTTGGCAATTCGCGAGAACGAGCTCCTGTTGCTACGATAATATTATCTGCAGAATACTCTGTCTTTTTATCTTTAGCATCGGTAACTTCTACTTTTTTACCGGCTTTAAGTTTACCGTAACCATCGATAACATCGATTTTGTTTTTCTTCATAAGGAACTGTACGCCCTTACTCATTCCACCAGCAACATCACGACTTCTTTTAATTACAGCACCAAAATCCTTATCCGGACTTTCTAGTGTTAAACCGTAGTCTCCGGCATGTTTAAGATAGTCAAAAACCTCTGCACTTTTAAGCAGCGCTTTTGTAGGGATACATCCCCAGTTTAGACAAACACCACCAAGGTTTTCTTTTTCCACAATAGCTGTTTTAAAGCCTAATTGTGAAGCACGGATTGCAGTTACATAACCACCGGGCCACTACCTAAAACAATGATATCGTATTTACTCATATTTGGATTTTTTTTAAACAAAAAATAGTTCCTGCGAATTTAAGGAATATTAGTTTAACCGAAAAGTTTTGAAGTTATGGGATTGCTTGAAAGTTTAATGATTTGCTAAAATATAAAAAGCCTTTATCTATTTTGATAAAGGCTTTTTTGTTATTTAGACTTAATTTTTATTTATTAAAATTAGTCAAGTTTTTTAACCGCGTTCTCACTTATATTAGAAGCTTTCATTACGGCTTTATAATCTGAAATATCAATATTGTTATTTTTAGCTAAGACACCTGAGGGAACGATTACCATTCTGAAAGTTTGATCTACTGTAAAGTCTTCTCCCAAAGTTTCTAAAGCAATATTTCCTTGAAGATAGATATTTACGTCATCTAGAGTATGATTATAATTGTACTGCATTTGGCCACCACCTTCCAAATAAAAAGTTTGTGGTAACAAAGTCCAAACGTCATCTCCATCATCTTCTTTTTCTAATAGATAAACTAGTACCGCATCAGATCCAAAAACATCAACATCAATTGGGAAATTATAAAATATAGAATATTCTGGAGCGGTAAAAGTCACTGTTTTCTCTAGAGTAGTTCCTATCAATCCATCTTCACCAGGAGGACCCTGTGGGCCTTGAGGGCCTGGTTCGCCATCATCAGAACAAGAGGCGAATAAAAATGTAGTTGCGAATAATAAGGTGAATATCTTTTTCATAGGTAGTAAGTTTAAGTTATTTATTAAAATTGATACTGGCTGAATTTACACAATAGCGTTGTCCTGTTTCTGTAGGGCCATCATCAAAAACATGACCTAAATGGCTTCCGCAATTAGCACACAATATCTCTGTTCTAAGCATTCCGAACGTTCGATCTTGTATGTATTCTACTTTTCCTTCGATAGCATCGTCAAAACTTGGCCATCCACAGCCACTTTCAAATTTGCTATCACTTTCAAACAATTTTGTATGACAGGCAGCGCATTGATATTCGCCATCTTCAAAATGTAAATTATATTTACCGGTGTGCGGTGCTTCGGTGCCTTTTTCTCTTAATACTCGATATTGTTCGTCAGACAGCTGTTCTTTCCATTCAGCATCCGATTTTTCTATATTATACTTTTTCATGATATATTTTATTTGTTGGTTGCTTCAAAGTCCATAGCGACACCGTTTATACAATGTCTTTTGCCAGTAGGTTTAGGGCCATCATTAAAAACATGACCTAAATGACCGCCGCATTTTGCGCAGTGAACTTCGTCTCTTTGGTATCCTAGCTTAGAATCAGATCCAAAATCTACGCCACCTTCTATAGCGCGATCAAAACTTGGCCAGCCGGTACCGCTTTCAAACTTATATTTGTTTTCGTAAAGTTCGTTTCCGCAAGCAGCACAGGTAAACGTTCCGTTTCCTTTTACAGTTAATAGGTCACTAGAGAACGGGCGTTCTGTAGCCGATTTTCTAAGCACTTTAAATTCTTCATCTGTAAGCTCTTTTTTCCATTCACTTTCAGATTTAGAAATTTCAAATTGTTGCTTTTTTTGCGCTTTTTCATCTTGCGCATTTCCTTTGCAACTTATAAGCGAAAAAGTGGCAAGCATTATAAATAGTAACTTTCTCATTGTTTTTATTTTGAAAGTTACAAAGATTATGCCGTGATGAACGTTGTGATTTTGTTAATAACAGTTGGGTCACCTAATATTCGGCGATGGCCTAAACCTTCAGTCAAATAAAGCTCGCTGCTTTTTAATTGCTTATGGATTTCTTCTGCGCAGCGGTAATTTACATCAACATCATCTTTATCGTGTATCACCAGTGTTGGAGTAAAAACACTTTGCGCTGAAATCGCCCCAGAATAATTATCCATATCCTGACCAAATTTCTCATCAAAATTGGACTTGAGCAGGTAAGCTACTTCTTTATCCATGTGTAGATTTTGGACAAATTCTTCAGTTAATTTAGTGATACTATTAGCAGTGCCTATAATCACGGCTTTATTTGCGGGAAGCCTTCTTTTAGCACTTTTAATGTTGACATTCCCCCTAAAGAATGACCAACAATTGAATGGAATGGCCCATGTTTCTTTTTAAGGAAATGAATGGCTTCGATAAAATGTGGCATCATACTCATTTTTCCTGGAGCTTTTCCATGTGCTGGAGCATCGAAGCTTACCGTACTAAAACCTAACTTCAGTAATGCTTCTGCGATTTTAGAAAGTTGAGTTCCACGACCGCTCCAACCATGCACCAGCAGTACTTTTTTATCACTTTTACCATATTCATAAATTACAATTTCTCTATTGCTTTTGGGTAAAATCACCTTAGATTGTACAGAATTCGAATCCATTTCTTTTTCTCGCTGCGGCAATTTGTAATTAAGTGGAGTGAGAAATAGTTTAGCTGCAAATTTACTAGCCAGAAATGGCGATAACCAGTTTAACACCTTTCCTGTATATAACAGATAGGAGGGTAGCAATAGTTGCTGTATCGGAGTTTTATCTTTATGCTTCTTCGCCATTATGTACTAAAATATGGAATTAAAGTATTTCTTATTTTTTCATGTCTTATTTGTTAAATCATACTTAAACAAATCTTTAAACAGGTTTCGCTTTTGTAATTTTAACAAAATTAATCTATTAAACTATGAAAATTAAGAAGTGGGTATTAGTTCTTTTTGCTGTTGCTCTTACAGTAGTCGCATGTAAAGTGAATCCTTTCACAGGAGAAAAGAATATCAATTTTGTAAGTAACGATCAATTATTTCCGTCATCATTTCAGCAATACGATGCATTCTTAGATAGTAGTAATGTGGTAACCGGAACGGCAGATGCTAGAATGGTAAAAAGAATAGGTGATAAGATAAAAACTGCTGCAGAGCGCTATTTAAATGCTAATGGCTATCAGGGATTTTTAGATGATTTTAGATTTGAATATAATCTTGTGAATGACAATCAGGTAAACGCCTTTGCGATGCCGGGAGGTAAAACTGTAGTATATACCGGAATTTTACCTATTACACAAGATGAAACTGGTCTTGCTGTGGTAATGGGACACGAGGTAGCTCATGCACTTGCAGATCACGGCGCGCAGCGAATGAGTAGAGCACAAATACAGCAGTTAGGAGCGGTGGCAGGAACCGTTGCTTTAAGCGGAAAAAGTGCACAAACGCAACAAATTTTTGCTCAGGCCTACGGAATTGGTTCTCAGGTAGGAGTAATGTTACCATTTAGTAGAAGCCAGGAGGCTGAGGCTGACAGAATTGGTCTAACATTAATGGCTATAGCTGGTTATAATCCAGAAGAAGCAGCTGATCTTTGGAGAAGAATGCAACAAAATAGCGGAGGAGCTTCAACACCAGAATTTCTAAGCACACACCCATCAAACCAAACAAGAATAAATAATCTTGAAGCATGGGCGCCAGAAGCTAAAGCTGAAGCTAAAAAATACGGTGTTACTTCGTTTCAGTAACAACTCAAAATAAATAGATAATAAAAAGCTACACTTTGGTGTAGCTTTTTTATTTTTATTCCATGAAAAATCTTCCAAAAGGTAGTAAGAAACTACTAAACGCATGGGCATTTTACGACTGGGCTAACTCGGTTTATAGCCTGGTGATATCATCAGCGATCTTTCCTATTTTTTATGGGGCACTTACTATTATTAAAGATGCTGAAGGAAATAAAATTGATGATACGGTTCGTTTTCTTGGAATAGATTTTAATAACGATTCCTTAATTTCTTATGTAACTGCGGCTGCTTTTTTAGTAGTTTCCGGGCTTAGTCCGTTTTTATCGGGAATAGCCGATTATGTAGGGAATAAGAAGAATTTTTTAAAATTCTTTTGTTATCTGGGCGCGATTTCCTGTATAGGCTTGTTTTGGTTCGATTTGGATTATTTATGGTTTGGATTGCTATGCTATTTTCTAGCCCTTATTGGATTTTGGGCGAGTTTAGTATTTTATAATAGTTATCTACCAGATATCGCTTTTCCCGATCAGCAGGATAAAATAAGTGCGAAGGGGTTTTCCTTAGGATATATTGGAAGTGTAATCTTGCTAGTTCTTTGCTTATTGATGATCCTGAAATATGAGATGTTCGGTTTCGAAGATGAAGGTTTACCTACACGATTATCATTCGTATTAACCGGAGTTTGGTGGATAGGTTTTAGTCAGTATACTTATCATTATCTCCCAAAAGGAACAAAAAAAGCCAAGCTAACGAAGAATGTAATGTTTAATGGTTTTAAAGAACTCCGAAAAATATGGAAATCCTTAAAACATAATTTACAGCTTAAAAGATACCTCGTTGCCTTTTTTGTTTATAGTATGGCAGTGCAAACTATTATGCTAATTGCTACGTATTTTGGTATTGAAGAACTAGATTGGGGAGAGCAGGATGCAACTACAGGATTAATTGTAAGTATCCTATTAATTCAGTTAGTCGCAGTTTTGGGCGCAACAATTACTTCTAAATTAGCAGCCAAGATTGGTAATATTAAAACCTTAATTTTTATAAATATAATTTGGGTACTCATATGTGTGTATGCATATTTTGTCACCACCCCTAATCAATTTTATGTTGCAGCAGCCAGCGTTGGTTTGGTAATGGGTGGAATTCAGTCACTTTCGCGTTCTACCTACTCGAAGATGTTACCCGAAAATGCGCTGGATACTGCAAGCTATTTTAGCTTCTATGACGTTTCCGAAAAAATAGGGATTGTGATCGGAATGTTTATGTACGGCGCAGTTGCACAAATTACCGGTAGTATTAGAAACTCAATTTTATTTTTAGTAGTCTTTTTTATCGGAGGGATAGTTTTGTTGTTTAGAGTGCCAAAAATAAGTGAATAGAAGATAGAAACTGGATATTAGAACGCTCCGCTGTGAAAATATAGATCATAGAAAATAGACGAGAGAAACAAGAAGCAGGAATGAGGATTATATTAAGTTTAATTCTGAATTTTGTATTCTATATGTCTTTGAAACAAATAAAATCGCTACGTTTTAAGATGATAAAAGAATGAGAAAAATGAGATTTTTATTTCGCTGAATTTTTGTTTTGGAAGCAAAAGGAATACATTAAATTGCTGATTGCTGATTGCTGATTGCTGATTGCTGATTGCTGATTGCTGATTGCTGATACCCATCCATAAAAAAGTCCCTTCCGTAATAATAGAAGAGACTTTTCGGTTCAAAAACTAAACAATAATTACTTTTAAAGACGATTAATATTTTGAAATATCTCCAGATCCTGAAGTTTTAAAATTTTCTTTGCTTGGGTTCCCTTTGTATTCGATATCTCCAGATCCTGCTACTCGTGCATTAAGCTCGTTTTCTGCCCAGACCATTACATCTCCAGATCCTGAAACTTGTGCGTGAACAATTTTTGCTTTTAGTTTAAAGGCGTCAAAATCTCCCGAACCTGTAACTCCGCAATCCAGCTCATTTGCCTGTCCCATAATTACTACATCACCACTACCGGTTACTTTACCTTTAATTTCATCGGCATCAATTTCTAATTTGATATCACCGCTTCCAGTCACAGAGATAGAGAAATCTTTGGCTGTAATCTTATCTTCGTTCCAGATGTCACCGCTACCTGTTACAGAAGCGCCTTCAATATCTTCAAAAGGAACTGTAATTTTAATACTGTTATTTCTCGACGGACTAATACTTGTTCCTTCTTCAATTGAAATTCTTAGTGTGCTTCCTTTTACTTCCGTAGTAATATATTCCTGAAGATTACTTTCTGCTTCAACTTGAAGATTTCCTTCTGTACCTCGTACAAGGACAACGTCCATAGATCCTACCAAACTTACTTCGTCGTAATCGGAAACCTTACGATTTTTGGTGACCATATCCCCGTTTCCTTTGATGTTTTTGTTGCTGCTCCACCATTGTGCGTTAGCTGAGGTTATTCCTAGAAATAAAGTGAATGCTACTAAAATTGATTTTTTCATGATTTGATTGATTAATGGTTATGCCAACTTGGCTTTGTTGATTTTATTTAAATTTTATCTTACTTTTTGAAAACTCACACTTCCGTAACTTGTTGAAATATTTATCGAATTTCGGCTATTTTGATTGCCGTAATATCCGGAAATATCTTTGCTGGTATTGCGATCATGGCGCTTGGTGATCTCTAAATCATCGGTTCCTTTAACGCCGCCATAAGAAGTTTGTACTTCGAAAACAAAATCCATCTCGGCATCGTAACCTAAGCGTATTCCTGCATAATCTGTATCGATGTTAACGCTTTCTACTCCGTTTATTAATTTTTCAATATTTATCGAGCCATAATCCTGATTAATACTTAGAGAACCGAATACACGACCAATTTTAGTGCTCAAATAATCTCCGTCAGCATTTAGATGTTTTACTTTATCTACTCGAATACTACCGTAATCACAATTGAATTTTAAGCGTGATACCTTTTCGATATTCGAATCACTATAATCTGCGCTTATTATTAATTCTTCAGCTTCTTCAATAGTAAAACCAGAATAATCGGCATCGATTTCCGCAGAAGTTATATATCCAAAATGGCAATTACGAGTATAATCAAAATTTAAAAAGTTTTTTCGGCCTCTTAATTCACCAATATCGATTTTACCATAATCACAAGAAATATCTGTGTTTCCAAGAACTTTATCTATATAAATAGCACCGTAATCGTTATCGATTACCATGTCATGATTTGCAGGTGCTTTAATTACATAATTAATCTCCATGTTTACATTATTGTTGCTATTAAATAGCCCACTCCACCAAGATCGATCTTCTTTTTGATAATGTGTTTCAGCACTTACGCGATTTCCGGTTTGATGAAATTCTACAGAAATATCATCTAATTTATTCTTAACCCGGTCTAAATCATTTCCGTTTGTTTTAATAAAAACCTGAATAACAATTCGATTTTCGTTCCATGTTGAAATATCAACATTTCCGTAGTTATTATCAATATCTAGAGTACCGGTTTGAGAAACTTTAAATTCTTTCTTGATCGTTTTTTCTTTAGTATGCCTGCCATCTAGATCGTTGCTGGCAAAACTTATCGCTGGTAGCAGTAGTGCAAGCAAGAATAGTTTATATAATGTTAGTTTCATTTTCTTGTGTCTTTAGTTGTTTTATAGTTTGAATTTGGTTCAAAACCTGGTTTAGTAGATCTATCCTTTTCTGAAAATTGTTAATCATGGCATAGATTACGCGTTGATCCTGGCCACTTTCTAAAAGGTCTTTTTTTAGTTTATTGTATTCTTTTTCTAAGTTTTCTAGTTGCACCAATGCATCATTAATGATTTTGTTGGTTTTTGGACTGCGTTCTCCTTCCAGCGATTTAAGCTCTCTCTCGATAAGTGTGCTATAGAAGTCTTGCGTTTCTTTCATTTTTGGTGAAACAGCTGCTAAACCACTTTCTTTAGCAAAAACCGGAGTAGAGAAAATATTTCCAAAAGCAAGGAATGCGATAACTAAGGCCGCAGCAATGCTACTTAAAGGAATCCAAAGCTTTCTAAGTTTTCCTTTTTTAGGAGCTTTATTTTTGGTGTTGAGCTTTTCTAAAAATCGATCTTCGTGATCTGCGTTTGGTTCAGCAATATCGAAGTCTAATTCTTTTAAATCCTCAAAAAAATCATCATTTTTCATCTTTCATCATTTTTTTTCTTAAACTTTCTTTAGCTCTAGAAATGGTAGTTCTGCAGTTGGCGTAAGAAATATTTAGAATATCTCCTATTTCTTCGTAATCATATCCTTCGATTAGATGAAGGGTTAGGCAGATTCTATAATTTTCTTTTAAATCTTGCATAGCATTCAACACCATTTTTACTTTTTTATTTTGAGTATAGGTTGTTGTTATACCATCATTTTCTTCTGTTTCGTTTTTTAGATAATCCTTATAACTTACTTCTTCGTATTTCGATCTTTTATTATGCGCATTAATACTATTATTAACGACAATTCGCTTAAGCCAGGCGCCAAAAGAAGCTTCAGCTTTAAATTGATCAATTTTCTCGAAAGCATTTAAAAAAGACTCTTGCATAATATCTTCCGCCTCAGCGCTATGGTGCACAATTCTTAAAGAAGTATTATACATGGCTTTGTAATAGCGATTATAAATCTCCATTTGAGCACGTTGGTTTCCCACGCGGCATTTATCGACAAGATCTTCAATATGTGTGATGGTTGGTTGCAAAAATTATCCTGTTTCTTCTATAAAGATAGAATAGGATTTGATTTGTTACACTTTTAGAAAATGTTTTATAAAAAAATATGATGGCATGGGAATTGAAACAATTATTAAGCAGCAATTTTAACTACCTGAGCGATACTATTTACAGGGGTTAAAGTCTCAAAACGAAACAAAATATACAAACTGCAGTGACAGTTTGGCTTTTAAAGATAACTTATGGCTAAAACGAAATTTACGGATATTGACAGTTTGTCATTACAAGGTATAAATGAAGATGCAGAGTTAATACCGTTAATGACGCCTGAAGATGAAGAGGAAATAAACAAAGAAGAATTACCCGGAAATCTACCCATTTTACCCTTACGAAATACGGTACTTTTCCCAGGTGTGGTTATACCAATTACAGCGGGGAGAGACGCTTCAATTAAATTAATTAATGAAGCGAATAATGGAGAAAAAACTATCGGTGTTGTTTCACAAAAAGATGAAGAGGTAGAAAATCCTGGCGTAAAAGACATTAATAATATTGGTGTGGTAGCGCGTATTCTTAGGGTTCTTAAAATGCCTGATGGGAATACAACAGTGATAATTCAGGGTAAAAAGCGATTTAATATTACTGAAGTTACTCAGGAAGAACCTTTCATGAGAGCTAATGTTGAAGAAATTGCTGAAACCAGACCCGAAGCTGAAAACGAAGAGTTTGGTGCTATTATCGATTCGATTAAGGATTTGGCACTTCAGATTATAAAAAGCAGTCCAAATATTCCAACTGAAGCTTCTTTCGCTATTAAGAATATAGAAAGTAGCTCGTTTTTAATCAATTTCGTTTCTTCTAATATGAATCTTTCAGTAGAGGAGAAGCAAAATTTATTAGCAACCAATGATCTTAAGGAACGTGCATTGGCAACCCTTAAGTTTATGAATGTTGAGAATCAAAAACTAGCGCTTAAAAACGATATTCAGTCTAAAGTGCAAAGTGATATGAGCCAACAACAGCGCGAATATTTCTTGCATCAGCAAATGAAAACCATCCAGGAAGAATTAGGTGGTGTTTCTCATGAAGACGAGATTGAAGAAATGCGCGTTCGTTCTAAAGATAAACAATGGAGCGAAACCGTACAAAAGCATTTTGATAAAGAGTTATCTAAAATGCAACGAATGAATCCTCAGGTCGCTGAGTATTCCATTCAGCGTAACTATTTGGATTTGTTTTTAGATTTACCTTGGGATGAGTTTAGTGAAGATAAATTTGATCTTAAGCGAGCGAAAAAAGTTTTAGATCGAGATCATTATGGTCTGGACGATGTAAAACGTAGAATTATAGAATATCTGGCAGTTTTAAAATTGCGTAATGATATGAAATCGCCTATTCTTTGTCTTTACGGTCCTCCGGGAGTTGGAAAAACAAGTTTAGGGAAATCTGTGGCAGAAGCTTTAGGTCGTGAGTACGTACGAATTTCTTTAGGTGGATTGAGAGATGAAGCTGAAATTCGTGGTCACCGTAAAACTTATATTGGTGCAATGCCGGGTAGAATTATCCAAAGCCTGAAAAAAGCGGGAACAAGTAATCCGGTTTTTGTTTTGGATGAAATCGATAAATTAAGCATAGGTAATGCAGGAGATCCATCTTCAGCTTTATTAGAGGTTTTAGATCCTGAGCAGAATAGCGAATTTCATGATAATTTCTTAGAATTAGGTTTCGATCTTTCTAAAGTGATGTTTATTGCTACCTGTAACAATCTAAATACGATTCAGCCTGCATTACGTGATCGTATGGAGATCATTAATGTGACCGGTTATACTATAGAAGAAAAGATAGAAATAGCGAAACGTCATTTACTTCCGAAGCAATTAGAAGAGCATGGTCTTACCAAAGATCACCTTAAAATTGGCAAATCTCAGCTAGAGAAAATAGTGGAAGGTTATACTCGTGAATCTGGAGTTCGTGCTTTAGAGAAGCAGATAGCTAAAGTTGTACGTTACGGTGCTAAAAGCATCGCTATGGAAGAAGAATATAATGTCAAGGTGACCAATGATGATATTTTGGAAATTCTTGGCAGTCCGCGTTTAGAGAGAGATAAATACGAAAATAATGAAGTTGCCGGAGTTGTAACAGGATTGGCCTGGACGCAGGTTGGTGGTGATATTCTATTTATTGAGTCTATTTTATCAAAAGGAAAAGGAAACCTAAATATTACCGGGAATCTTGGTAAGGTGATGAAAGAATCGGCTACCATTGCAATGGAATATATAAAATCTAACGCCGATACTATAGGAATTGATTCTGGTATTTTCGAAAAATACAATGTTCACATTCATGTGCCAGAAGGAGCAACGCCAAAAGATGGTCCTAGTGCAGGGATTACCATGTTAACATCCTTAGTTTCTTTATTTACTCAGAAGAAAGTAAAGAAAAGCATAGCAATGACAGGAGAAATCACTCTAAGAGGAAAAGTGCTTCCTGTAGGCGGAATTAAAGAAAAAATTCTTGCAGCGAAAAGAGCAAGAATTAAGGAACTGATTCTTTGTAAAGAAAACAAACGTGATATTAAGGAAATAAAAGAAGAATATTTAAAAGGTCTTACTTTCCATTACGTTAATGATATGAGTGAGGTTATTGATCTTGCTCTTACCAATGAAAAGGTTGTGAACGCAAAAGAATTGTAGATAACCATATTTATTTACAAAAAGCCCCGAAGATATTCGGGGCTTTTTTGTTTTAAGCATGATCAATTCTCTATTTTTGTAAAAACTTCAACTAAATGACCAAGAAAATAACTATTGCCATAGATGGGCATTCTTCAACCGGGAAAAGCACAGTAGCCAAGCAGTTAGCAAAGAAACTGGGCTATGTTTATGTAGATACAGGAGCTATGTACCGTGCTGTGACACTCTATGCGATGCGTAAAATAATGGTAACCGATAATAAATTGGATAAAGAAGCCATACTAAGGCATCTTGCATTTATTAGCGTGAAGTTTAAGTTTGATGAAGATCTTGGCTATGGCGTAATTCATTTAAATAACGAAAACGTTGAAAAGGAAATTCGTTTAATGGAAGTTTCCAATAATGTTAGTAAAGTGGCTGCAATTCCTGAAGTTCGGGAAATGTTAGTTAAACAGCAACATGAAATTGGTGAAGATGGAGGTGTAGTGATGGATGGTCGAGATATAGGAACTGTAGTATTTCCAGATGCAGAATTGAAGTTATTTATGACAGCTTCTGCTGAAAAACGAGCGGAACGTAGATATAATGAATTAAAAGAAAAAGGGGAAGATGTAAATTACGAAGAAGTGCTAAAAAATGTTGAAGAACGTGATCATTTAGATTCTACTCGAGAAACTTCTCCATTAGTAAAAGCTGATGATGCCATCGAGATTGATAACTCTAATCTTAGTAGGGAAGAACAATTTGAAAAGATTCTCTCGCTTGTAAAAGAAAAAACCGAGGCCTAAAAAATGCCAGAAAATAGGGAAGAGGGTTTAAAGAATTCAGTTTTATACTTAATGTCTGCAGGAGCCGGTTTGGTGGTTGCAAATAATTATTATAATCAGCCATTATTAAGTTTAATGGCTAAAGATTTTCAGGTTTCAGAATCGGCGGTAAGTAATATTCCACTTTTTACGCAGTTGGGTTATGCCTTTGGATTATTATTTATAATTCCGTTGGGAGATAAATTTCCACGGAAAAAAATGGTAATGATAGATTTCATATTCATCATTGCTAGTTTATTGGCGATGGCCTTAGCACAAAGTCTTCCTATTTTGATAATATCAGGCTTTTTTGTTGGGTTTTCTTGTGTAGTTCCGCAGGTCTTTGTCCCTATGGCAGCACAATTAGCAAAGCCAGAAAAACGAGGTAGTGCCATTGGCATTGTAATGAGTGGACTGCTCATCGGGATCTTGGGTAGCCGATTTATAAGTGGTTTTGTTGGAGAATATTTTGGATGGCGGTTAATGTATTTTATTGCTGCCGGAATAATGTTGATCTTCTGGCTTTTATTAAAATTGAAATTACCCGAATTAAAGTCAGATTTTAAAGGAACCTACAAAGAATTAATGCAATCGCTTTGGGGATATTTTAAATCTGAACCTCCAGTTCGATTAGCAGCTGTAAGAGGAGGATTGGGATTTGCAGGTTTTAGTGCATTTTGGACTACGCTTGTGTTTTTAATGGAAGAAAATTTTAACTACGGAAGTGGTGTTGCAGGAGCTTTTGGAGTTTTAGGAATAGCAGGAGCGTTAGCCGCAAGTCTTATAGGTAAGTTGAGTGATCGAATGAATAAAAACTTATTGATTACCATCGCAACCGCTATTATGATCTTTGCCTGGGTAGTATTTGAGTTTTCAGGCTATTCTATTGTAGGATTAGTTATAGGTGTTATTCTCGTAGATATGGGGTTGCAATCGCTACATATTACAAATCAAAATATTATTTTTTCCAGAAATCCTGATGCTCGCAATAGGATCAACACTATCTATATGGTTGGCTATTTTATTGGCGGTGCACTTGGTACTACAACAGGAGCCTACGCCTGGGAGCTTTTTCAGTGGAGAGGTGTGGCTAGTTTGGGACTTTTTTATTCCATTTTAATCCTAATATTTCACTTCGCTTTCAAGAATTCTATTCCTGAAGAAAATTGATAAAACTACTATTTGAAAATAGTAAAATTAGTTGTATTTTTGCACACCTTTTTGGCAAGATTACGGAAGATCAGAAAGGCTTGAAAATCAAAATGTAAACATCTTCTGTGTTTTATATTGCTTAAAATTTTCCGAAAGACGCAGAATACAAATTTAAATCAGCAAATTATTATGGCTGAAGAAATCAAAGATCAGGAAGTTAAGGATGTAGCTGGAATGGCTACTGCATCTCAACCAGAGGTGACTGAGCAACAAGCTAACCCTGAAAAATTCCTAGAAGAATTTAACTGGCACAATTACGAAGAAGGTATCGACCCAATCGCAAATGATAAGCTAGAAGAATTCGAAAAATTAGTTGAAGAAAACTTCGTAGACACTCTTGATGATGAGGTTGTAACAGGAAAAGTAATTAATATTACAGATCGTGATGCAATTATCGACATTAACGCAAAAAGTGAAGGTGTAATTTCTCTTAACGAGTTCCGTTACAATCCAGATCTTAAAGAAGGTGATGAGGTAGAAGTTTTAATCGACGTTAGAGAAGATGCTACTGGACAGTTAGTACTTTCTCACCGTAAGGCTCGTGTTATCATGGCATGGGATCGTGTGAATAAAGCACACGACGAAAGTCTTATCGTTAACGGTTTTGTTAAGTGTCGTACTAAAGGTGGTATGATCGTAGATGTATTTGGTATTGAAGCTTTCTTACCAGGTTCTCAAATCGATGTGAAGCCAATTAGAGATTACGATGCTTATGTAGGTAAAACAATGGAATTTAAAGTTGTGAAAATCAACCACGAATTCAAAAACGTTGTGGTATCTCATAAAGCACTTATCGAAGCTGATATCGAAGAGCAGAAGAAAGAGATTATCGGTCAATTAGAAAAAGGTCAAGTATTAGAAGGTACTGTTAAGAATATTACTTCTTACGGTGTATTCGTTGATCTTGGAGGAGTTGATGGACTTGTTCACATTACCGATCTTAGCTGGTCTAGAATCAACCATCCAAACGAGATCGTTGAATTAGATCAAAAACTTAACGTTGTAATCTTAGACTTTGATGAGGCTAAGACAAGAATCCAGTTAGGTCTTAAGCAATTACACAAACACCCATGGGAAGCTCTAGATGAGAATCTTAAAGTAGGTGATAAAGTAAAAGGTAAAGTAGTTGTAATCGCAGATTACGGTGCATTTATCGAAGTTGCTGAAGGTGTAGAAGGATTGATCCACGTTTCTGAAATGTCTTGGAGTACGCACTTGCGTTCAGCTCAGGATTTCGTAAATGTTGGGGACGAAGTTGAAGCACAAATTCTTACTTTAGATCGTGATGATCGTAAAATGTCTCTTGGAATTAAGCAATTAACTCCAGACCCATGGACTGATATCACTTCTAAGTATCCTGTTGGATCTAAGCATACAGGTGTAGTTCGTAACTTTACTAACTTTGGAGTATTTGTAGAGTTAGAAGAAGGAATCGACGGACTTATCTATATCTCTGATCTTTCTTGGACTAAGAAGATCAAGCACCCATCAGAATTCTGTAATGTTGGAGACAAACTAGATGTTGTTGTATTAGAATTAGATGTTGAAGGACGTAAACTAAGTTTAGGTCACAAACAAATCGAAAGTAACCCTTGGGATAAATACGAAACTGAATTTGCTGTAGGTACTACACATACTGCTGCAATTTCTGAAATCGTAGACAAAGGTGCTACTATCGAATTTAATGAAGATATTACTGCATTTGTTCCACAAAGACACCTAGAAAAAGAGGACGGAAGTAAACTTAAGAAAGGTGAATCTGCAGAATTCCAAATTATTGAATTCAACAAAGAGTTTAAACGTGTTGTTGCATCTCACGCTGCAATCCACAGAGAAGAAGAGCAAAAAATTGTTAAGCAAGCGGCTAAGAAAGCTTCTGCTCAAAACAACGACAAAACCACTATTGGTGATGTAAATGCAGATCTTCAAGCTCTTAAAGATAAAATGGAAGGAAAATAAATTCCTCTGATTTTATAAAACTGAAAACCTCCTTTTTTAAGGAGGTTTTTTTATTTAAAGCTGTCTTTACCAAAAGTCACTTGAAGGAATTATTCTAAGCTTCTAATATGTGCTTAACATGTTGGTATGTATTATAGACATCAACTTTAATTGAATAATTAGAATAGTGTTCTTTCCAACAATGCTTATATTAATTCCCTTAATTTTAGAGAATGCGTATTTAAAAGAAAAGATTTGATTCTAAAAACTTATCTGTTAGTGGTAACTCTTTCGTTTAAAAAAATACTATTAATTAAACTTCGTGGTTTTTCAAGACCTTTTTAAGACTATCAATTGTAACTGGTTTAACGATATAATTGCTAACACCATCATAAGACTTTGCTTTATCTATATCAGATTGATCTACTGAAGAACTTACGATATAAATAGTAATAACCTTTTCACTCTCTATCTTTATAAAATTATCAAGGAATTCCCATCCATCCATAACAGGCATATTCAAATCTAATAAGATAACATCCGGTAGTTCTTTATTAGAAGCTATTAGCGCATGTAAGTGATTCAAAGCTTCCTTACCATTGCCGAATACGATAAAGCCATTAGAGAAATCAGCAAGCTCCATTATCTTTTTCGCACTAAAGACAAAGATTGGATCATCATCGATAATGCATGCAAGATCAATTTTTTTCATGATTAATTTAAATTTGTTTCTTTATAGCTTATCTATTTATGTTTTTCAAAAAATTCAATAATTATTACTTTTAAAAAAGAATGCCAATTCGGCAAAAAATAGACTAAGGTTATTCATTTAAAAAGAATCGATTTCTAATTTATAGAAGATTCAATTTTTAAAAAGTTTATAGAGGTCGAGGAACATAGCTATATAGGTTCAACGACAATAATTAATTGTTTTCAATTTTAACTAATAAAAATTAGCAGTTTTGAATCTATTAGTATCTAAAAAAATTTAAAAATCTAATTTAAAATCGTGATAAACCACATTTAAAAAAGTTTCAAATTATTTTTCTGAAATTACCATGCCTCCTTAAATCCATTCTCAAGCGCCTCATTATAAGTTTCAGCGTTAAAAGTATAAAGGTTAGGTGCTTTATGAGCTCCGCCTTTACGCGTTTCCTTTAGTTTGTTAAGTATGCCATACTTAGTCATTTTACGATAAAAATTCCCTCTGTTTAAAGGTTTATCTAAAATTATCTCGTATAATCGCTGTAACTCAGGCATTGTAAATTTCTCAGGTAAAAGATTTAGACCAACGGGGCGATAATTTAAACCTTTTCTAAGTTCTAAAAGGGCTGCATCAAAAATTTCTTGATGATCCATCAGCAATTGTGGTAATTCATTAATATTCTTCCACTCACAAGCTTCCGATAGATAATCTATTTTAGGTTCGACCTTTGCAAAATTTGTAAGTGCGTAATAACCCACGGAAAGAAATCGCCTTTTGTGCCATAAATTTTTATCGTATTCTGAAAAGAAATCATTACTACGGTTCAACTTACCGAACGTTTTGAACTGCTGAAGATAAATTTCACTTACTCCAGTTCTAGATTCTAATATTCTATAGGCTCCATCTTCTAGATTTTCAGATTTATGCAAATAGCCACCAGGAAGCAGCCAACCATCCTTTTCTTTTACTTTTGTTAGTAGTACTTTTAGTGAGGCCGTGTCGAATCCAAAAACTACGCAATCGATGGAAATACTAGGTAAACTTTTTTCTATATTTATTTCTGAATCCTTTAATAGGATATCTGCTAATTCCGATCTCATCTCCTTCTGTTTAATTTCCAAAACTACATTATGATTTTAATTATTCAAACTATTATTTAGACTTCAGTGAATTATTGTAAATATATTCTATTTTCCTTTATATAAAAATCCTCTTAAATCATAAATTTCCTGCGATGGAGGAATTAAATTATTTAGATTTCTCGTTCTTCATTATTTTTAAAATTGGACATTATTAAGATAAATAAAAAGGGGAATGCTCACAGCATTCCCCTTTTTGATAATTTATTTATTATACCTTAAAAATCAATTTCACTACATAATTCGCTGTCTACATTGAATTGATAATCTGTAGACGTAATTAGCTCTTCGTAGGTATAACTTTGACCGTCAAATTCAATTTGAAATTCGTAAGTATTTCCTGCTTCCATTTCGTAAGACTCTAACGTCAGGTCCTTTATAATGCCATTAATCCATTGCGTGTCTCCCAATTTTCTATATTTGATTGGATAGCTTGCTATATTCAGATCCACATTTTCACATGGAATATTGATTGTAATTGTAAGCAATTCGCTATCAGGTGCTGGCATTTCGATAGCCGGAGATTCCCCACATGATATATTATCCACAGTAATTACATCGCCAGAGGTGTAAAGTTTTAAAGAAATGTTATCACCTATGCCGTTATAAGGGATTTGATTTACACCAGGAACGAGATTTTGCTCAATAATTTTATAAATTCTATTTTCTGTATCACCAGCTATTTCTAATTCTATTTTCGCTTGAATATTGGATTGAGTTGGATTATTGATTTCAAAAATATCAGAACAAACAGGTAACTCTGCAACGATTGAATAATCTGTCAAGTGATTAGTTTCAAAGTTTGCATATAATTGATTTCCTACTGATGATATTGTAACTTCTTTTTCGTAAACCCACATACCGTTTTCCAGTTCATAACTGTACAAGGCCAATTGATCACCAGCTTTGACTTTCGTTGCTGTTTTAGGGTTATATAAGTTTTTATCTATTTCCATTTTCACTTCAATAGATTCAGTAAAATCTTTTACTTCTTCAGTTCCAACATACATATTTATAGAAGTATAGCTCATCGGTAGAAAAGATGTTCTCTCTGTGTTGCCGTTTTTAGAAACAGATTGATCTGCAAAACCACCTGGAAACACTTTAGCTAAATTTGTTGTATTAGCATCTACGTCTATAACTTCCATGCTAATAGAATTGCCAGATAAAACTTCGCCACTTTTATTTAAAAACTTTGTACCAGCCTTAACCTCCACAGAACCATCGGTTTGTTTAGTAGTTTGATTTCCAAAATTCAAAATTTTACTTTCCTTAAGTTCGTTTTCAGAAAGATTAGCATCTTCGGATACAGAGCTTACTCCATTTGATTCTTTAGTCTTATTAAGTAAAGAAACCGGAATTTGAACAGTTTTGTTGTTTTCAGTAAAACTTACTTTTACTTTTGAAGATTGATAACCGGGAGCCGATGCTATAAAATCAAAACTTTTAACTTCATTAGCCGATTGAGGTCTATCCATAGGATTAAGTATAAGAGTTATACTTCCTCCAGAGACCTTAAAGTTTCGCTCCCCCGCAGAATTAAGAATTGCTGTGCCATAATCCGTGACAGGAGTTAATTTAATATTTTCAGGATAGCTACCGTCCTCCAGGTCTTGGATTTCTACTTGCGCAGTATATTCTAAAAAGTTTACATCGAGTCCAAGTTTAAAATTGTCAGCAACTTCATTGGGGTTATTCTCACAGGCTGTATGAATGATTATTACAGCCATCATCATCATAAATAATAATACTCTTTTCATGTGTAAGGGATTTAATTAAATTCTAATTGATAATCTTAAATTGAGGAATGGATACCATCTATAATCTTTAATATCTTCTTGAAGGGATTCAGCTTGGTTAGCAGTGGGAGCGAGCATTCCTGTAGCATTAATGCCAACCTGAGGCTTGGGTAAATAAAAGCTGCCTGCTTCGAACGCAATTCCAAATTTATTTTTTGGAACGGCTCTACCCATTCCTATTCCAAGGTATGGAGCAATACCGCTATAGTCTAAAGATAGTCTTAGATCACCAATGTCTTCAGGTCCTATTATAATTTCTCCATACTCGAAGGAGCCATCATATGTCGCTAATGCCTTCGTCTCTCCATCACTAAAATATGCTGCACCTCCTACAATTTTGAAGCTACTTTGTGTAAAAGGGAGATACTCTAAACTTAAATCGAATTCTAGGAATCTTGAATCTGCAGTAACGTTAAGGTTCGCGTCATCTATTTCAATTTCTTGTACAAAATCTTTAATACTAAATGTATTACCTCGCAATCTGAGATTAAAATGTGGTGAGATATTTTTTGCTACTTCAAGTCCACCACCTAGTGTAGACCCATTTACAGCAATAGCATATTTATTAGCATAATTGGAAGTTTCATTTTCTTGGCTAATTACATCACAAGAAATCAAAATGAAACAAAAAAATAAAAGGAAATTGAGGTGCAAATGGGGTAAAAAGTTTTTCATCGTCATTTATCTATAAAATTACTATTAGGGATCGTAATTTAAACTTATGTTAAACTTACATATCAAAGATAGTTAATTATCTAAGAAAAATGCCTTTTATCGATATAATTCTCTTTTTGTGGCAATAAAAATTCTATTATTGTTAATTATACATCGTTTTTGTAAGAAAAGTATTGTTAAATAAAAAAGGCTCCTATAAATTTTAGGAGCCTTTTATCAAATTAATTACTTTGCTTATAGTGCAAATTCACAAATTTCATCGCTATTAATATTAATATAATTTACACCAGAGGATACGGTAAATTCGGTTTCAACTAGGCCTCCGAAATATGTCCTAAAGTCATAAGTTTTGCCTGGAGTCATAAAGTAGGATTGAAATTTCCCGTTGCTCATATATCCATATCTCCACCAATATGATCCTTTTTCTTTGTAATAAAAGTAGTACGACGGTTTGAATTCAAAGTTAGAGTCTGGACAACTGAAAGTGACATCTGCAGAAATTACTTCAGGAAAAGCAGAAGCTGGTAATTTGATACTTGTATTTTCGTCACATGGATAAAACGGAGCAGTTTCAGCAATTAATTCTCCTTTGTTATACCATGATGATCCAGAATATATTTTAAACTTACAATAGGCTAGAGGGCAGCGATAAAAATTTATTTCTGCATTATTATATAGGCGCATATTTTTCCTTGCATAATAACTAACTGGCTGATCGTTGTATGCATAGACCAATTCTGTATAAAAATAATCATAAGCATCTGTTCCGGGGGCATTTATTACAATTGAGTTCGACCTGTAACATATTCTTCCGTAAAAATCTAAATTATACCATGTTAGGTGATCGGTTTCAAAACTAACTTTAAGTTTTCCGCTGTTGTTTACAACAGTTCCTTCTTTTTCGAATATCCATTGGCCAGATTCTACTTCATAACTCCAAACAGGAATTTTGTCACCCACTTTTATTTTTGAATCCGTTTCTAAGTTGTATCCTTCAGGATTTATTTCCATTGTCACTTCTATAGGTTTGCTGAATTTTCTAACGTTAGTGCCAGCTATATTCATATCGATGGATGCGAAACCAGCAGTAACAAAGAAAATATTTTCTTCTTCTCCGGTTTCACCAATTACACTTTCAGGCGTGAAACCTCCAGGAAATGAATTTAAAGAAGCATCACCATTCGCATCAAAATGAGTTAAACTAACCTTAAGTGTTCCTCCTGAAATTTGATTGCCGTCTACATCATAAAATTCTGTTCCAGAATTGATTTTAAGATCTGCTCCTGTAATCTTATTCCCCGCAGAAGCTACTGAAACGCTTGAGGTATTATTGAGAGTTCCACCACTTAAAGAAATATTCTTTGTATTATTAGCAACACCTTCTGGCGGGGATGTAGTATTAACCATATTGATTGTTAAGTTTTGATCTTTTTGATCTTTTGTAAAATTTACAGTGAAATTGACAGGTAGAAATCCAGATGCAGTGGCGTAAATATTATACGTTTTGATATCATCAGGGCTATTGGGTTTACTTGTAGGATTCAAAATAAAGGATGCTATACCGTTGTCCACCGTAAATCCTTCTTTACCTTCAGAATCCAATAAACCATTGTTTTCGTTATTTAACACTTTCAATTCTATATTTTCAGGAGGTGTAATGGGATTACCTGCATCTACAAATTGAACCACCAAGGTATATTCAAGAAAATCCGAATTAACGCCGAGTTTAAAATCATCAACAACTTCATCAGGCATTTTTTCGCAAGAAGATGGAATAAAAATTAAGGCAATTAAGATTATTATTAATGTATATTTTTTCATGGCTTTTATTAAATTTTAACAGAGAGTCTTAAGTTTAGGAATGGATACCATCTATAATCGCGAATGTCTTCTTGAAGTGATTCAGCTTGATCGGCAGTTGGAGAAAGCATTCCTGTGGCATTAATTCCAACTTGTGGTTCTGGAAGATAGTAGCTACCTGCCTCGAAGGCAACTCCAATTCTTTTTTTAGGAACGGCCCTACCAAATCCAAGCCCAAAATATGGTGCGAAACCATTGTAATCTAATGTTAGTTCTAAATCACCTATTTCATCTGGTCCAATAGTAATTTCCCCATATGTAAAGGATCCATCGTACTTTGCTAAAGCAGTTGTTTTTCCATCATTGAAATATGCAGCTCCTCCAACAAGTTTAAAACTGCTACTTTCAAAGGGTAAGTATTCTAAACTCAAGTCAAATTCTAAGAATCTAGAATCGGCAGTTACATTAAGATTTGCATCATCTACTTCTATATCTTGAACAAAATCTTTAATTCCAAAAGTATTTGCCCTAAGTCTTAAGTTGAAATGGGAAGAAATGTTCTTCGCAACCTCAATTCCTCCACCAAGAGTTGAGCCGTTTAATGCGATAGCAAACCTATTGTTGTAAGTCTGTTTTTCCTCTTGAGCAAATAGTTTAGTTGCTGTGACGAAAAGGAATAATAGAATGAGTAGTTTTTTGATCATTTTAAAAGTTTAAATTAGATACTTTAATAAGTATCAAATATAATCTCTTAATTAAATCTTAAAAATACCTGATATCAGGTATTTTGTGTTAATTAAATTGCAATTTTTTAATAATTCATGAATTATTATGCAAACCGAATATCTATTTTAAGGTGACTATTATTACTTCAAATTCACCACTTATTAATAGAACTTGGTAAATCCATTCAAAAAATACTTAATGAAATTAATCTTAAAGAGTATAAAACATGAAGTCAATAAAAATTGTTATTTAATAGTTTTTTTCAAACCTAACAGATATCTTTTTGCTCCTTTATATCCGATTTCAGCGAAACACCGCTTACTTTTTTTGCAAAGGATTCTTGAATTAAAAAACTGAGTAAATTAACGGCAGCTTTGGTTTGCATGCCATCGTTATGGATATTTGAGATACAGTTTCTTTTCTCGTCAGTAGTGCCGCTTTTTGGATTATAAGTGGTGTAAATTCCTAAGCTTTCCGGACTAGATAAGCCCGGACGCTCACCAATAAATGTAGCGGTAAATTTTGCATTCAGTTTTTCAGCAATTTCGTCTCCAATGGCTACTCGACCATTTTCAACGATGCTTATTACAAACGTATACTTTTCACTCAATTCTGGTAATAATTGCGCTATAATTGGAATACTATGCTTAATCGCATCGGGAGATAATCCGTCAACAAGATTCAAAACAATATCGACTTCAGAAATGTCTTTTATTTCGGTTTTAGCTAATAGTTTTCCGAGATCAGGCCTTTTTAGATATTTTTCGCGATCTTGTGCCTGAGTTTTAAATTTGTAAATAGGTAGATTGAATTTCTTCATATCTGCTTCTAATTTTTCAATGTCAAATTCAGAATAAATAGCATCTCTCGCTTTAGCATGATCTAGTTGAAATTTCAAGACATCTTTTAAAGATTGACTTCCGCCTGTATTTCCTAAGGCTATACGAGCTCTTGAGAGTTCTCTAAGCTGCGTATACGGATCTTTTTGTATGTTATTTTTATATAATTTTGGTTTATCCATTGCTAATCAATTTATGAGATTCTGGTAAAGTCTGGCGATTTCCTTTTTCATCAATAATCCCCATTTTTAAGAGCCATTCTTCAAATTCGGGTGCAGGGCGCTTATTTAAAACTTTACGTAAATACATCGCATCATGGAAAGAAGTGCTCTGGTAATTCAGCATAATATCATCTGCTCCCGGAACTCCCATAATGTAATTACATCCTGCAACTCCTAAAAGAGTTAGTAAAGAATCCATGTCGTCTTGGTCTGCTTCAGCATGATTGGTATAACAAACATCACATCCCATAGGTAATCCCATTAGTTTTCCGCAGAAATGGTCTTCTAAAGCAGCGCGCGTAATTTGTTTGCCATCATACAAATACTCGGGACCAATAAAACCAACAACCGTATTTACCAAAAAGGGATTATATTTTCTAGCTACAGCATAGCATCGTACTTCACATGTTTGTTGGTCGATACCGTGATGTGCACTAGCCGAAAGTTCAGAGCCTTGTCCCGTTTCAAAATACATCATTTGGTTTCCTATAGTTCCGCGATCCAGGCTTAACCCTGTCTCATAAGCCTCTTGAAGCATCTCGAGATTGATACCGAAAGATTCGTTTGCTTTTTGCGTTCCACCTATAGATTGAAATATAAGATCTACCGGAGCTTTATCAATAATCTGTAGGGTAGTGGTTAAATGACTAAGAATACAGGTTTGTGTAGGTATTTCGTATTGTTCCCTAAAATTATCTAATAATTTTAATAATTCTGAAACAGCCGTTGGGCTATCTGTAGCAGGATTTATCCCTATAACCGCATCACCGCAGCCATATAGTAATCCATCTATTGTGCTAGCGGCAATTGCTTTAGGATCATCAACCGGATTGTTAGGTTGTAATCTAACCGAAAATCGATCTTTTAGACCTACAGTATTTCTGAATTTCGTGACTACTTCGCATTTTTGAGCTACTTTAATTAAATCTTGATTCCGCATTAATTTAGAAACCGCTGCAACCATCTCCGGGGTAAGTCCGGGTGAAATCGATTTCAAAACTTCTGGAGTAGCTTCATAACTTAGGAGCCAATCTCTAAATTCTCCCACACTAAATTGCGATATTGGATAAAAATCTTCAGCATTATGTTCATCCATAATTAATCGGGTAACTTCATCTTCAGCATAAGGGATTAAAGGCTTTTCTAAAATTTCTTTCAACGAGACTTCACTTAAAGCATATTGTGCTATCACTCGTTCTTTATTATCTGCAGCCGCAACACCTGCAAGAACGTCACCTGAACGATGCGGACTCGCTTTGGCTAAGAGTTCTTTCAAATTTTTAAAGGTGTAAGTGGTGTTATGTACGCTGAATTTATAACTCATAGAAGTCACTTTTCTAGAAAGTTAGCAAATAGCAGCATTGTATGATGTTTAAAAGGTATTAATTTAATAACCGGTAGTTGATTTTTTATAATTATGCATTTTATCTAAATAATTGTGAAGATTTGTTTTTTTAATCTATTAAAATATGATAAAAAATGAATAAATTTTATATTTAAGAATAAATAGCTATATTTAAGAAAATCAGCTATTTAATGATTAGACTTTTACGCCATTATTTTAAACATCATAATATTTTCAAGTTTAGCCTCTGTATATTCTTACTAGGGACTCTTATAAATTGTTCAGAAAGTAGGAATACTAATATTGAAGAATTGCCGGAGCTTGCGCTCAATCAATATTCTAAATCTTTATCAGAAATTAAACAAGACGGTAAACTTACCGTTATTACTATTTATAATTCAACAAGTTACTTTTTATATCGGGGGAAACCTATGGGTTTCGAATATGAGTTGGTAAAAAAACTTGCCGACCATTTAGGGCTAGAACTTGATATAAAAGTTGCCGATGATATTGATCATTTATTTGATATGCTAAACGCCGGAGAAGGCGATCTAATTGCGTTTGGGTTATCTATTACCGAAGATCGAAATAAACTCGTCAATTTTACCGAATATCATTATTTAACGCATCAAGTTTTAGTACAACGTCGTCCAGATAACTGGCGTAAACTTCCTATGTACAAGATCAAAAAGAAAACAATCAACGACCCGATCGAGATGATCGGGAAAACGGTACACGTTCGTAAAAATTCCTCGTATTTCGAGCGATTGGAAAATCTGGAAGATGAAATTGGAGGGCAGATAGATATTCAATTAGTGCCTGGTAATAAAACTACAGAAGACATCATAAAAATGGTGGTGAAAGGAGAAATAGATTATACGATCGCCGATTATAACATCGCTGCTATCAACCAAACCTATAATCCTATTTTAGATATAGATACTGAAATTAGCTTTTCGCAACGCATCGCTTGGGCCGTTCGAAAGAATTCACCAGAACTGCTAGCTGAAATTAATTCGTGGCTAAAAAATATCAAAAAGAAAGACTTTTATTATGTGGTGTATAATAAGTACTTCAAAAATAAAAAGTCTTACAGACGCCGAATTAAAAGTCAGTTTTACAGTAAAAATGAAGGTAAAATTAGTCAGTATGATGAGATTGTGAAAACCCACGTAGAAAAATTAGGTTGGGATTGGCGACTTTTGAGTTCTCAAATTTTTCAGGAATCACGTTTTAAACCTAATGAAAATTCTTGGGCTGGGGCAGGAGGTCTCATGCAAATTATGCCGGCCACTGCACAAGATTTAGGAATTTCAGATGTTACTAATCCTTCAGAAAATATACGTGGTGGTACAAAGTATTTAAAGCAACTCCGTAAAAAATTCACGAAGGTAGAAGACAGTATTCAGAAAATAAAATTTACGCTTGCGGCTTACAATTGCGGGTTAGGTCACGTTCGTGATGCCCAACGTTTGGCAAAAGTTTTTGATGAAGATCCTTATGTATGGGACGATAATGTGGAAGACTATATGCTGAAGCTTAGCTCTCGCGAGTTTTTTAGTAGACCGGAAGTAAAATATGGTTTTGTGAGAGGTCGTGAACCTTTTTTATATGTAAAAGAAATCTTCTTGCGTTACGACCATTACAAGAAATTAATTCCGTTTGAAACTCCGCAGACTGAAGCTAAAGTAGCTTCAAATTAACTAGAGTTTAACTTCAAAAATCTTTCTGTTCAGTCCTTACTTAATAATTTAGGGATAAAAACGTATTGTTTCTAATTGAATCAAAAATAAAATTATGGCTAACAGGAGAAAATTCATTCAAAAGTCACTTTTAGGTTCTGCCGGTATTTTGGCGGCACCTTCTATTATAAATGCTGCTCATAAAACTACAGCTCCAATTCCTTCAGCAAAAATTAAAAACAACCATTTACGCGAGAAGTTCAAACCCGAATGGAAATTTGGAATGGGCGGTGTTGCTGCCGGGAATGGCTTTCACGTAAATTCAGATGAACAAATTCGGAACGCTATGGATGCTGCTTGGAATAGCGGAGTTCGTTATTATGATACTTCACCTTGGTACGGACTAGGAATTAGTGAGCGTAGAATGGGAAGTTATCTTTTTAATAAAAATCGAGAAGATTTTGTGCTTTCCACTAAAGTAGGGCGAGTGCTTACTCCAGATCCCAATTTTGAATTACCGGGCGCACTTTGGAAAGGAAAATTGAATATGAATTATGAATATGATTATTCGGCAGAAGGTACTCGTAAATCTGTAGAGCAAAGTTTACATCGTTTAGGTTTAGCTTATTTAGATATCGTTTTTATTCACGATTTATCACCCGATAATCCTGATTTTTCTAGAAGTGATTATGAAAAATATTTTGAGCAGGCTAAAAATGGGGCGATGCCCGAGCTCACTAAAATGCGCGAAGAAGGTTTAATTAAAGCTTGGGGATTGGGCGTAAATACGACGGAACCTATTTTAGAAACCATTAAAGTTGCCGATCCTGATATTTTCTTATCGGCCAAACAATATTCGTTGATTTATCACGAAGACGATTTAAATAATGTTTTTCCGGTATGTGAACGAGAAGGTATCAGTATCGTGGTTGGAGCTCCTTTTAATTCCGGATTTTTGGCTGGGAAAGATCGCTTTGATTATAGCAAAGATATTCCTGAAGAATATTTAGAAAAAAGAGCTGAATTACAAAAAGTAGCCGACAAGCATCAAGTAGATTTAGCTACGGCAGCACTTCAGTTTTGTGCAGCTCCTGCTGTTGTTTCGAGTGTGATTCCCGGAGCAAGTTCTGCCCAGCAGTCTTCTGCAAATGCAGAATCTATGGATGTGAAAATTCCAAAAGCATTTTGGGCAGAATTAAAAGCAAAAGGATTAATCGCAGAAAATGCTCCAGAACCTAAATAAGGATTTAAATAGATTTTGAGAGAAGCTTAACACTATTGTTCGGCTTCTTTTATATATTTGCATCGTGAACGATTTAATCGTAAATGAAATAAAAATTTAAATGTTATGAATACACAATATCAAACTACAGTAGAAGCAACCGGAGGAAGAAACGGTCACGTAAAAAGCGAAGATGGATTTGTAGATTTTGACGTTTTAATGCCGAAAGAATTAGGCGGAAAAGGTGGAGCTACTAATCCAGAGCAATTATTTGCAGCAGGTTATGCCGCTTGCTTTGATAGTGCGCTAAATTTAGTGATGGGAAAAGCTAAGGTGAAGCCAGAAAATCCAACTATTGTTAATGCAACCGTAGGTATTGGACCAAATGATGAAGGCGGTTTTCAATTAGCTGTGAAACTTGCTGTAGAAATTCCTGGCGTAGAAAAAGAAAAAGCACAAGAATTAGTAGAACAGGCACATCAAGTTTGTCCTTATTCT
The DNA here is from genome assembly GCF_030409505.1 of Zunongwangia endophytica. NCBI lineage: Bacteria > Pseudomonadati > Bacteroidota > Flavobacteriia > Flavobacteriales > Flavobacteriaceae > Zunongwangia > Zunongwangia endophytica. The sequence goes on along the minus strand of NZ_JAUFPZ010000002.1, from coordinate 1,503,062 downwards.
AACGCAACTCGCGGAAATATTGAGGTTGAATTAGAAGTGATATAATTTAATCTTGATTTATAAACTATGATTCCCTTTTTACAAACGTAGAAAGGGAATTTTTTTATTACTTTCATAGCTGAAAAGAATACTGAAAACTGCGGAATAATGAGTGAGAAATATGAAGATTTAAAACTAGAAAATCAACTTTGTTTTCCGTTGTATACGGCATCAAGATTGGTGATTCAGCGGTATCAGCCAATGCTTAAAGAATTAGATCTTACTTATCCGCAATATTTGGTGTTAATGGTGCTTTGGGAAAAAGATGAGGTGAATTTAAGTACGATTGCTGAAAAACTTCAGCTACAATCCAATACGTTAACGCCACTTTTAAAACGACTTCAGCAACGCGGATTTCTTGAGCGAAAACGCTCTGAAAAAGATGAACGTAACATTGTAATTACCTTAACGCAGAGAGGGAAATCACTAAAAGATGAAGCTTGCGATGTTCCTGCATTTTTAGCCGAACAGCTTCCGTTATCTATAGAAGAAGCTAAAGAATTATACCGATTATTATATAAAATGATTGGTAAAATGGGAGAGAAATAAAATTCGGCACCCATCCTCGAATCAAAGCGAAAGTTTAAATTTATTTCAAACCATCCGATTTCAAACTTATTTAATTTTTCAAATTGAAATTTTCCAAATTTCGCCAAGATTAGATAAATACCGTTATTATTTTTCAGAAAAAATCTTTTCAGAAGTCATTAATTTTTTCGTTTCCTAATAGAGAAAGAATTCATTGATTGATTTTTTTCTTATCAAAAACTAATAGAATCCAATCTCGTACAAGATTAGTCCTTTCTTGCTATAATTTAAATACTTATTCATGATTTTATCATTTCTGAACTTCATAACTTTTCAGAATTAACTAGAAACTAACAAGGATTTTAAGAATTGCATTTATCTTTAGGAAGTAAAACGAATTTAGATGAATAAAATAGGAGTTTGTTCTTGGATTTTGGGGATTGAAGATCCTCATGAGATGATGGAAAAAGTAAAATTATTGGGTCTTGATGGTATTCAGTTTTCCGGGGATTGGCGGAATTACGATGCAAAAGAAATTAGCGCCGCTGCCGACCATTTTCAAATTGAAATTTTTGCCATAGATCCTTATAATTGCGCTCCGCCGATATTAGAAAATGCTAATAAATCTTCGGCAATTGAGTTTTACCAAAAGATTATTAATTTTGCAGTCGAAGCAAATGTTGCTGCTGTTAATTTACAAGGTTTACCGCAATGGACGATTAACTGTTCTAATCGTGAAGAATGCTGGGAGATGTTAGTAGATTGCTGTAAAACCTTAGATGCATACGCTCAACTAAAAAAAGTTAAGTTAGTTTACGAATGTGTCAACAGATACGAATCTTCCATGATCCATACGGTGACACAAGGCCTCAATTTGATCAATGCAGTTGGTCATACTAATTTCAGTTTGATATTGGATAGTTTTCACATGCATATTGAAGAAACTGATCCAATTGAAGCGATAAGGGATGCTGCAGATTTTATGTATAGTTATCAAATCTCAGACTCTAATCGATCTGGAATAGGAAGGGGGCAGGTTGATTTTGTAAAACATCATGCTATTTTAGATGAATTAGATTTTGAAGGCCCCATAATGATTGAAGTCGTTTTACCTGAATTAGTTCCTAACGATACTCCAAAAGATGCAGCGCAGCGCGAGCGATTAGATGAAGAAATTAGGCGAAGTGTAAGAGTATGGCGTAATCTAAAAGATAGCGAAAATTACTAATATTTCATTTCAAAATTATAAAAGGAAAAACCGAATCTTAATAATCGATTCGGTTTTCTTTTCTATCCCATTTTTCAAAAACAGGTAAAGCTTCTTCTCTAATAATATTTTCAAAAGGCACTTTTCTGTTTTCTATATCTTTATCCAATTCTTCATAGATAAACTGATCATCGAATCCGATTTTAGCAGCATCATTGTGATTCAATGCATAATATACTTTTTTAGGTCTAGCCCAATAGATTGCTCCTAGGCACATTGGACAAGGTTCGCAGCTCGTATATAAAATGCAATCTTCTAATTGAAATGTGTTTAAATTTTCGCAGGCTCTTCGTATTGCAGTAATTTCAGCATGAGCTGTCGGGTCGTTACTAGAAGTAACTATATTCCAACCCTCGGCAACAATTTCTCCGTCTTTTACAACTACAGCTCCAAAAGGACCTCCTGCTCCGGTGTCCATTCCTTCTTCCGCCAATGCAATCGCTCGACGCATAAATTTCTTATCTTCTTCAGTCATAATTTTTTTTCTTTTTTTCTAAATTAAATAAAAAAAGATACTTTAAAAGTCTCAATGCAAAAGCCTTTATAAAACAACTCCTTCTATAGCTTTTTGTTTTTTAGGGAAATTTTTATCACCAATCATTTCTTTTAAATTGGTTTCTATAGTTAAACTAATGGCGGTAAGCGGAGTATCGTCCATCCGATTTTCAAAAGGATCTTCTGTACGTTCTCCAATCGTATCTAATGCAAGAAAAATAAAGTTAATAATTAAGGATAACGGTACGTTTAACCATCCTAAATCTTCGATAAATGCAAACGGAACCAATGTGCCGTGCAGATAAACAAATACTCTGGAAAAGAAACTATAAGGCCGGGGCATTGGCGTATTCTTAATTCGCTCGCTCATTCCCTGGTGATTATTAAATTCGGTTAAAGTTTCGTCCAATCTTACAAATCGATAATCTGAAATCCACCCTTTTCTATAAGCATATTTTAGATCTTCACTCTGTAGTTGGATAAGGTAATTTGGCGGATTGTTTTTGTCTAGAAAACTTTTAAATTCTTCTGCGCTTACAAAATCTTTGATATCATCGTACTGGTTTGATCCTTCGTAAATCTCAGTTTTATTTTGATTATAGGGATGTTTAATCCTCAAAAATACTCTAAGGGAATGAACAAAAGCAATATGGCGATAAATTACTTTTTTCTGCCAATTAATTATTTCTTGAGATTCGTCATTTTTAGCTGTAAAGCTTAGGCTTAAAATTTCTCTACTCCAAGCTCTACTATAATTTACCAGCAGGCCCCAAATTTTTCGGGCTTCCCACCATCTATCATAGGCGCTGTTATTTTTAAAACCCAAATAAATAGCAAGTGCCGTACTTAGAGTTGCCACGGCATTAAATGGAATGCTTAAGCTCTTCATACCAAATTTAGCGTGCAATATGTAGATTACTAAAGATAATACAAGAAAATAGAGCATAGGCTTCCACATATAGAAGAAAACCTGTTTCCATTTTAAATTTCTGGCTACAATCATATAGAATTTTTGATGAAGATAACCATAATGAAATAGGGGGCTTTAAACTTTAGAAAAGATTATAGCATTATTATGAATCTATGTAAAGAATTACATAAAATTTCTAGCTATAGATCCAAAACTAGCAGGAAGATCTTTACCATTTTTTAGAGGTATAATTTGCGACAGCTGTTTTCTTTGATCCAGAATCATCAAATATTCACCAATTAGTTGTTCTAAAAGCGTTCGATGCGACTTGCTAAGATGTGCCGTATTAATTTCAATAGAATCATCTTTAATTTTTAGATATGTCCTCCCAATGGGATTCCAAAAACCTTTAATTGCTACTTTCTCATCTAAAGATTTAAGCTCCATCAAAAAGCTTAAACACCTTTCTTCATCATAATTCTCTCGAAGGTATTTTTCTATTTCTAAAAAATAAAAGCTACTTAATAATATTTCATTGGCACGATTAACAACTCTGGAAAGCTTTCTATTTCCACCATTGTAAATTAATTTCATTTCGGTTTTTTGTTAGAGTTATGGTCTTATTATTTTTTAATAGTTTAAAATGAAAAAAAATCGTTCAATTATTTATTTAATTTGTTTTTACAAATCTCCTTAAAGTTAATGTTTATTGAATTGAAAATCAATAAAATGAAGTTGTTTGGTGATATTTATATTTTTAGCAGAATTTTAAAAAGAAATACTAATTAAAATATGAAATAGGCACTTAAAAATGCAATCTTTTAAAAAATGTGGTATTCTATTTTATAATAGAAATGAAAAATAACTTATTTTTGTTTTCCGAACCTTCATTTCAACCCAGTATATGAGTCAAAAAGTGCTACTTACCGCTAAAGAAGTACAAATCATTTTGCAACGACTGGCTTGCCAGCTTGTAGAAAATCATTCTGACTTTTCTAATACTGTTCTTATTGGAATTCAGCCACGTGGTATTTTCTTACTGAAAAGACTTGAGGAAATACTCGAGAGCGAATATGATATCAAAAGTCTGAAAACCGGCCAGCTGGATATCACCTTTTATCGCGACGATTTTAGAAGAAGCGACAAACCTTTAGAGGCTAATAAGACCAAAATTGATTTCGTGGTAGAAGATAAGCGAGTTGTTTTTATTGATGATGTTCTGTATACCGGTAGAAGTATACGTGCAGCATTAACAGCAATTCAGTCTTTTGGAAGACCTAAGGAAATTGAATTATTAAGCTTTATCGATCGTCGTTTTAGCAGGCATTTGCCTATTCAGCCAGATTATAATGGGAGACAGGTAGATGCTATCAACGAAGAGAAAGTGATAGTAAACTGGAAAGAAAATGAAGGTGAAGATATTGTTTACCTTATTTCAAAATAAAAATCGTAATGAGCGAACTAAGTGTTAACCACTTACTGGGTATTAAGTACTTGCAAAAATCGGATATTGATTTAATTTTTAAAACTGCCGATCATTTTAAAGAAATTATAAACCGACCAATTAAAAAAGTTCCTTCATTACGTGATATTACCATAGCTAACTTATTTTTTGAAAATAGTACAAGAACACGACTTTCTTTTGAGCTTGCCGAGAAACGATTAAGTGCAGACACGATAAACTTTTCAGCTGCATCTTCTTCTGTAAAGAAAGGAGAAACGCTTATCGACACCGTAAACAACATTCTGTCGATGAAGGTGGATATGGTTGTTATGCGACATCCTAATCCTGGAGCGGGAATTTTTCTCTCTAAACATGTTAAGGCAAGTATTGTTAATGCTGGGGATGGAGCGCACGAGCATCCTACACAAGCACTTTTAGATTCTTATTCTATACGAGAACGTTTAGGTGATGTTGAAGGTAAAAATGTAGTAATTGTAGGTGATATTCTTCACAGCAGGGTAGCGCTTTCTAATATTTTTGCGCTAAAACTTCAGGGTGCAAATGTCAAAGTTTGTGGTCCTAAAACTTTAATTCCTAAGTATATTGATTCTTTAGGAGTAGAAGTAGAAACTAACCTGATCAAGGCACTAGAGTGGTGCGATGTTGCTAACATGTTGCGAGTGCAAAATGAGCGAATGGATATTAGCTATTTTCCTTCAACAAGAGAATATACGCAACAATTCGGTTTGAATAAGAAAATCCTCGACAGCTTAAATAAAGAAATTGTAGTTATGCATCCCGGGCCAATTAATCGCGGAGTAGAGATTACGAGTGATGTGGCTGATAGTGATCAGGCAATTATTTTAGATCAGGTTCAAAACGGGGTTGCAGTGAGAATGGCAGTTATTTATTTATTGGCTTCAAAGATCAAACAATAGATTATATTTTTTTAAATTAGTAGATCTTACTTAAAAAGAAGCTGATGAAAATTGAAAAGAAATCAAACTATCTATTAATTACCGATGCACAAGATTCAATAACAGATTTTGCATCGCGTTTAACCGCAAATCATCATGAATTTGAGGGGGAAAACGTCATAATAGATATTTTAAATCATAAGCAGTTAGAATTAGAACAATTACTTGGATTCTTAGAACTTTCAACTGTACATCGCGCCAACAAAAAATCCTTCGTGATTGCTAATAATTCTGTTGATATTGATAAAATTCCAGAAGAATTATTTGTGGCACCAACCTTAAAAGAAGCAGAAGATATTATCCAAATGGAAGAGCTTGAACGAGAGCTGGGATTTTAAATTAATCTTATTTCCGTTTAAACTTACTCTTCATGAAGATCGATATTCTGGGCTGTTATGCAGCCACCCCACGTTCGCTTACCAATCCCACATCGCAGGTCTTAACGATGCAAAATCAATTATTCTTGATTGATTGCGGAGAAGGAACTCAGGTTCAGCTTCGTAAAAATAAGATCAAATTTGGCAAAATAGAGCATATTTTTATTTCTCATCTCCATGGTGATCATTTTTATGGTTTAATAGGCCTTATCTCTACATTTATGCTGCTGAATAGAGAAAAGGAGTTGCATATTTATGGTCCTAAAGGAATTAAAGAAGTGATTCTACTTCAATTGAAGCTATCGAAAGCCTGGACGCCTTATCCACTTTATTTTCACGAATTATCTTCAACAAAGTCAGAGAAAATTTACGAAAATGAAAAACTTTCCGTAGAAACTATTCCGCTAGTGCATAGAGTATATACCAATGGATTTCTGTTTAAAGAAAAAGAGGGAGATCGTAAACTTTTAATTGATGAGGCGCGAAAGTATAAGATCGATGTAACGCTTTTTAAAAGTTTGAAAAAAGGTAAAGATGTAATTTCTGAAGATGGTACACTTATCAAAAATGAGCTGGTAACCGAAGCTGGAGACGCTCCTAAAAGTTATGCGTTTTGTAGTGACACGGCTTTTTCTGAAGAAATTATTCCGCAGATATCGAATATCGATGTGTTGTATCACGAATCTACCTTTTTGCAGGAGCAACTAAAATACGCAGATCCTACTAAGCATAGTACAGCAATGCAGGCGGCTACGATAGCGAAGCGTGCAAACGTGAAAAAGCTTATTTTGGGTCATTATTCTACTCGTTATTCTAATATTGAGCTTTTTAAATCTGAAGCTGAGCAAGTTTTTTCTGATGTTTTATTAGCAGAGGATGGCAAGAGTTTTGAGTTCTAATTCGGAATAAAATAAGCTTCTTTAAATTTTTTGTAAAATATTGATAAAGCTCGACTAAATTTTTCTCGCTTATTTCTAAAACTTGTAAATTGCATTATGCATCGCAGGCGCTATGTCTGCATGTTTTTTAAATCATTAAATAATTTTTAGTTTCAGGTTTTTCCTGTAGCAGCAAAATTTTAAATCGAGTAAAGCTGAAAATAAGCGATGAGTAGAAATCTTCAGGATTATAGACAATCTTACGAGAAAAGTGAATTATTAGAGAGCAGTATTTCAAATAATCCTTTTATATTATTTGAGCAATGGTTTAATGAAACCGAAGTCGAAGGCGGTTCAGGAGAAGTTAATGCAATGACGATTTCTACAATTGGTTTGGATGGTTTTCCAAAAGCTCGGGTAGTACTTCTAAAATCATACAGCAAAGATGGTTTTGTTTTCTACACTAATTTTAATTCTGAAAAAGGAAAATCTATAGCTAATAATCCACATGTTTGTTTATCGTTTTTTTGGCCATCGACAGAGCGGCAGGTAATTGTAAAAGGTTTAGTGGAAAAAGTGGATGAAGAAACTGCCACTAAATATTACCATTCTCGTCCCAGAGGAAGTCAATTAGGCGCCTGGGCTTCCCCGCAAAGTTCAGAAATTGCCTCTAGAGAGGTTTTAGAAGAAAATCTGGCTGAGGTTGAAAATAAATATGAAGGAAAAGAAATTCCAAAACCGGAGCATTGGGGCGGATATATTGTAAAACCTCTAAGTATTGAATTTTGGCAGGGTAGACAAAACAGGTTACATGATCGTATTACTTTTAATTTAGAGGATGCTGAATGGAATTCTAAACGTTTAGCTCCGTAATTATGAAACGTCTAGTTATAATAAGGCACGGTAAATCTTCCTGGAAGCATGATGTTGAAGATGACGAGCGACCTCTTAAAAAAAGGGCTTATAAAGATGCTGAAGTTGTGTTGAACGTCTTTAAAGCATTTTATGATCAAAATATAAATAAAGATAAAGCTGCTTTTTGGAGTAGCCACGCTGTAAGAGCTCACGAGACTGCTAAAATTTTTAAAGATAAACTGGTTATAGATGAAAGCGATTTTGAAGTAAAAGAAAGCTTATATACTTTTAATCATACCAGATTAAAAAAAGTGATTCAAACTGCTTCAGATTCTATAGAAACACTAGTTATTTTTTCTCATAACCCGGCAATCACCAACTTTGTTAATCATGCAGGGCATCGAACCTACGACAATATACCTACCACTGGTCTGTGTGTTATAGAGTTTGATGTTGATAGTTGGCAATCCATTTCATCAGGCAAAACATTATTAACTTTATTTCCAAAGAATTTACGCTAAGTATGCAGGAAAATAAATACATCAATCGCGAATTAAGTTGGCTTCAATTTAATAATAGAGTTTTACAGGAAGCAGAAGACGAATCTGTACCATTAATAGAACGTTTACGATTTTTAGGGATTTTCAGTAATAATTTGGATGAATTTTTTAAAGTCCGTTATGCTACTGTAAAGCGTATTGATCTTGCAGGTAAGACTGGGAAAAGTGCTTTGGGCGGAATAAAAGCAAGCAAATTACTTGAGGATATTACCAAGGAAGTAATCAAACAGCAATCTGAAAGTTTAAAAATATTAGATAAGATTCAGCATCGACTTCGTGATGAACATGGCATTTGTGTGATAAATGAGAAAGAGGTATCTGAATCACAACAAAAATTTGTAAAAGATTATTTTCTATCTCAAGTAAGTCCGGCCCTTGTAACGATCGTTTTAAATGATCTAGAAGAATTGCCCAGCTTAAAGGATAGTGCCGCTTATCTCGCGGTTACTATGGAAATGAAAGCTCCAAAAGCTTCTCGAAAAATAACCAATATCGTTAGCTCTAAAAAGGAGCGCAAGTATGTACTTATAGAAATACCGAGAAGCATCGAGCGTTTCGTGATGTTACCTTCAGACGATGATAAGCGCTATATTATCATCTTGGATGATTTGATTCGGTATAATCTAAATAGTATTTTCAATATTTTCGAATATGAAAATATCTCTGCGCATATGATCAAAATTACTAGGGATGCTGAATTAGATATAGATAGCGACTTGAGTAAAAGTTTTATTGAAAAGATATCAGAAAGTGTAAAAGATCGAATTAAAGGAGATCCCGTTCGTTTTGTTTACGATAAAAATATCGATAAGGATACCTTAAAGTATTTAATGAACAAAATGGGAATTGATCATGCAGATAGTATCATTCCCGGTGGTAGATATCACAATAGGCGTGATTATATGGGATTCCCAAGATTGGGCAGTAAAGAGCTACTTTACGATACTAAAGAAGCGATGCCAATCCCAGGATTAGCATTACAAACCAGCTTGATTAATGGCGTGGGGAAGAAGGATTATCTGCTGTATGCGCCTTACCAGAGTTTCTCATATGTCGTTAAATTTTTACGTGAAGCTGCGCTAGATCCAAGGGTGAAAACAATAAAAATTACCATATACCGACTTGCCAAAATTTCCCACATCGCCAGTTCTTTAATCAATGCGGTAAAAAACGGTAAAAAGGTTTTGGTGCAAATAGAACTAAGAGCGCGTTTTGATGAAGCTGCCAATATCAAATATGCCGAGCAGATGCAGCGAGAAGGCGTGAAGCTTATATTCGGTGTCCCAGGATTAAAAGTTCATTGCAAAACTTGTGTGATAGAGCGTGAAGAAAGCAACGGAAAATTAAAGAAATATGGTTTTATAAGTACTGGAAACTTTAACGAGTCAACTTCTAAATTATATACTGATTATACGCTTTTCACAGCAAATCAGGAGATTTTGAAGGAAGTAAATAAGGTTTTCGACTTTTTTGAAACTAATTATAAAGTAAGTAAATATCGCCATCTAATTGTTTCTCCGCATTATACAAGAGCAACGCTATATAAGCTTATTCAAACTGAAATAGATAATCAATTACAAGGAAAACCAGCCGGAATTAAATTAAAGCTGAACAGCCTTTCAGATTATCCAATGATCGATAAGTTGTATCAGGCAAGTAGAGCGGGAGTAAAGGTGAAATTAATAGTTAGAGGAATTAATTGCTTAATCCCTGGAGTTCCGGGTATGAGTGAGAATATTGAATCTATAAGTATAATCGATAAATATCTGGAACATCCCCGAATTTATATTTTTGAGAATGCAGGGAATGCTAAAGTTTTTATTTCTTCCGCAGATTTAATGAATAGAAATCTAGATAATCGAGTAGAGATTGCTTGTCCTATCTACGATCACGATATCAAGCAGGAAATTATCGATGGTTTCGAAATCAGTTGGAGTGATAACGTGAAAGCACGTGTTTTTTCAGAAAAACAAAATAATGCTTACCGCAAGAAAACAAAACCCAGAATTCGATCCCAGGAAGCCTTATACGATTATTACGTAAATAAGAACGAAAATTTTAAGCAGTGATAGTACAAAAGAATTATGCCGCTATAGATATTGGATCTAACGCTATTAGATTGTTAGTATCCACCATTACTGAAAAAGAAGGAATAGAACCTAACTTTAGAAAAACCTCTTTGGTACGTGTGCCCATTAGATTGGGAGCAGATGTTTTTCTTAAACAAAATATATCTGAAAATAATCAAAATCGGATGTTGGACGCCATGCACGCTTTTAGCTTATTGATGAAAGCTCACGGAGTTGAAAAATACAAAGCCTGTGCAACATCGGCAATGCGAGAAGCAAAAAATGGTGATGAGGTTACGGCTATGCTCAAAGAAAAGACAGGCGTTGAGATTGAAATTATAGACGGTTCTCACGAAGCTGCTATTATTGCTGCTACAGATTTACATGCTTTAATTCAGGATGATCATAATTATCTCTACGTGGATGTTGGTGGTGGGAGCACCGAGTATACTTTTTACAGTAATGGTAAAAGCATCGCATCTCGTTCTTTTAAAGTTGGTACTGTTCGATTATTAAATGATCTTGTAGAGAATAAAACCTGGAGAGAAATGGAATCCTGGGTTAAGGAGCATTCAAAAGGATTAGAAGATATTAGCTTAATCGGTTCTGGGGGGAATATCAATAATATTTTCAAAAATAGTGGTAAAAAGGACGGCAAGCCATTAAGTCTGGCCTATCTTAAAAAGTATGATGAATTACTGAATAGTTATACCTACGAAGAACGAATAACTGAATTAGATTTAAAAAATGACCGTGCAGATGTTATAATTCCTGCTTCTAGGATCTATTTGAATTCTATGAAGTGGGCAAAAGCAGCACAAATTTTTGTTCCTAAAATTGGTTTAGCAGATGGGATTATTAAATCCCTTTACCATTCTAGTTAATTATAATGAATACTACGGAAATAAAAAATGGCGGCAATGATTTACCGCCATTTTAATGTCGTAGAATGAGATTAACCGTGAATAGTTTCCTTGCTTCCTAAACCCTGAATCATTTTTCCTTCAAAGTCTAGAAGGTCGTTCCATTTTTTATCGACGATTTCTCGATCCCCGTATTTTCTGGCGAATTTTAAAAACATCGTATAGTGGTTTGCTTCACTAATCATTAAGTTTTTATAAAATTCGGCTAATTCTTTATCTTCAAGTTTTTCGCTAAGTAATCTAAAGCGTTCACAACTTCGAGCTTCAATAAGTCCCGCAATTAATAATCGATGGATAAGCTGAGTTTCACGGCTTCCACCTTTTGGAAAGAATTTTAAAAGCTGAACTACATATTCGTCTTTACGATCCCAACCCATTTCAATATTACGCTCTAAAATTTTATCATGAACCATTTTAAAATGGCCCATTTCTTCTCGAGATAAAGCTACCATTGCAGTGACCAGTTCTGGATATTCAGGATAGGTTACGATAAGTGAGATCGCTGTTGAAGCCGCTTTTTGCTCACACCAGGCGTGATCTATTAGAATTTCTTCAATATTTTTATTAGCGATATCTGCCCATCTGGGATCTGTAGGAAGTTTTAAACCAAGCATAATTATACGTCTAGATCAAAAGTTGTTCGTAATTTATCCAAAAGCGGATTTTTCTCTTTTAGCTTATTGTATTTTTCTATTGGTGTAAATACAAATTTTTTCGCAGTGGCTTCGTTAACATCGATAACCAAAGAAATTGTAGTGTTTTTTAATCTTCCTTTTAAAAAGCTCATCAATTTATGCTGACCTCTTTCTAAATCAATTTTCATTGATTCTGCCGGCAATTCTAAATGAATTTCATTATTTCCCTTTAATGTAGGAAGGTCAGTTTCTAAGATTGATGCTAAGATTTTCTCCCCGTGTTTTTTTAATCGGTGTACGTAATCATCCCAGGCTGCCTGTACTTGTGTTTCCGAGAACTCCTCAGTCATCACTGCTTCACGTTCTGGAGCTTGATCTCTTACCTGAGCTGCAAGCTCTTTTTTCTTACGAATACTGGCAAGAGAAAGACCAGAAACTCGTTCCTTTTTTATCTCAGGATCGGTTACAGGAGCTGTTTTTGGAGCTTCGTTCTGTTCAGGCTTAATCTTAGTGCTTTCTGTTTCCTTCGGTTCCTCCTCAGAAATTTTTGGTACTTCTTCGCTAAAATATTCCTTATTTTCAGGTTTAGTTTCGGGTAAACAGCTGTCGTTCTCCGTACGATTTTCTACTGAAGGTTGTTGTGATTTTTCAGGAGCCGTGTGATCCTGCCCATATTCGTTATTCCTAATAATCGATTTTTCTTCTTTTGAGATCGATTTTGCAGGTTGTTCGAAATGAGCAGCGGGAACTATTTTAGGACTGCTGTTTTTTTTTTCTCCGTCGAAAGTGACAGAGGCAATTTGCATAAGTGATAACTCGACCAGGAGTCGTTGATTTCTGCTGCTTTTATATTTTAGATCACATTCGTTGGCCAGATTGATAGCCTCTAGCAAAAATTGCTGTGAAGTCTTTTGCGACTGCTCAAAATATTTAGCTTTTGTTTGTTCCCCAACTTCTAAAAGCTGAATAGTTCTTTGGTCTTTACATACCAATAGATCTCTAAAATGAGATGCTAGACCAGCAATAAAATGATGACCATCAAATCCATTGGATAAGATGTCATTAAACAATATCAACAATTGCGGAATATTATTTTCCAGTAACAAGTCGGTAACCTGCATATACGTATCATAATCTAATACGTTCAGGTTTTCAGTTACCGCCTGGCGGGTTAAGTTATTTCCGCTAAAGCTAACTACACGGTCATAAATGGAAAGTGCATCACGCATAGCTCCATCTGCCTTTTGTGCTATAATTTGCAAAGCATCTTCATCTGCAGTTACGCCTTCTTGTTCCGCAATATATTTTAAATATTCTTTAGCATCGGTTACCGTAATTCTTTTGAAATCAAATATTTGGCAACGAGAAAGAATCGTCGGAATAATCTTGTGCTTCTCGGTTGTTGCAAGTATAAAAATCGCGTGTTGTGGCGGTTCTTCAAGGGTTTTAAGAAATGCATTAAAAGCCGAAGTCGATAACATATGAACCTCGTCAATAATATACACTTTATATTTTCCTACTTGCGGCGGAATTCTGACCTGATCGATTAGATTTCGAATATCATCAACCGAGTTGTTAGAGGCGGCATCGAGCTCGAAAATATTAAAAGCAAAATCTTCATCAGGACTTTGGGTACCATCCTGATTAATCATTTTTGCCAAAATACGAGCACAAGTTGTTTTTCCCACACCACGCGGGCCGGTGAACAATAAGGCCTGTGCAAGGTGATTGTGAGCAATAGCATTATCCAGTGTATTGGTAATTGCTTGCTGCCCAACAACATCCTTAAATGTCTGTGGCCTGTATTTACGTGCCGAAACTACAAAATGTTCCATCTAACAAGTTTGAAAGGCAAATATAAAAATCACCTGCTTAACTTCTAAAATCTGAAGTAGTATTTATAAACAAATCATCAATTTTATGAAGATCGAATGAAAGTGAATGTGCTTTATGCTGAGTTATAAATATCAAAAATGTGCTAATTTGAAAATATATTAATTTGTTGATACCTTGATTTGAAGATTATCTTCTAAACTAAAGGCTAAGATTATTGATTTTTGGACTGTTTTTTTAAGCTGACTGCTGATAGATAAAAGATTAAATCTTTTATCTAAACCGTAAACTGAAAGTTTTGCTGACTGCTGAATTATAATATGAAAATGTATCAATTTGTTTATTTGAAAATAGATAATGCGTAAAGTGGTAATTTTAAGACGATTTTCTAGACTTTCGACTAAGATTATTGATTTTTTGAATACATTTTTTAAAGCTGCAAAGCTGACTGCTGATAGCTAAAAGCTTAAAATCTTTTCTGTAAATCGTCTATCGTAAACTGTAAACTTTTCTCTAAACTTTCAACTTAATTTGAATACATTTGCAGCCAAGCAGGTCGGCCCTATCGCTAAGCTCATATTTGCGGCTTAGAGGAAAGTCCGGACACCATAGAGCAGCATAGTGGGTAACGCCCACCGGTCGTGAGGCCAGGACAAGTGCAGCAGAAAGAATGTACAGGTAATGCTGTAGTGAAACCAGGTAAACTCTATGCGGTGCAATGCCATGTAAACCAACATTATCAAATTGCTCGTTTGTCGTTGGAGGGTAGGCAGCTAAAGGTCTTTGGTAACAAAGTTCGTAGATAAATGACAAGGGCATCCTGATGTACTTCAGGGTGAACAGAATCCGGCTTACAGACCTGCTTTTTTATATACCTTCACATAATCTATAAGATATTCCTGAGGGAAAATTTCATCGTCAATCTCTCCTGCCCAGTTTCCGCCAAGTGCCAGATTTATAATCAAGAAAAATGGCTTTCTAAATGGGTTGTTTTCAGTATTCGCTTCATCAATATTAAAAGTATAATAGATATGATCATCAAAAGAAAATTCTATTTTTTCTGAATCCCAATTCATTCCGTAGAGATGAAATTCTTCCGAAGGCGATGTCTTAAGCTTTAATTCACTTCCTTCGCTTTTAATTTCGGCACTTTCTCCTTTAGGATAATGTACTGTAGCATGAATCGTATTTGGATCTTTGCCGACAAATTCTAGAATATCAATTTCGCCACTATAAGGCCATTCGACATCGTAAAAGTTCGATCCGAGCATCCAAATTGCCGGCCAAACACCTTTTCCCTGCGGAAGTTTAGCACGAACTTCAATTTTACCGAAGTTTAGCTCAAATTTTTGGTGCGTATGTAAACTAGCTGAAGTGTAATTCGCTTTTGGAGTGTTGTAACGATAATTCTGAATATCTGGATCGTAATTACGATTTCGATGTTCTTCTTTTCTGGCAATTATTTTTAAAACATCATTCTTAACAACAGCGTTCTTTTTTCTTTTGGTATAGTATTGCTCCTCAAGATTACGAATAAACCCAATTTCATGTGACCATTTATTCTTATCGGGTTTTCCGCGATAATTAAATTCGTCACTCCAAATCAATTCGTATTCCTGAGCGTTTATACTCATAGACAAGAAAGCTAAGATTATAAATAAATAGTGTGAAATATAGGATATCTTACTTCGATTCCTCTTCACCAGATAGTTGAAAAAATGAAAATACAGAGCCACCATATCCTCTTTTCTCTACAAAATTTGGGCCAGTTGATAAATCGGTATGTTTACTCGATTCAATGATTAGCATTCCGCCTTCGGTAAGTAGTTCTTTTTCAAAAACTAGTTCGGCAATTTTTAAAAAATCTTCCGTAGTAAAATTATAAGGAGGATCGGCAAATATTACATCGGCGGTCACAGGAACTCTTTCTAAATACTTAAAAGCATCACTTTTAATAGCAGTGATTGGATAATTTAATTCGGTAGCTGTTTTCTTTATGAATTTAACACATTCAAAATTACCATCTATAGCCGTAATTTGTTCGGCACCTCTTGAAGCAAATTCGTAAGATATGTTACCAGTCCCAGAAAATAGATCCAGCACGCGCAAAGCACTAAAGTGATAATGATTGTTCAGGATATTAAATAATCCCTCTTTTGCCATATCTGTTGTGGGACGTACCGGCAATTTCTTTGGCGCTATAATTCTTCTTCCTTTAGTACTTCCTGAAATGATGCGCATTTAAAGTGTATTTAAAAGTATGTATTCTTCAGATTTGTTGATATTCCAGCCTTCTTCTATTTCGTATGTTATTTCTGAAGATAAAAATTGTATATGCTGAATGTAATCCTGAAGTAATTTGTAAATTTCGTCCTCTTTGTGGATTTCTCCACTCAAATTCAAACTGAATTTTTTAGGGTCTAAGTTTAGTTGCTCTGCTACAAAAAGAAGATAATACAAATAATCTTCTTTGCTCGTATAATTGAAACTATTGCATAATAATAAAACCCCATCTTCAACTGCAAATAAATCAAGCTGTTTATTGCGATTATGAGCGTAAACTTTTATGCCTTTATGATCTTCGAAAGAAAGGAATTTATCGAGTAGGATAGAGAGGTGGTGTGAATATTCAAACTCCCCGTACTTTTCGAAAAAGTAGTTTAGAATATTGGTATAAGGGATATAGATATTTACAATCTGCTTGCTCTCAATTTCGTCTACTGCTACAAAATCGGTTTTAAGAATTTTGGTGTTGAATTTTAGGTATGAAGCAGCTGCATTTTCCTGAAACCATTTTTTAGGCACCAAAGTAAATAAGGTGTTGCAAAAGCATAATTTCACCTCGGAAACAGGAGTTTTAAGCTGTGGCTGTGTATTGTATTCTTCTTCTATTTTCTGAAGAAGATTTACAGGATCCACTTCCTTATCGAAGATTCGTTTGTGATAATAAACAATGGTATTCGTATTTGTATTTAGGATACAAAAAGAAAGTCCATTCAGGCTAACCTGAATGGACAGTTTTAATAAAGTATTTTGTTGATTATTGGTCACCATATGTTTGTGGCCAGTTTCCGGTAGTACTAACTTCTTCCATAGAACCTACCTTGATATAACGGCCATTTACTTCTTCTACAGATTGTGCTTCATTTTCCTGAAGGATTAATTGCTTATCCTGATCGAAAAGAATAACACTTTTAGCAACTCTCGCTTCAAAAACAGGTATTTTGTTACCCCCTTTTGTAATCGATCCTGCCTCTAATTCAATTTTACCATCAGCACCTTCAATTGGAATATTGATCATTTTAGTGTAACGATCACGACTTCCTTTATATAAAGAGTCTTTTACAGGTACGAAACCTAAAGTATCAATAAGTACTTTCTCGATATATTCATCTACACCATAAGCAGCTTTATATTCTTCATCTAAAACTGTAGTATCTCTACGTTGAGTAATAGCAAATTCAGCAGTATCAATAAACTGAACTAAATTGTTGAAATCATCTTCGAAACCACCAACGATTTCTTTATGAGCAAGCTCAGCAGATCTTATGTCTTTAAGGTGTTCAATTACTTTAGGGTAACGTTGTTCTTTAACCTTGTTGAATTGAATTGGTCGGTACACAGCATCGAAAGTTAACCATGCCAGAAAAGCTATAACCGCCCATAATAGTAATTGAATTACAAGTCTCATGCTTTTAAGAAATTTGTTTAAGTTATTAGAGTTATACGACAAATCTACAATTTTTTTTTATTCGTAAAAGTTTCTTGCCTAAAAATCCATGATTATCTTTGGTTTTTTGAAGATTCAGCTATGGAAAAACCGAATGTTTCAGCATTCTACAAAATTTTAATTAATGATTTAGGATTTCAACCGCGTGCAAAACAGGATATTGCGTTACAGCAACTTTCTAAATTTGCTGTAGATGGAACTAATGAAGATCTTTTTTTATTAAAAGGATTTGCAGGAACTGGAAAGACCACGATTATTAGTTCTTTTGTTAAAAATCTGTGGAAAATAAAGAAATCAGGTGTCTTGATGGCACCAACAGGACGCGCAGCGAAGGTAATAGCCAATTATTCGAAACGAGAAGCTTTTACTATTCACAAGAAGATTTATTTTCCTAAGAAAACGGGTGGAAGTGGAGTTCAGTTTGTTTTGCAACCTAACAAGCATAAAAATACGATTTTCATTGTAGATGAAGCTTCCATGATTGCAGACCAGCCGGGAGATTCTAAAAATTTTGATAATGGTTCTTTGCTAGACGACCTTATGGAATATGTTTATAGTGGTCAAAATTGTCAGATTGTTTTTATTGGAGATACCGCGCAGTTACCGCCAGTAAAGATGGAAATGAGTCCGGCTTTAGATCAGGATCAGCTGCGCACCGGATTTTTTAAAGATGTAGGACATATCGAGTTGGATGAGGTCGTACGCCAAAGCGAAGAAAGCGATATTCTCCATAATGCAACACTCATTAGAGAAGCGATACGGGAAGAATTTTACGAAAGTTTCAAATTTGAATTAGGTCCTAAGGCAGATGTAATACGCCTGGTAGATGGTTACGAAATTATGGAAGCCATTCAGGATGCTTATCATACTTTAGGTAATGAGGAATGTAGCATCATTGTTCGATCTAATAAACGAGCGAATCTATATAATCAGCAAATTAGATCCCGAATTATGTTTCAGGAAGAGGAAATTTCAGCGGGTGATTATTTGATGGTTGTTAAGAATAATTACTTCTGGGTAAAACCAACTTCAGAAGCAGGATTTATCGCTAATGGTGATATTGTAAAAGTTTTAGAGATTTTTGCAATCAAAGAGCTTTATGGATTTCGTTTTGCTGAAGTATCCGTGCAAATGGTTGATTATCCTAAAATGAGACCTTTTGAAACCGTTGTAATGTTAGATACATTAACCAGTAATACACCTTCACTTACTTACGAAGAATCGAATCAACTTTACCAAGAGGTGATGAAGGATTATGAAGATGAAACCTCTAAATATAAGAAGTTTCTGAAGGTAAAAAACAATAAATATTTCAATGCGCTGCAGATCAAATTTTCTTACGCTATTACCTGTCACAAAAGTCAGGGTGGGCAATGGAATACCGTTTTTATAGAACAGCCTTATCTACCAAATGGAGTAGGGAAAGAGTATTTGCGATGGTTGTACACTGCAGTAACGCGTGCAACAGATAAACTATATTTAATAGGTTTTAAAGATGATTTTTTTGTAGAGCAGGATTAACGAAATTTAAACAGCTGCAGCTCAATTAAAACCTTAATTTTATAAAAAATAATCAAAATTTTTGATGAAAGAAAGACTTAAGATAATCGCCATGATTCCGGCACGTTATGATGCTTCAAGATTTCCGGGGAAATTAATGGAAGATCTAAACGGAAAGCCGGTGATCCAAAGAACATACGAAGCTGCTAAGAAAACAGGGCTTTTTGACGATGTTTATATTGTTACCGATAGTGATAAGATTTTCGAAACAGCGACAGCTTTTGGTGGGAAAGTAATTAAAAGCAAAGAAGAGCATGATTGTGGTAGTGATCGTTTAGCCGAAGCTGTTCATGATATAGACGTGGACATTGTTGTAAATGTACAGGGAGATGAACCTTTTATAGATAAAGATAGTTTAATACGCCTTCTGAATGTTTTTGCTGATGATGATGCGGCAAGTATAGATCTGGCATCTCTAAAGGTTGGATTAGAAAATAGCGATGATATTACGAATCCTAACAATGTGAAAGTTATTACCGATCATAACGGATATGCATTGTATTTTTCAAGATTTCCAATTCCTTATCCTAGAAATACGGAAGCAAAAGTAATGTACTTTAAGCATATCGGTATTTATGCTTTTCGAAAACAGGCTTTATTAGATTTCTATAATTTACCGATGTTACAGTTAGAAAATGCTGAAAAAATAGAGTGTATTCGCTACTTAGAGTACGGTAAGAATATAAAAATGGTGGAAACCGAAATGCAGACAATAGGTATAGATACTCCTGAAGATTTAGACCGAGCCAGAGATTATTTAAAGAATGAAAATCTCTAGTAAAAAAGATGTTTCTTTCATAGAAAATTATTTAGTTGAAGGAATCAATAAAAAAGGGCAACTTTTATAAAAGTTGCCCTTTTAATTTAGCAATTATTGAATTCTAACTAACAACTAACAACTAACTATTACTAACTGCTTCTTTATAAGTTGAAAGCGCACGCTCTCTAGCTTCTTTATGATCAACCATTTTTTCGGGATAATCATCGGTTCCAAATTCTTCCACCCATTCTTTAATATATTTTTTGTCTTTATCAAATTTTTCAATTTGCGTAGTAGGATTAAATATTCTGAAATAAGGAACGGCATCTACACCACTTCCTGCAACCCATTGCCAGTTTCCTACATTAGACGACATCTCGTAATCCAATAACTTTTCAGCAAAATAGGCTTCACCCCAGCGCCAATCAATAAGAAGGTGTTTACAAAGAAAACTACCCACTAGCATTCTAACACGATTATGCATAAACCCCGATTTGTTTAGTTGTCGCATGCCTGCATCAACTAAAGGATATCCCGTTTTACCGGCTTTCCATTTTTCAAATTCATCTTCGTTATTTCTCCAGTTAATTTTATCGTACTTCTTTTTAAAAGCATCGGTAACTGTCGATGGATTGTGATATAACACCTGCATAAAAAATTCTCGCCAAACTAATTCCTGTAAAAAGGTTTTGTTTTTTTCATTATTCGCAGTTTTTACCATTTTTCTTACGCTTACAGTTCCAAATCGAAGATGAGCGCCTAAGCGACTGGTTCCTTCTTTAGAAGGGATGTTTCGGGTGTCCTCGTATTTTTGAATTTGCGTTGGTGTAGTGTCGTAATCTGGTACTTTTAGGGAAGATTTTTTGAATCCGATATCACTCAGACTTAAATTTGGTAATCTTGAATTCTGAATCAAATTGTCCAGATATTGACTAGTGTAATGAATTTTAAGATCCATCTCTTTAAAATGCTGCATCCAGGTTCTCATATAGGGCGTGTAGACTACATATGGATCGCCATCGCCTTTTACCACCTCACTCTTTTCAAAAATTACCTGATCTTTGAAAGTTTCAAAATCTACTTCATTTTCCTCTAATAATTGCTGAATTTCTTCATCTCGATCTTTTGCGTAGGGCTCGTAATCGCGATTCGTAAAGACTTTTTCAATTTCATAATCCTTCAGAAGTTGATTAAATATTTCTGAAGGTTTTCCATGAAGCATGGCTATAGAAGAATTGTAATTATCCTGAAGTTCACTTCGCATTTTCTGAAGCGTTTCAAAAATAAAAGTAACTCGGGCGTCATCTTCTGGTAAGCTATCTAAAATTTCAGAATCAAATATAAAAATAGGTAAGACGGGATTTTCGCTTTTTAAAGCTTCTAAAAATCCTACATTATCATCCAATCGTAAATCTCTTCTAAACCAAAATATATTTACTCTTTCTTTACCCATTATGAAATGTTTAGCGTTGAAAGTCCGCCGTCAACTCCAATTATCTGTCCAGTCATCCAGCTACTGTCATCGCTTAATAAAAATGCAGCTATGCTCGCGATATCGTTCGTAGTTCCAACTCTTTTAAGCGGGTGTCTTTCGCTCATCTTTTCTTTTTTCTTATCGTTATTTAATAGTTTTTGGGCTAGAGGGGTGTCGGTTAAAGAAGGCGCAATTACGTTCACTCTTAGGTTAGGTGCATATTCTGCCGCTAGAGATTTTGCAAATCCCTCGATAGCTCCTTTCGCCGCAGCCACACTAGTATGAAATGGCATGCCTACTTTTACCGCAACCTTGCTAAAGAAAACAAGACTCGCTTTATCTGCTTCTTTCAATTTGGGGATCAATGCATTTACAACTTTGATTAATCCGAAGAAATTTAATTGCATTTCTTCCTCAAAATCTTTTGGTTTGAGCATTTTGAAAGGTTTCAAATTTATGCTTCCGGGGCAATAAACCAAACCGTCAATTTGATCTGGTAAATCGAGTGTAGAAATATCATCTTCTAAAACATCGAATTTTAAATGTGTAATGTCCAGATCTTCTAAATCTCCCTTATTTCTGGAAGCAACATATACATTGTTACTTTCATGTAGCTTTTTTGCAATTTCGTATCCAATTCCTGTTGAACCTCCAACTAATAGTATATTTTTTTTCATGCTTAATCTAATATATCTTGTTTCAAAGTAGCCTCTTTACCTGAGGTAGGTTCTTTGTATTCTCCAAAGAGTTCATTCAGTCTTTTTTTACGATACTCGAATATTTCGTTGAGCTTGGGTTTAACCATAAAAGGATGCGCTAAATTGCCCAATTTGCCCATTGGTAGTTTATAATCCACAATGTCTTCCATTTCTACACCACCTTCTATTTCTTTAATAAAGTGCTTATGATGCCATAGTGCGTAAGGTCCAAAACGTTGTTCATCAACAAAATACTCTCCCTCTTTAACATGAGTAATTTCTGTAACCCATTTTGTTTTTATACCCGCAATTGGAGTGACAATGTATTGAATAATCTGACCTTCGAACATAGGACGATCTCCACCAGAAGTAATATCAAAGCCCATATAATCTGGCGTAATTACTTTTAGATTTTTAGGATCAGATAAAAATTCCCAGGCTTTTTGTTTAGAAATAGGTAATTTTTGAAAGGTGTGAATCTGGTACATTTCTTAGCAGTTTTTTCGTTGGAATAAAACTACAATTAGAAATGTTTAATTGAAAATGATTAAAGTTAAACAAATTGTAAATGATTTCATTTTGTTCTTGAAACTGAGATTCTGAATTCGTAAAATTGAAATTGTAAGTATCTTTAAACAAATTAAATTACGCGATAATGAAAAAATTACTACAATTATTTATTCTTTGTTTGGGTATTACGGTATCTGCACAAATAAAAGCACCACAGCCAAGTCCTTCGGCTAAAGTGGAGCAGATGGTAGGTTTAAGTACTGTAACTTTAGATTATTCTCGTCCTGCGATGCGCGGAAGAACAATTTTCGGAGATCTTGTGCCTTTTGGAGAAATCTGGAGAACAGGAGCAAATGAAAATACGGTAATCAGTTTTTCTGACGATGCAAAGATTGATGGAAAAATGCTGAAAGCCGGGAAATACGCTATTTACACGATCCCAAATAAAGATAGCTGGGACGTGATGTTTTACAAATCGACCAATAATTGGGGAAATCCTCAAAATTGGGACGATAATATGGTGGCGTTAAAAGTTAAAGCTGAGGTTGTTAAAATTCCAATGGAAATGCAAAGCTTTACCATTTTAATCGATGAGATTACTACCGACGGTGCTAATCTAAATTTCTTATGGGAAAATACAGTAGCTTATATAAAGTTCACAGTTCCTACTGATGAAAAAACGATGGCTAGTATCGATAAAGTGATGAACGGCCCAGGCGCAGCAGATTACTATGCAGCGGCCGCATATTATCATGATGCTGGTAAAGATTTGAACAAAGCTTGGGATTGGATTACCAAAGCTACTGAGGCTAATCCGGATGCATATTGGATGCAGAGAAAAAAATCTCTAATCGCTGCTGATATGGGCAAAAAGGATAAAGCAATAGAAGCAGCTAAAAAATCTTTAGCAGCTGCAGAAAAGACTGGAAATAAAGATTACGTAAAAATGAATAAAGATTCTCTAAAAGAGTGGGGCGCAAAATAGTTCCATTAAAATATCTTAAAATAAAAAAAGCTGTTCTCCCGAACAGCTTTTTTATTTTGCTTACTGATTTTATCAATATTCTAAACCAATTTTCTCTCTAACTTGGTCTAAAGTTTCGATAAGCTCTAAACTTTTAGCGAAAGTCATATCGGTGCTTTCTTTTCGGTTTTCTCGAAGCATTTCTCCCACGTGTTCAGCTTCAAAGTTGTATCCGTTAGCAGTTACCCCAAACTCTTTGGTAAAGCTATCGGTAGGTGTTGTAATTACTACCGAACTTGGATTGTGAAACCTGGGTGTTATATAAATTTCAGCTTTTTCCAGCTTTATGGTTGCGGCAACATCGGTTTCTTTATCAACAAAGCTATAAAGTTCAGCTTTTACGTTTTCAGGATAAGTGAAAGTAGCATGGCATCTGGCATCTACTTCAGTTTTAGTCATTTCAGCAGTAGCTTCAATCTTTTTAGGTTTTCCTAAAAAGCTCAGCGCAGCAAATATTGGATAAATCCCGATGTCTAATAAACTGCCACCACCCAAAGATTTGTTATAAATTCTGCTTTCAGGATCAAATGGAGCATTAAACCCGAAGTCGGCTTCCATAGAAAGCACTTTTCCGTATTTACCAGATTTAATGATTTCCGAAGTATATTTAAAATGAGGCAAAAAGTTGGTCCACATAGCTTCCATCAAAAACGTGTCCTGTTTTTGTGCAAAATTGATCATCTCTTTTACCTGCTCTTTATTCATGGCAAAAGGTTTTTCGCATAAGACCGCTTTTTTATGTTTCAGGCAAAGCAACGTGTGTTCGTGATGAAAAACATGCGGAGTTGCGACATATACCGCATCTACTTCAGGATCATTTAGCATTTCAGTATAACTTCCGTAGGCATTATCTGCACCCATTTCTTCAGCAAAATCTTTCGCTTTGTCTAGAGATCTGCTGGCTGCAGCATACAAATTTGCGTTAGGAACATGTTCTAATCCCAAAGCAAACTTTTTAGCGATTTTTCCAGGGCCTAAAATAGCCCAGTTGATTATTTTAGTCATCGTTATGCGGTTTTAGTATTTGTAGTTGTGGTTTGAATGATTAAGGCGATTGACATCACCAAAAAGCATCCAAGAACATTCAGCCATAAATAGGGTAGAACATCTAAAAAAAACACAGCTATTACAATTAATTGTGTAATTATTGCTGAAATAAAAACGGAATTACTTTTTACAAATTTTATAAAAAATGCCAAAAGGAATATTCCCAGAACATTGCCGTAAAATATAGATCCGATAATATTTACAAGCTGAATTAAATTATCAAAAAGATTGGCAAAACTGGCAAATAAAATGGCTAAAGCTCCCCACAATAAGGTGAACCATTTTGATGCTTTTAGATAATGATTTTCATCCTTTTCGCTCTTTATATTTCTGCGATAAAGATCCATTGTTGTCGTCGAAGCTAACGCATTAAGCTCTGATGCCGTAGAAGACATAGCAGCACATAAAATTACCGCAAGCAAAAGCCCAATAGCGCCACGTGGTAAATTATTTAAGATGAAATGAATAAATACGTAATCTTTATCATTACTCTCTGCATTGCTTTTTGCAGCATCGATAAACGTTTTGGCCTTTTCGCGGTTATCAAATTCCTTGGTATTTAATGCTGAAAGTTGATCTTTAAATTGCTGATTCTCGCTTTCAGAAAGCTGGTCGAGTTGTTCAGCATAACTTAGTGTGAGTTCTTTTTTCTCCTGCAAAAGTTCCCGGTGGTTGACCATCAGATCTTCATACTGTTCTGCATAATCTGAATCCAAAACTGCTTCGGTTGCTGCTGGATTAAAGTTAAGTGGTGTATCATTAAATTGATAGAAAACAAAAACCATCACACCAACTAACAAAATGAAAAATTGTAATGGCACTTTTAGCATTCCGTTAAAAACCATTCCTAACTGACTTTCTCTTACACTTCTTCCTGAAAGATAGCGTTGCACCTGACTTTGATCGGTACCAAAATAAGAAAGAGAAAGAAATGTACCACCTATAATTCCGCTCCAAAAGGTGTAGCGGTTATTAAAATCGAAAGAAAAATCTAGAACATTCATTTTACCTTCACTACCGGCAATTTCTAATGCTTTTGTAAAAGTGACATTCTCTGGCAGGTAATGAAGAATGATAAAAAATGTAGCAATCATCCCCGTCAAAATAACTGCCATTTGTTGTTTATGGGTAACACTTACTGCTTTGGTGCCTCCAGAAACAGTATAAATAATTACTAATATTCCTATTAATAAATTAAGCGTGGTAAGATCCCAACCTAAAACAGCAGAAAGAATTATGGCCGGAGCAAAAATGGTTAACCCCGCTGCTAATCCTCGCTGAATCAAAAATAGTAGAGCAGTTAAAACTCTGGTCTTTTGATCGAATCTGGTTTCTAAATATTCATAAGCGGTATAAACCTTTAGGCGGTGATAAATAGGAATAAAAACAATACAAATAATGACGATCGCTATAGGTACACCAAAATAAAATTGAACAAAGCCCATCCCATCGTTAAAGGCTTGGCCTGGTGTAGATAAAAAGGTAATCGCACTCGCTTGGGTTGCCATCACAGAAAGACCAATGGTCCACCATTGAGCATCGTTACCACCTTTAATATAATCCTGAACGTTTTTGCTACCGCGAGATTTATAAACTCCATACCATACAATCGAACTAATGGTAACTATTAAAATTATCCAGTCAATTAATTGCATGTTAAGCGAAAGATTTCATTATAAAATAAAACGCAATAATATAAATTGCGTTCGCGATAAGGACAGCGGTATATCGCATTTTCCATTCGTATTTATCTGGCTTTTCTTCCATTATTTTCCTAAAGAAAGCAAGTTAGCAAAAAGGCGGTACGATCCTGCAACTCCCGCAGGAAATTGTCTAAAGAAACTCAAGCCGGTATACACATAATGTCCTTCCCCATATTTGGCAATCAATAAACTTCCCTGAGTAGCTTCTTCGTTTTTATCGTGCATGGATAAGACTGTTTGGTAATTCTCATTCCAGGTATGTGGAAAATAGAGTCCGCGTTCTTGCACCCATCCTTCAAAATCGCTTTTAGTTATTTTGTTAGGTGAATTTAAAGCGGGGGAATCTGGATTTACAAAAGAAACTTCTGCATCTTCCTCAGTAACGCGATCGTAGGATAATTCGAATGGATATGGTCCAATTTGGTTTACAGTAACGCCGCGATCCTTGTTATATTGAGAAATTAATGTTCCGCCATTTTTTACATAATTCATTAATTCGGCGTTTTTATAGCGAAGTTCTTCTAAGATATTATACGCTCTTATTCCGGTAACTACGGCATCATATTTTGCAAGTGTTTTAGCATTTATAGCAGCAGGAGATAGTACACTTACATTATAACCAATTTGGCGTAAACTTTCTGGAACAACATCCCCAGCACCTGCGATATAAGCAATATTCTCTCCTTTTTTCTGAATATTTATTTTTGCTAATTTCAATTTTGCAGGAATCACTAATGTTTGAATCGGAATATGAGGATAATCTATAATGCTTACTTCATCTTTATATATTTTTCCTGAAATTTCAAATTGGGGATTAATCCAAATTTCACTTTGCTCTGAAGGTGGAGTGATTTTAAAAGAATAAGTTAAACTAATTCCTTTTTGTGGAAGATTAACCGTTTCAGATTTAGGTGATATTTGCCATTCTGAAGGTAAATTCAGTTTTAGTTTTCCCTGAATATTATCTTTTTCCGCAGTAACTTTTACCTTAATAGTTTTACTTTTCTCGTTAGGAAAAAGAATGACATCCTCTAAAAAACCAACCGAAACTGCCGGAATGATCTCAAAATTCTCATAATTTTCTCCGCTTACATTATCGTTGTACTTATAAACGATGTCTTTTTTAAAAGCAATATCAGTTCCATTGATTGCCATATTAAAAGTTACGCTAGTTTGATGCGGAGTTGCGGGATTGCCAATTAACTTTTGGTCATCAACGCGATACATTCCAACGCTACCTTCCTTGTTTAACCAATATGGCGAAGTATACTCAAGATCTTTATCAAGCTGATATTCGTAAGATTTTTGCCAATCTTCATTATTTTGAAGAGTAGTTCCGATTTCTACAATTTTATTTTGAGGATGTAGCGTGAGATTTTTCAACTTCACTTCGGTAGTACTTCTATTGATTGCTTCAATATTGATCTTTATTTGGTCGCCCGGAGAAGCAAATTCTGAAGCAGCTATCGCTTCAATATAAAGTCCGGCGCATGCCTCGATAATCTCTTTTATTTCTTCAGTTTTAATTTGCTTCCAGTGTTCATCTTTTAAATTCTGAATTAAGTCGTAAGCTTTTAAAAGCTCAGCTAAGCTTGCTGAAGGATCTGTAAAATCAAAGTTATCTTGAACATCGATTAAAATCTCTCCAATTTTAGCTCCACCTTCAAGGCGACTCCAGCTGGTATTTATTCCTGAAAAAATATCTTCTTTTGAAGCCGGTTGGGATCCTTTGATGAGTTCCAGATATTCCATCTGGCTCCCACGAGAACCGGTACTTCCAAAACCTTGAGATTGATGCTGACTACGACTTAACGAAGCAATTTCTGGATTAGACAATCCTCTTAGCGGAAAATAAACGCCGGTATCGAAAGTTAGATATTTCTCGTCTTTTGTAGCCTTTTGAAAAGCTTCCTGATTTTTAAAAAACCATGAAGAAGTATTGAAAAATAATCGTTCAGGTTGCCATGCATCGGTATATTCTAATTGCTCAGGATAAACAGATTTATCTTTAGTAATATCAAAAGCCTCTACACTTAAAATTGCAGAAGACGTATGATGACCGTGTGTGCTGCCTGGTGTGCGATGGTCAAAACGATTGATAATTACATCGGGTTTAAAATTTCTGATCACCCATACCACGTCACTTAAAACTTCCTCTTTATTCCAGGTTTTTAAAGTTTCCTCTGGATTTTTAGAATATCCAAAATCATTTGCGCGACTAAAGAATTGCTGACCGCCATCGATTCGGCGTGCGGCGAGTAACTCTTGCGTTCTTATTAAACCTAGTTTTTCTCTAATTTCAGAACCAATAAGATTTTGCCCGCCATCACCCCGCGTTAAAGAAAGATAAGCAGTTCTAGCATGTTTTTCGTTGGAGAAATAGGAGATGAGTCGGGTGTTTTCATCATCTGGATGAGCCGCTAAATATAAAACCGAACCAAGAAAATTCAGTTTTTCGATTTTCTCATAAATTTCTGAAGCACTGAGCTTTTTAGGAGCCTGAGCCGATGTTTTTAAACTTATAATTAAAATGAAAAAGAGTAGGAGTCTGCGCATGTTTATGCCTGGTTTTTAAACTAAACCAAATATAAAATTTTTACACGCTCCACGAGATGAAATTGGTGGTTTTTAATCGAAAATCTAATATTTTGGTGTCTTATAGCGCATTTTTACCTTCATCTAAAAACACATCTTTTTGAATAAGAGAGACCGCCTTTTGCAGAATTAGATTGTTAGGATAAGTAATTAATTCGCCATCGTCGGTGCGTAGATGAAGATGAAATGCTTTGATATCTTCGATTACCGCTTCTATTGGCATGTCTTTATCATGTATTTTAATTTTATCACCGATTTTATAAGGGAAGTTAAAAAACATGATGATTCCTGAAGTTATATTGCTCAAAATTGACCATATAGCGAATAGTGCTACACCTATTACCGCAAAAACTGAAGAGAATATTAAGGCCAGATCACGAAGATCCATTCCCCAAACTACAGCCATCAAAAAAACAGCGAGAATTACTATAAGAATGTTAATATACCGAAACATCAACCGAATTCTTGTAATATGAATTTCTCCTTTATTCCCGATGCGCTGTGCGGTTTTTTTTAAAACAATATTTATAACCAGCAACAGCACAAGCATCAAACCTGTGTATATGAGTTGGGAGGAATAAGGCATTTCAAGAATCTTCATTTTACAGTCCTAATTTTTCGCGCAAAGATACATCATTCTGGCTGTTCTTATTCCAATAGTCAATTTTTAGGCGTTTATTTTTTAGGGCTTTAGTTGTTAACATTTTGGCGTCTTCACCGTTGCCCGAAGGCTTAATTTCTTCCCATTTTTCGATCTCGTGTGGAAATTCAGTTTTAAAGAAAATTTTAAGCGTACGATTGAGCTTGGGATATTGAAGTGTATAAACTTCCAACGAATCATCTTTCGATCTTTTCGCAGTGACTTTATAGGCTTTAGCTTCTCTATGATCCAACTGCAAAAACTCAAAAGATGGAATCATTTCTAAGTCTCCAACGGGTAATTCTTTTGGATGAACACGGATAAGATTCCAGATTTCGTTTTCTAAAAATGTCTTCGGAATATTAAAATGTTTATCGGCCGGGTTCTCGAAATAGGAGTTTAATTGAATTTCAAAATTGGTGCGATTATTTAGCTGAATAAATTGCTGCCCGCACCACTCCTGAATCGAAGCAGAAATTTTGGTCGCATGGCCTTCTTTCTGCAAAGGATAAAAACTACTTTCCATTATCGAATATGGATAGATTCCTGTGGTAAATTTCTTAGTGCTATTTAACTTTAGAATTGGGAATGTTCTTTCTGAAGCTTCGTCGGCTTTTACGTGTTCTTCCGGTAGAAAATCTTCTTTTACAAAAATTTTCATTGCAGATCCTTCTCGTATTTCACCGTATCTGGCTTGCTTTAGGTGATACGAAGTAACTTCAGCAGTACCATCAAACCAATATTCTTTAAATTCCGAAGATAATTTGCGCTCTTGTGGTGGTTCAGGGATTTTATTACAACCTAGCAACAGAAGACACAGAAAGGCAAAAGCTGGATAATTGATTTTGGGGATTTTAAGCATGCATTTTCTTTTAAAAATAAAGAAAATTATGCAGATGCCAAATCGGTTAGAATATCATAGACTAAATGCGTAGGTAAGCCCACCACATTAAAATAGCTTCCTTCGATATGTGTGATCCCTATAAATCCAATCCATTCCTGAATTGCGTAACCGCCGGCTTTATCGAAAGGTTTGTAATTTGTTACATAAAAATCTATTTCTTCTGCGGAAAGCTCTTTAAAAGTCACTTTTGTTGAAGAATGCACAATCTTCTGACTTTTAATCGTTGTAAAACAAACAGAAGTTTCCACACTATGCGTTTTTCCTGAAAGTGATGCGATCATTTGCCTAGCTTCTGAAGCATCTTTAGGTTTTCCCATGGCGATTCCTTCGTTGCTTACAATAGTGTCGCTAGTGATTAAGATTTGATTTTCAGTAAGATCGCTAAAAGCTTCCGCTTTAAGTTTTGCCAGATAATCGGTGATTTCAGTGCCCTTTAAATTTTCAGGATAAACTTCATTTACCGGCCGAACATCGGCTTTAAAAGGAATATGTAAATCTTTAAAAAATTGTTTCCTGCGAGGCGAACCTGAGGCTAAAATAACTTCTTTATTTTTTAAAATTTCATTCAGCATAAAATCAAGAAATTAGGTATTCTTGAAAGCCTAAAGACAACAATCCAAAGAATAGCATGCATTTTAAAATGAGGCTAAATTTCGCATAATCTTTCTTTGTTTTAGCCTTTAAAATTCCGGCTAGCATTGCCAGAATAGGAGCTATGATAAATACTAAAGCATAAACTACTGCTTTAGTATAATTATATAAATCTTCGCTTAAAAATATAATACTTGAAGCAATAAGTACGAAACAAAAGATAAATACGGCTGCATTGGTTCTCTTTTGACCAATAAGTAAGGGCAGCGTATTACTTTGTACTTTATAATCCCCATCGATATCCTGCTGATCTTTAACAATTTCTCGCACAAAATTGATTAGCATGGCATACAAAGCATAGTAGATCAAAATATTGAAAATGAAACGTTGATTTTCGATATTTTCAGCATTAATTTTAGGATAAAGATCAAAAACAACCGGTAATAAAACGACAAGGCCTACCAGCAGACTTACCACTAGATTTCCTGCAATAGCGATGTGTTTTAAGTAGGTCGCGTAAAAATAAAGTAGGGCAGAAGTAAATATGAAAATAGCCGAAAAAGAAGGTTTTTCGATCACATTTGCGATGTAAAAACCTAAGCCAACTCCGATGATATTCAAAGCGAAAAATAAATTATACGCCGTTTTTTCGCTTATTTTCTCGTGTATTACAAGTCGTTTTGGAGCGTTTATGCGATCGGCTTCGTAATCCAAAATATTATTGATCACATATCCAGAAGCTGCAATGCTTACCACGGCAATAGTGAGTAATATAAACTCCAAATTGCTAAGCGCTGTGCTGGCATCAAATTGCTGAAAAAAGCCGAAACGTATCAATAGCAAGCACAGGGCTATAAAGAGCAAATTACCACATCTAATCAATTTTAAATATGGCATCAAGGTATACATTTTTGCAAAATCATGCTTTTTCTATCCATTTTCCCTGCACTTTCATTACCTGTTCAATCACATCGCGAACACATCCTTTTCCACCTTTTTTATGAGAGATATATTTAGAAACTTCTTTAACTTCTGGCACAGCATCCTGGGGACAAGTAGGTAAACCAATCAACTTCATGGGATACATATCTGGAATATCATCACCCATGTACAATACATTTTCAGGTTTAATATCATAGATATCAAAGAACTCATCAAGCTGCTCCACTTTATCGGTAATTCCTAGGTAGATATCAGTAATTCCTAAATCTCGAAGCCGTATACGAACACCTTCATTTTTTCCGCCAGAAATTATACAAACGGTATAGCCAGATTTAATGGCTTGCTTTAAAGCATAACCATCTTTAATATTCATACTTCTAAGCAACTGCCCATCTGTAGTTACATGTACTGAAGCATCGGTAAGCACTCCGTCAACATCAAATACAAAAGTGTTTATTTGATTTAAATATTCTTTATAATTCTTTTCCATAAGTTTTTGTTATCGCTTCAGATATGGTTTTGTATAATTTTTTTTGATCTTCATTTAAATGATGCAAATGTGCCTGCATGGTCTGTTTATCATTTCGAATGGCTGGCCCAGTCTGTGCATCTTTTGGTGAAACTTCTCTTATTTTAAGAAATGTTTCCTGAATTAGCGGCTGTAGAATTTCAAAAGGAACTTCATGTTTTTCGCAAATTTCGGCTGCCGTTGTAAACATAAAATTACTGAAGTTATTCGCAAAAACTGCAGCTACATGCAAAATCCTGCGTTGTTCTGACGAAATATCGTAAACTGAATCTGAAATCGTCGCAGCAAACGTCTTTAATTTTTTAAGATTTTCCGCAGTATTAGCTTCAATTCCAATAGGAATTTCAGTAAAATTGACTTCTTTTTCTTTTGAAAAGCTTTGCAGTGGATAAAAGACTCCGTAATTGCTAAGATTTGCTAAGGCGCTCATATTTATCGCACCAGAAGTATGTAAAACAATTCCTTCTTTTTCTCGTAATTGCGAAGCAACTTCAGCAATAGCATCATCTTTAACTGAAATTATATAAAAATCGGCTTCTTTTATTTCAGAAAATGCTGTAGTAGTGTCAACCAAAGCGCTAAAGGTTTTTAATTTTTCTTCACGATGATTAAAAACCTGGATAATTTCAACGAATTTATTCGCTTCAAAAGCCTTAAATAGGTGACTTGCAAGATTTCCCGCTCCAAGAAGTACTACTTTCGTCATTCTGCTAAATTATTAAAAAAATAACGCTAACAAAATTAACATTTGTATCCTGAGATTGGTTGAATTTAAGACTTATTAACTAATACAAAATCCTTAAATTTGCAGCCATTTCAAAGACTATATTTTCATGCAGAAAAAAATTGTGTCTGTCATATTTTCCACACGTATCATGGCAGTATTGTTCATTGTTTTTGCTATCGCAATGGCAATGGGAACGTTTATCGAAAATTGGTATAGTATAGAGACTGCGCGTTTAATGATCTACAATAGATGGTGGTTTGAAGGTATAATGCTTTTCTTTCTTATCAACTTCTTAGGTAATATAAAGCGCTTTAATCTTCATAAACGCGAAAAATGGTCCTCGCTTTTACTTCACCTTTCTTTCATACTTATTTTAATTGGTGCTTTTGTAACACGATATATTAGTTACGAGGGAATGATGCCAATCAAAGAAGGGGAGACCACGAATAAATTTCTTTCAGAAAAGACATTTTTTACCTTTTTCCTGGACGGAGAGATTGATGGAGAACCACGTCGAAGAGTTTTAGAAGAGCCGGTTCTTTTTGCTCCCGCATATGATAATGAATATGAGCTGAATACCGATTACAATGGGCAACCGGTAAAATTTGAGCTTACCAATTTTATATATGGCGCAGAGGAAAAACTAATTGAAAATCCTAATGGTGACAATTACCTGAAGATTGTAGAAGCGGGTGGTGGCTCAAGACACGATCATTACTTAAAAGATGGTGAAGTAAGTAGCATCCATAATGTTTTATTTTCACTTAATGAGCCTACGGAAGGAGCTATTAATATTAGCTTAACTGAAGATGGTGAATATATGATCAATTCCCCTTTTGAAGCAGATTATATGCGAATGGCCGATCAAAAAAAGGGAAGTCTAGTTGCCGATTCTACGCAAACCCTGATGCTTAGATCGCTTTACAGTATGGGAAATATGCAATTTGTAATTCCAGATCCTGTTGTTAAAGGTAGTTATGATGTTGTTTCTACTCCAGAAAAACAAAAGGAGCAACCAGATGCGGTAAACTTGAAAGTAACTTCTAACGGAGAAACAGAAAGTATCCTTTTAATGGGAGGACAAGGAATCGCCAGTGAGCCAGAAAAAATTTCGCTAGCTGGTCTTGATATTTACCTTAAATATGGATCTAAAGAAATGGAACTTCCTTTTTCGTTGAAATTGGACGATTTTATTGCAGATAAATATCCGGGTACAAAGAATAGTTACTCCTCTTTTAAAAGTGAGATCGAAATTATCGAAGAAAATAAGGAACCGAGACCTTACGAGATTTATATGAATCATGTTTTGGACCTACAAGGCTATAGATTTTTTCAGTCTAGTTTTATGCCAGATGAAAGCGGAACTGTGCTTTCTGTGAATTATGATTTCTGGGGAACCTGGATCACTTACATAGGCTATTTTCTACTGTATCTTGGTTTGATGTTGATTTTGTTTGATAAAGGTTCACGCTTCGGAAAGCTAAAAGTAATGCTAGATAAGGTAAAATTGAAGCAGAAAAGTTTTCTAACCATTTTGGCCATTTTGGGAACTACTTTTGGAAGTTTTGCTCAAGAAATGGATGATCATTTGCATGTAGAAACTACCGCTCAGCAGTTGGATTCAGTTATCATGGCAAATGCGGTGAAAAAAGAGCATGCCGCAAAATTTGGTCAACTTATTATTCAAGATGCAGGTGGCCGAATGAAACCGGCGAACACTTTTTCTTCAGAATTATTAAGAAAATTAAGTAAGAAGGATGATTATAAAGGTCTAAATTCAGATCAGGTTTTTCTTTCTATGAGTGAAAGTCCTTTTCTGTGGTACGACATTCCTTTAATATATGTAAAAAAACACAACGATAGTATTCGTCATATCGCCGGAGTACCGGAAGATAAAAAGTATTTGAGTCTGCTTGATTTTATGGACGAGGATGGGAATTATAAGTTATCCGACTATTTAGGAGAGGCCTATCGTGCTCCCGTTCCCAACCAATTTCAGAAAGATTTTATTGAGGCAGATAAGCGCGTTAATTTACTTTGGCAAACGCTAGACGGAAATATTTTAAGGTTATTTCCGATTCCTAACGATGCAAATAATAAGTGGGTATCGCATAAAGAAGCTCAGGATGCAGATTTAAAAGGAATGGATTCGGTTTATACCCAACAAATCATTCCTTTATATATCAATGCCTTAAAGATGTCCAGAAAAACTGGAGATTATAGCGAGGCTGAAAAGTATTTAGAAAGTATAAAAAATTATCAGCGGAAATTTGGGGAGGAAGTAATGCCTTCACAAAAGAAAGTCGAAGCTGAAATTCTATATAATAAATACGATATTTTTAGAAATCTGTTTTGGATGTATATGCTGGCAGGTTCTATAATGTTAATTGTAGCAATTGCTCAAATTCTTAAAGAGCGTAAGGCCTTAAGAATAGTCATTAATGTTTGTATCACTGCCATTATCATTTTATTCGTACTGCATACCGCCGGTTTAGGTTTTAGATGGTATATTTCTGGTCACGCTCCTTGGAGTAATGCCTATGAGTCGATGATTTATGTAGGATGGGCGACCATGTTTTTTGGATTGGCTTTCGGTAGAAAGAGTGATCTAACTATAGCTTCAACAGCATTTGTGGCGTCAATGATTCTAATGATCGCACACTGGAACTGGATGGATCCGGCGATTGCCAATCTTGTTCCTGTTTTAGATTCTTACTGGTTAATGATCCACGTGTCAGTAATCGTTGGTAGTTATGGTCCATTTACCTTGGGAATGATTTTAGGTGTGGTGTCCTTACTTTTAATGATTATGACTACGGAAGAAAATAAAAAGCGAATGGAGTTGAGTATTCGTGAAATTACCATAATTAACGAAATGGCGCTTACTGTAGGTTTAGTAATGTTAACTATTGGAAACTTTTTAGGAGGACAATGGGCTAACGAAAGTTGGGGACGCTACTGGGGCTGGGATCCCAAAGAAACCTGGGCTTTAATTAGTATTATGATCTATGCATTTGTTATTCACATGCGATTAGTACCAGGCCTACGAGGAAGATGGACTTTTAATTTTATGGCTATAGTGGGTTATGCTTCAATCATGATGACGTATTTTGGAGTGAATTTTTACTTAACCGGTTTGCATTCTTATGCCAGCGGAGATAAAATAATAACGCCTACTTTCGTGTATTACACTCTAGTAGTTGTGGCCATATTAGGAGCAATTTCTTATTGGAGATATTCCATCTATTATAAGAAAAAGGCAAAGAAGGAAATTAAAGCGAAGAAAGAAGATAGAATCTAATATCTTGAAATTGAAGTGAGTTATTTCAGATTTGATTTTGAGCTCGTTTCTTGATATTGAATTCTGAATTAACTTTTTCAATATATAGAATTAAAAAAGGCTGTCTCAATTAAAGACAGCCTTTTTAATTATTAGATGTTTAGTTTAAATTTTTATTTCAAACTTCCCACCATATCTTTAGGATTTACCCATTCATCGAATTCTTCTTCAGTAAGGTAACCTAGATTTACAGCTTCTTCTTTAAGAGTCGTCCCATTTTCGTGAGCCGTACCTGCGATCTCAGCAGCTTTATAATATCCAATCTTAGTATTTAAAGCAGTTACTAACATTAAAGAATTATTCAAATGCTCTTGAATTCTGGCATGGTTTGGCTCAATTCCCTGTGCACAGTTTACATCAAAAGAAACACAAGAGTCACCAATTAGTTCGGCACTTTGCAACAAGTTTGCTGCCATAACCGGTTTAAAAACATTTAATTCAAATTGTCCCTGCATGCCACCAGCGCTAATCGCAACGTCGTTTCCAATCACCTGAGCGCAAACCATAGTTAACGCTTCACATTGCGTTGGATTAACTTTACCGGGCATAATAGAAGATCCTGGCTCGTTAGCAGGAATATTGATTTCTCCAATTCCGCAACGTGGTCCACTGGCGATCATTCTAATATCATTTCCTATCTTATTCAGGGAAACGGCTAGTTGTTTTAAAGCAGAATGTGTTTCTACTAAAGCATCGTGAGCCGCAAGCGCTTCAAATTTGTTGCTGGCAGTTTTAAAAGGTAAACCTGTAAATTCAGCAATTTGATCGGCTACTTTTTCAGCATATCCTTCAGGCGTGTTTAATCCTGTTCCAACTGCGGTTCCTCCTAAAGCTAATTCAGCAAGATGAGGAAGTGTATTTTCCAAAGCTTTAATTCCGTAGTCTAATTGCGCAGCATAACCACTAAATTCCTGTCCTAAGGTTAGGGGAGTGGCATCCATAAAATGTGTACGCCCAATTTTTACAACTTCTCTAAATTCTTCAGATTTTTTCTTTAATGTATCTCTTAGTTGCTTTACACCAGGAAGTGTTACTTCGGTTACCTTTTTATAGGCAGCAATATGCATTCCGGTAGGAAAAGTATCGTTAGAAGACTGTGATTTGTTTACATCGTCATTTGGTTGAAGTGTTTTATCACCTTCGCCAATAGTTTTTCCAGCAATTTGATGTGCGCGGTTTGCAATAACTTCATTTACATTCATATTTGATTGCGTACCACTACCAGTTTGCCAAATCACTAAAGGAAATTGATCGTCGTGCTTTCCTTCTAAAATTTCATCACAAACCTTCCCAATAAGATCTCTTTTTTCTTCGGCAAGAACGCCTAGTTCACAATTGGTATAAGCTGCAGCTTTTTTTAAGTAAGCAAAACCGTAAACGATTTCTAAAGGCATACTTGATGCAGGTCCTATTTTAAAATTATTACGAGAACGCTCGGTTTGCGCGCCCCAAAGTTTGTCTGAAGGAACCTGAACTTCCCCCATTGTATCTTTTTCTATTCTATAGTCCATAAATTGAAATATTGATTGTTACACAAATTTAAGGTTTAAAGCACTTTTTAGATATAAAAAAGCTTTAAAATTGGTCGAAAATCGCTGATATTCTGAATTGTTGATAGTATTGTTGAAAAACTCGAAATTAAATTGTGATAAACTTTTTAATGTTTTTATCTTTGTTACCCAAATACTATTAATTATGATGTTCGAATTCGATCAATTTCTAGGGTTTTTGGCGTTTCTAGGTATCCTTACAATGGGATTTTGGCTTATGATCTTCCTTACTGCGGTGATCGTTCCTTATTGGATAGGAGGTTCTATAATGGATCTTTTAAAAGAAAAGAAAGCTAAAAGAAAAGCTGCCAAAGAACAAAAAGTATAAAAAAAGGGACTTTATAAAGTCCCTTTTTTTATAACCTCTTTTTAAGAAAAGAAGGAGTGTATTAAAACTCCCCTTCCATATCCTCTTCGTTGGCATCTTGTCTTCTTTGTTGATTCTTTTGTTGATTGAATCTATAAATCAAAGAAACATTAATTTGTCTTTGTCTCCACTGAAATTCGCTATACTGAGAAAAACTATTGGTAACTGTTGTTCCCTGTCTTTTTCTTGAGTTCAGTAAATCCCTTGCATTAACTGATATTGTGGCATTTTCATTCAATATTTCTTTACTAAGTGCAACATCTATAGAAAGCATACCATCTCTACGACCCTGAATTTCGTCTGTTGGTCCCATATAGAATGCATTTGTCTGCCAATCGATAGATAAGGGTAGGTTAACTTTAGAGCTGAATCTCGCAAAATAGCTTGTCCCATCTCTACCGTAATCTTGACCTTCGTAAACAGCATCAGTTATATCGAATTTAAAGAAGTTGAAACTTCCATTTAATCTTAACCAATCTGCAGGATTGTAAAGCAATCCAAGTTCAGCACCTATTCTATCATTAATACCTAAGTTAATAGGTAAACTTCTAATAACTTCAACTTCGGTATTATTAGGTCCAGATATCGTAATTTGATCCTGAACTCTTTGAAAAGATTCAGTTTCTCTTTGGAAGTATACTGAAGAAGTAAGGGTTAATTTCTCCCATCTTTTTAAATATCCTAAGTCGAATGCATTAGAGTATGCTGGTTGTAAATTAGGATTCCCCTGAAAGATATTTGTTCTACTATCTCTAGATGGGAATGGGTTAATAAACCATCCACGTGGGCGGTTAATCCTTCTATTATATCCTAAAGTAACATTTTCTTCTTCCCCAAGTTCGTAGATAAAGTTTACCGTTGGGAAAAGTCCTAAATAGGTATTATCGAAATCGGTATTGATTTGGAATCCAAATTCCTGTCTCAATTCGTCTTCAGTTAATTCTGAATCGATTCTTCCTTTCAGATTTGTATTTTCTAGTCGAAGTCCCAAAAGAAAGCTGAAGTCACCAAACTTTGACCCATACTGCGAGTAAAGTGCTTGTACATTTTCAGTATAATCAAAAATGTTGGTCTGGTTTTCGTTTATTGCAAGAACACCATTTTCGTTTTCCTGGCGAAGTTCGTAATCGGTAACTGTATTTTCAAAGTTACCACGATATCCTGCTTCAAATTGAGAACCTTCACCAATTGGTAATACGTAATCTGCCTGAATAAGATATTCCTTTTGATCTTCGTAAGTATTGGTTTCTTCTCTAGGAACGTTTACCTCGTCTAACTCGGTATTATTATAATTTACATCTTCGGAAATAAAAGCAGATTGTTCTTCTTTATCGGTTTCAAACTGAAAATCGGCGGTTAATTGATGTCCTTCATCATTAAACTTATTGATGTAGTTTACCGCAAACTGGTAGCTTTCATCTTCTTCAGTTTCAAGTTCAGATCTAGTAGTTCCTAATCGCTCAGAACCATTTAAAAAATAATCGTTGATGTTTGTTGTAAGATCTTCGTCATCGCCATTTCTATAAAAAATGGAACCAGTAATTGATGATTGATCGTTTATATAGTATTCTAAACCAATGTTAGTATTAAAACCTTTATTTTCACGATCCATGTCGCGATCTTCAACGTTACGGTCGTATTTAATATCTTCTAAAAGAGGAATATCTCTTTCCTCGAAATATTCTGTATCAAAAAATCCATTTCCTGGGCTTTCTCTATAACGATAACCAGTGGTGTTGAATAAGTTGAATTTATCAGTACGGTAATTAATATTTGCAGAGGCTCCAGCATTTGCAGGATCTCCACCAGTTAGCGTAAGCGAACCATTAAAACCTAAGGTTTCTTCTTTTCTAAGAATAATGTTTAAAATACCGGCGGTACCTTCAGCATCATATCTCGCAGAAGGCGAAGTAATCACTTCTACACGCTCGATAGCATCTGCAGGTAATTGGCTAAGTACATCTGTAGATCCAAAGCCAGCCATTGCAGACGGCTTACCGTTAATTAAAATCTTCACATTTTCATTTCCTCTTAAGCTAATACCACCTTCAATATCTACAGAAACCGATGGTACGTTATTTAAAGCGTCGCTAACAGTACCTCCTGCGGTAGTTAAATCTTTACCGATATTGTAGATTTTCTTGTCTAAACGAACATCAACCTGAGTGGTTTCAGCTCTTACAACAACTTCATCTAAATTCGCGGAACTCACACCGAGTGAAATAGTCCCAAGATTTAAATCTGCATTAACTGTTCTGTTATTGAATTTTTTGCTTTCGTAGGAGATAAACTCGACTAAAATATTATAAGTACCTTTAGCTACATCTATACTAAAATTACCATCTACATCGGTAACTCCTCCTGTAACTTTACTAGGGTCACTTGCATTTATAACACTTACGGTAGCATATTCTAAGGGAACTTGTAATTGATCGTCGATAACCTTACCGGTTACCTCGTAATCTTTATCCTGCGCAAAGAGGGCAAGGTTTAAGCTAAGAAAGAATAAAAGCGCTAGGCTTTGTCTAAAATAAAATTTGGCGGTCATTAAAACTTTTTCTTTTAAGACCGCCAATTAACGAAAAGGTTTAATCGGGTTTGGTTAAAATTGAGTTAACACAAACCGTGCTGTTTGTTAAATGCAATATTTAAATATTGATTTTCAACAATTAAACTTTTTTCTGAATAGTTTTATTTATGTTAATATAATTTTCGAATTGTTCATTAGAAAGCATTTTAGCTAAATTACGATGTTCTACTTTTTGTATCGCCTTTAGTTTTCTTACCTGTGCAATAGGATTCATGCTACTATTAATGATTTCATTCTTCTTTAAAGTATATTCTATAATAAGATCTTCCATTTTAAGTGTTTGTTCCTCGTTAAGGAATAATCTATCTTTCCAAAGTAGAGAAAGCTCTTCAGCAATTTCTTTAATTTCTTCTCTACTTTTTTTGTTCATGTAAATTTGTGAGGCCACAAATCCTGCAACCACTACTGTTGCAAGACTTATTAATGATATTCGTTGGTTTGGTGTAAGTTTCATTTTTTTGTTTTTTGAGGAATAGGTTATAAGACTTTTTTTATGTCCTCTGGTGGTCTTCCCACTACAGCTTCGATCTCATTTTCTACGATTGGTCGCTCTATAAGCTTTGGGTTTTCTGTCATTATTCGTACCAATTCATTTTCGCTAAGATCTTTATTCTTATAATTTTCTTTCCAGATTTTCTCATTGGTTCTTACTAATTGCAATGGCGCAATATTTAGTTTTACAAGCAAATCTTTTAGCTCATCTTCAGATAATGGATCTTTTAAATATTCTCTTATTTTAAAATCTTTTCCTGAATTTTCTACAATTTCTAAGCCTTCTCTAGATTTCTTGCATCGAGCATTGTGATAAATCGTGATCATTTTCAATAATTCTTTTTGTATAAAATAAGCAATTTTTATGTTTTTCTAAAATAGTTCGTATTTTCTTTTATGCTTATCAATCATCATTCCTTTGTCCCATCATCATTAAATAAGCTTTAAGAAACTGGTCTAAATCACCATCCATAACGCTATCAACGTTTCCGGTTTCTTCAGCAGTACGAACATCTTTAACCAGTTTGTAAGGATGCATTACATAATTTCTAATTTGGGATCCCCATTCTATTTTTTTCTTGCTGGCTTCGATATCTTCGCGCTGCTCACGTTGCTTCTCTAATTCTATCTCGTAAAGCTGAGATTTAAGCATTTGCATTGCTCTTTGACGATTCTCATGTTGAGATCTTGTTTCTGAACATGAAATCTGAATTCCCGTTGGATGATGCACCAATTGCACTTTTGTCTCTACTTTATTTACATTTTGTCCCCCTGCACCGCTCGATCTTGCAGTAGTAATTTCGATATCTGCCGGATTAATTTCGATCTCGATAGTGTCATCCACCAAAGGATAAACATAAACCGAAGCGAACGAAGTGTGACGTTTGGCATTACTATCAAATGGGGAAATTCTAACCAATCGATGTACGCCATTCTCACCTTTTAACCATCCAAATGCAAATTCTCCTTCGATCTCTATGGTTACTGTTTTTATACCTGCAACATCACCTGCCTGATAGTTTAATTCTTTAATTTTAAATCCTTTTTTCTCAGCCCACATTAAATACATACGCATCAACATCTCTGCCCAATCGCAACTCTCAGTTCCTCCGGCTCCGGCTGTAACCTGTAGCACTGCACTTAAATCGTCACCTTCGTCAGAAAGCATATTTTTAAATTCAAGCTCTTCTACAGTTTTTAAAATTTTATCATACTGCTTCTTAACATCACTTTCTTCAGCTTCTCCTTCATTATAAAATTCAAGTAAAACCTGCAATTCTTCTAAACCACTTTTTGCTGAATTATAATCACCAACCCACTTTTTTTTAGCTTTTAGGGTTTTCATGAAAACCTCAGCTTCAGAAGGATTGTCCCAAAAACTTGGATCAAAGGTTTTTTCTTCCTCATTCTGAATTTCAATTAATTTCTGATCTATATTTAAATGAACTTTTAAGTTATCTATTCTATTAGCTATATCTTTTACCTGATCGGTAGTTATCATATATCGTAATTTATTGCAGTATAATTCTTTTTGGGTG
Source organism: Zunongwangia endophytica (assembly GCF_030409505.1). Classification (NCBI taxonomy): domain Bacteria; kingdom Pseudomonadati; phylum Bacteroidota; class Flavobacteriia; order Flavobacteriales; family Flavobacteriaceae; genus Zunongwangia; species Zunongwangia endophytica. The sequence goes on along the minus strand of NZ_JAUFPZ010000002.1, from coordinate 1,459,961 downwards.
ATCTAAATTTGAAGAATTTGTTAATTCTACTGTTGCGAATTTTGCTGTGCATGAACTTCCACTGAATACTCTGTGCGATTAGCGCCTCCAGTATAAATAATACCTTTTATAGGCGGGCAATCTGAGTAATCTTTGCCATGAGCTACTTTAATGTGATTTTCTGAAGCAATAAGATTATTCGTAGGATCAAAACCTATCCAGCCTGTACCGGGAATAAAGGCTTCTGTCCAGGCATGCATTTGTGAGTCTCCAAAAAATCCATTTCCCTGATGCAAATATCCTGAAACGTATCGTGTAGGGATTTTATAGGATCTAGCGACTGCACAAAAAAGATGTGTAAAATCCTGACAAACACCCTGTTTTTCTTCTAATATAACATCTAGATCGGTATCTACATCGGTCACGTTTACCTTAAAACTAAACGTATCGAAAATCCATTTATTTAAATTATTTAGATTTTCGAAAACAGAATCGTTTTCAGAAAAATTGAAATCGATCGTATGTGCTTTTGGTAATTTTGTAAGTGAGGTCGATTTTAAAAATAGAGAATGATTCACTTTAAACTCTAAGGAATCTAAAATTTCATTTTCCTGATCGATACTTAGTTCATTCGTATTATCGAAAGGATTATTTTTTTCTTTTATTACATGAAATTCCGCTTCAAATTCTATTTTGTTGAATTTTGTTTTTGGATGAATTCTATAGGTCGTGAAACCGTATCCATTAACTGAAGTTTCTATAGGGATGTGTAAAGAATTTTTAAATTCTGAAAAAACCAGTTGCTGAGTTCCCAAATCTAGCGGAGCAATTAAAAATTGCCACAAAGCTTCCTGTACGAAGCTATCGTAGAAATTTGTTGCTGTATACTTTATAACGTAGTTAAGAGCCATTTTTTAAAATAAATGCGAATTTAAAAATAATGAGGTTTACTTATTCATAAAAAATACTCAATTTCTATCTTTTTAGCGATATCGTTTAATTGCTTTAAAATTCTCTCGATAAAGCTTTGTAGATCTTCCTCTATTTCTTCGATAAGTTTAAATTGGTATTCAGATTTTACTTTTCCTACTAAAAATTCTGCTGAATTTTTTGAAGGAGTTTTCTCTTGCGAGAGGTCGCTTATATGCTTACTTACTTCATTTAAACAAGTCATAACCGATCTTGGGCAAATTGGGTTCAAAATCAAAAACTCTAAAGTGGTAAGGCTACGCGGCGGTTTCTTATAAAATCGTCGCATCATATCATAGGATTCTGCACATTTTAGTAATGTAGTCCACTCGTAGCTGTTCTGTAAATGGTCTCCGTAGCTACCACCAGCTAAACTTGCATCATTGTACTTAGCATTGATAATTCTAACAATTTGAGTCGCTCTTTCGATATGAACTCCCAACATCATAATACTGTAAACATCGTCGTGTAATAGAGTTCCTCTAATTTTTGCTTTTAAAATAGAAGTAGATTCGGCTACATTAACGGTGAAATCATATAGCCCGTTTTTCACAAATTTATCAATCGGATAATTTAGAGTGTAATGATAAAATTTATTTAAAGCTTCGTATAATTCAGTTGAAATTAAATCCCTCGCACTGTTTGCATTCTCTCTTGCATGCTGAAGATAACTTATAATAGATACTGGATTGTCTTTATTAAGAGCAATATCGAATAATACTTTTTCTTCATCTAACTTAATGTTTGGATCTTTCACAGGATCGCTAGCCATAAAGAGCATCGATCTAAGTACAAATTGTCTTGATTGTGAAAGCTCATTTGGTGCATCCAAAGAGGAAAAATAATTGACATTTAAATATCTCGCAATGTGTTCAGACCTTTCTATATAGCGACCCATCCAGAAAAGGTTATTGGCAACTCTTGATAACATATATCTTGTTTTATTTTTTTAATACCCAGGTGTCTTTAGATCCACCACCTTGTGAGCTATTTACGATTAAATTTCCTTTTTGAAGTGCTACTCTTGTTAATCCTCCTTTTAAAACAAAGCTGGTGTCTTTTCCTAATAAACAAAATGTTCTAAGATCCACGTGTCTAGGTTCAAAACTTTGATTATCCTCTATGTATGTAGCATGAACAGAAAGAGACATAATTGGTTGTGCAATATACTTTCTAGGATTTTCTTTAATGACCGTTTTTACACGTTCTATTTCTTCTTTGGTAAGTTTGTTCCCAATCGAAATTCCATATCCTCCTGCTTCATCTACAGGTTTTACAACCAGTTTATCTATGTTTTCCAAAACATATTTTAGTTCGTCTGGTCTGCTACAATGATAGGTATGTACGTTGTTGAGAATAGGTTCTTCGTTTAAATAATACCTAATAATTTCTGGCATATAAGTATATACCGCTTTGTCGTCTGCTACGCCAGTTCCTGGAGCATTCACTAAACAAACATTTCCTAATTTGTAGGCAGATAATAAACCGGGAACTCCTAAAGTAGAGTCAGGTCTAAATTCAAGAGGATCCATATAAATATCATCGATTCTTCGATAAATCACATCTACTTTTTTAGGACCGTTGATAGTGCGCATATACACAAAATCATTTTCTACAAAAAGATCTCTACCTTCAACAAGTTCTACACCCATTGCTTTCGCTAGGTAAGAATGCTCATAATAAGCAGAATTATAAATACCCGGAGTAATGACTACACAGGTTGGTGTATCCACACCTTTTGGTTTAACCGATTCCATGATCTCTAAAAGATTTTCAGCATAATCGGTAACCGTATGCGTTTGGTAGTGATTAAAAACTCCAAATAGAGCTCTTTTAAGTGCCGTTCTATTACAAATAACATAGCTTACACCGGAAGGACATCTAATGTTATCTTCTAATACATAATATTTTCCATCAGAATGTTTTATAAGATCGGTACCACTTATATGGTTGTAAATTCCGCCCGGTGGATCAATTCCCTGCATCTGATCCAGATAATTAGCAGAAGAGTTGATAAGATCTAACGGAACAATTCCCTGCTTAAGGATTTTTTTATCGTGATAGATATCCCATAAGAAATGATTAAGTGCTTTACTTCGTTGTAAAACGCCTTTTTCTATAATTTCCCATTCTTTATGATCAATTATTCTTGGGAATAAATCAAACGGGAAGACTTTTTCCTTGGTTTCATGCTCGCCATAGACCTGAAAAGTAATTCCCTGATTAAAAAAAGAAGCCTTGGCCTTTTCATTTAATTTAGCAAAGTCCTGAACAGAATGACCACTATAAAGGTCTAAAAGTGTCTTGTAAACTTCTTTAACTTTATTATCGTCGGTGAAAATTTCATCAAAAAAATTATTGTCTTTTTGGTAAGAAGAAAAACTTGGTTGGTTGGTGTTTAGACTCATAAAAAGTATTTTGACATAAAATACTCATTTTTTCACTTGAAAGCGTTAGTTATTTAGTATTAATTAACTTTTAAATTAAAATATATTCAAAAAATTAGTGTCTTTAGTTGCATGATATTAGATATAGATATTAATGCGGAATTTGATCTTTGTAAACAATTTTAAAAATTAAATTTGGGTGACTTAAAACCAGCTTTCATGAAAAAAATAGTACTACTCGTTTTACTCTTTGCACAAACGCTTTCTAGTCAATTTCTGGAAAAAAAAGAAGATCTTAAAAAGTACGAAGGATACTTTAATTTTTATTACAATCAAAAAACCGACGAAATTTATCTTGAAGTAGACAAATTAGACAGTCTCTTTTTGTACAATCATGCTTTAAGAAGTGGAGTAGGTAGTAATGATATAGGGTTAGATCGTGGTCAATTAGGAGGCGCTGCGGTAGTAAAATTTCAGCGAGCCGGTGATAAACTGCTATTAGTAGAACCCAATCAACGGTATCGGGCGATAACCGACAATCAATTAGAAAAGCAAAGTATAGAGGAAGCTTTTGCAAAATCGGTTTTATATGGTTTCGAAATCGAAGAGGAGAAAGATGGAAAGTTTATTATCGATCTTACGCCTTTTATTATGGAAGATGCTCACGGAATTGCCAGTCGTCTAAAACGTGGCAAAAACGGAAGTTATAGTATTAGTAAAAGCAAAAGTGCATTGCAGTTGGATAGGACTAAAGCTTTTCCTAAAAATGTTGAATTTGAAAGTCTATTAACTTTTTCAGGATCTCCGCAAGGTAGAACGGTCAGAAGCGTGGTGCCAGATGCAAGTAATATTAGTGTAATTCAGCATTATTCTTTTATAGAATTACCAGATGATAATTACGAAAAAAGAATTTTTGATCCCAGAAGCGGAGCGAATTCTATTTCTTATTACGATTATGCAACACCGGTTTACGAACCGATTTTAAAACGTTTTGCAATACGCCATAGATTAGAAAAGAAAAATCCCGAAGCTGAAATTAGCGAAGCTGTAGAGCCAATTATTTATTATTTAGATCCCGGTACACCCGAGCCTGTACGTTCTGCCTTATTGGAAGGTGGCAGCTGGTGGAATCAGGCTTACGAAGCTATAGGCTATAAAGATGCTTTTCAGGTAAAAATGTTGCCAGCCGATGCCGATCCTTTAGATGTTCGATACAATGTAATCCAATGGGTACATCGCTCGACTAGAGGTTGGAGTTACGGCGCGAGCGTTGTCGATCCAAGAACGGGAGAAATTATTAAAGGTCACGTAAGCTTAGGAAGTCTTCGAATTCGACAGGATTTTATGATTGCTCAGGCTTTGCTGAATAAACCGTTTGCTGAAAGTGACGAAAATCATGAGAAAATGATGGAAATGGCAATCGCCAGAATCCGACAATTAGCAGCGCATGAAGTAGGACATACCTTAGGTTTTGCTCACAACTTTGCGGCGAGCGTTAGCGATAGAGCTTCGGTGATGGATTATCCCCATCCGCAATTTAGTATAGAAAACGGCGAAGTGAGCACAACAAACGCTTATGATACCAATATTGGAACATGGGATAAGATTACGGTAAAATATAGCTATTCTGATATTCCAGAAAATACTTCAGAAAGAGCATATTTAAATTCGGTTATTCAGGAAGCTTATGATCAGGGAATTCAGTTTATAAGCGATAGTGATGCCAGAGCACAAAGTGGAGCGCACGTAAATGCCCACCTTTGGGATAATGGAAAAAATGTTACCGCGGAATTAAAAAACGTACTCGAAATTCGTCAAAAAGCGATTACTAATTTTTCTGAAGATAATTTTAGAACAAACGAACCATATTCGGTTTTAGAAGATGTTTTTGTTCCCTTATATTTTTTCCATAGATATCAAACGGAAGCGGTAAGCAAGTTAATTGGTGGTTTGGATTATAATTACGCAGTAAAAGGCGGCGCTGAAAAAGTTGTTGAAATTTTACCAGCTAAACGTCAAAAATCGGCTTTAGATCAGCTTCTTCAGACCTTGAAGGCAGAAACTATTGCAATTCCGCAGGAAAAATTATCGCTTTTCCCGCCAAGAGCTTTTGGTTATAGCAGATCACGAGAATCTTTTAAAAGTAATACTGGTGTAGCTTTTGATGCTTTAGGAGCACCAGCAACTGCTAGCGATATGACACTGACTTTAATGCTGAATCCAGAGCGTATGGCAAGATTGGTTCAGCAAAAATCTATAGATAAAAAGCAATTGGGATTAGAAGACTTATTGCAGAAATTAATAGCTGAAACTATCAAATATCAACCTAAGGATTCTTATTTACGTGCAGCACAGGAAACTATAAATTATAATGTGCTGCAGCATTTATTTAACTTAGCAGTAAGTAAAAGTACAACTCCGTTAGTGAAAGCTGAGGTGAATTATCAGTTAGCCGAATTAGAAGATTGGTTAGACGATGAAGATGGTGCTATATACGAGCAAATGCTTGAAGAAATAGAACTGTTTATGGATAAACCGGGAGAGTTCGAATCGATGCCAGATGCACCTAAAATTCCTGACGGATCACCAATAGGAAGTTTTATGTGTACAAGATTATAGAAAAAGAGAAAAGATTTTATGAGCGAAATAGATTTAAGAAGTGATACGGTAACCAGACCAACCAAAGGAATGTTAAAGGCAATGATGAATGCTGAGGTTGGCGACGATGTTTATAAAGAAGACCCTTCAGTAAATGCTTTAGAAGAAAAATTAGCCAAGCATTTCGGGAAAGATGATGCTTTGTTTTTTCCTACCGGGAGTATGGCGAATCAAGCAGCGATAAAATTACATACGCAGCCTGCCGATCAACTAATATGTGATAAATGGGCGCATGTTTATAATTATGAAGGTGGCGGGGCTAGTTTTAATAGTGGCGTAAGTTGTAAATTGGTAGATGGGCATCGCGGAATGATCACGGCAGCACAGGTAGAGGAGAACATAAACCCGCCAGATTTTTATCATAGTCCGCTTACCACTTTGGTGTGTCTTGAAAATACTACAAACAAAGGCGGCGGCGCTTGTTACGCTATTGAAGAAATAAAAAAGATTAGAAAAGTTTGTAATACGCACCAATTAGGTTTGCATTTAGATGGCGCCAGGTTGTTTAATGCATTGGTGGCAAAAGGAGAATCTCCTAAAGAATATGGAAAGCTTTTCGATACCATATCAGTATGTCTTTCTAAAGGATTGGGAATTCCTATGGGGTCTGTTTTACTTGGTAATAAAGAGCTTATGAAAGGAGCCATGCGCGTACGTAAAGTTTTAGGTGGTGGTATGCGTCAGGTTGGTTTTATGGCTGCAGCAGGAATTTATGCTTTAGATAATCACGTAGATCGCTTAGCTGAAGATCATAAAAGAGCTAGTGAAATTGCTGAAATATTAAGAGCGCAATCCTACGTTGGTGAAGTAGAGCCTGTAGAAACGAATATTATTATTTTTAATTTGAAAGATGCTTCCGCTGAGGATCAATTCAATAAAATTCTTCAGAAAAATAATATTAGGATTAGTGCTTTGGGAAAAGGAAAACTGAGAATAGTGACGCATTTAGATTATACGGAAGCGATGCATCAAAAATTCATTTCAGTATTAAAGAATATCAGCTTATAAGTTTGTTTAGTAAATCTTAACGCAAGCTTACAAGCTTTTTAATATAGTTTTGATTTGGTAATTTTTAGATTTCAGCATTAAAAGCTATTTGAAATGAAAAATATATTGCCAAGAAAAGAAGCACCGCAACTAAGAGTACAAACTGCTAAGGGAGTAGAGTGGAATCTTAAAGATGAGAATCCGGAAAACTTTACGATGATTGTTTTTTATCGTGGAATTCACTGCCCGGTTTGTAAGAAATATTTAACCGAATTGAATTCTAAGATTTCTGAATTTCAGGAGCGAGGAGTCAATGTGATTTGTATAAGCGCAAATAACGAAGAGCTTGCAAACAAAACAGTGGAATCCTGGGATGTGGATCAACTTAATATAGGATACGGTTTATTAACTGAAGATGCTAGAAAATGGGATCTTTATATTTCTGAAGGTTTAAATGATAAAGAACCTGAAGCATTTTTTGAGCCAGGATTATTTTTGATAAAACCAGACAAAACGGTTTATGCAGCGAGCATTCAGTCTATGCCTTTTGCAAGACCCGATTTTGGGGATATTTTAAAAGCAATTGATTTTGTTTTAGATAAAAACTATCCGGCGCGTGGCGAAGCTTAATATCAAAAAAAGAATAAAAAAACCTGCAATATCGATATTGCAGGTTTTTTTATATCATTATTCTTAAAGATCTAAAATCTAATGTCTCACAACTAGTTTCTAAGATCTAATTTCTAAAGTTTTATTTAAACATATTATCTAAACCGGGAATATCTGGCATTCCATCTTTAGCCGCCGCTCCAAGCTCTTTTTCGTTAATATCTGAAGCTTTTTCTATCGCTTTATTCAATGTAAGCACTAAATAATCTTCTAATTGCTCTTTATCTTCCAAAAGTTCATCTGCGATATCAATACTTTTAACTTCTCTTGCAGCGCTAACGGTCACTTTTAATAGTCCGTCGCTAGATTGTTCATCGATTAATACCGTTTTTAATCTCGCTTTCGTCTTTTCAACATTTTCTTGGGCTTCTTTGATTTTATTCATCATACCCATCATATCTCCGAACATAATTATTTCAATTTTAGTTAGACACACAAAACTAATAAATTATAGTATCAACTTCATTACAGAATTTATGAATCTGTAATTATAAAATTTGATGGGAAGCCTTACCTTTACATTCCTTTAAAAATTGATTATTTTGAATAAAGCAGTGCAGCCACCAAAGGCTAGAAAGATACCGGCAGAATTAGAAATTCACGGCGATATAAGAGTTGATAATTATTACTGGATGAATGATCGTGAAGATCCTGAAGTAATTGCTTATTTAAATGCCGAGAATGATTATTGCGATAAACAAACAGAACATACCAAAGATTTTCAGAAGGATTTATTTGATGAGATGAAAGGGCGTATTAAAGAAGATGACCAATCTGTGCCTTACCGTCTTAACCATTATTGGTATATCACACGTTTTGAAAAAGGTGGAGATTACCCAATTTTTTCAAGAAAAAAAGAAACGCTTCAGGCGCCCGAAGAGGTGATGTTCGATGTTAATCTTATGGCTGAAGGTTACGATTATTATCGTTTGGGTGGTTTAAATGTAAGCCCCGATAATAAAATGGTAGCATTTGGAACTGATACTGTTAGCCGAAGAAAATATACCATCAGAATCAAGAATCTGGAAACAGGAGAATTATATCCTGAAAATATAGAAAATACCACCGGAGGATCTACCTGGGCAAATGATAATAAAACGCTGTATTATACTAAGAAGGACGACCAGACCTTGCGAAGCTTTCAGATCTACAAGCACATTTTAGGAACTAATCCTGTTGAAGATGAATTGGTTTTTCAGGAAGATGACGAAACTTTTAATACCTACGTTTACAAATCGAAATCCAAAAAATATATTGTAATTGGGTCGCATAGTACCTTAACTACAGAATATCGAGTATTAGAAGCAGATAATCCAGAAGGGAATTTTCATGTAATTCAACCTAGAATTAGAGGCCTAGAATACAGTATTTCGCATTTTGAGGATGATTTTTATATTCTAACCAATAGGGACGGAGCTTATAATTTTAAGCTCATGAAGACTCCTGTAACAAAAACAGGAAAGGAAAACTGGATCGATGTGATCGTTCACCGCCCAGATGTTCTTTTGGAAGACATAGATATTTTTAAAGATTATTTAGTTGTTGGGGAACGCAAAAACGGACTTAATGAAATACGAATTATCCGCTGGGATAAAAGCGATGATTATTTTATTCCGTTTGATAACGAAACCTATACGGCTTATACCTCTATAAACCCAGATTTCGATACCGATGTCTTGCGTTATACCTATAACTCAATGACTACGCCTACATCGGTAGTGGATTTCAATATGGTCACAAAGCAAAAAACAGTATTGAAAGAACAAGAAGTATTGGGTGGTCACTTTGATAAAAATAATTATACTTCAGAGAGAATTTGGGCAACAGCCAATGATGGTACGCAAGTTCCAATTTCTTTAGTTTACAAAAAAGGAATTAAAAAAGATGGCACTAATCCATTGTTGCAATATGCCTACGGTTCTTATGGTTCTACAATTGATCCATATTTTTCAACAGTAAGATTAAGCTTATTAGACCGCGGATTTATTTATGCCATAGCGCATATTCGAGGAGGTGAATATCTTGGTAGAAACTGGTACGAAGACGGTAAATTATTCACTAAGTTAAATACATTCACCGATTTTATTGATGTTTCTAAACATCTGATTGCTAAAAATTATACTTCGGAAGAAAATTTATTCGGTATGGGAGGATCTGCAGGTGGATTATTGATGGGAGCTGTTGTGAATATGGCTCCGCATTTATACAAAGGTGTGATTGCCGCTGTACCTTTTGTAGATGTGGTAACGACAATGTTAGATGATAGTATTCCGTTAACAACAGGAGAATATGACGAGTGGGGTAATCCAAACGACAAAGATTATTACGAGTATATGTTACAATATTCTCCATACGATAATGTAATAGCTCAAGATTATCCTAATATGTTGGTGACTACAGGTTTACATGATTCGCAAGTACAATATTGGGAACCAGCAAAGTGGGTTGCTAAATTAAGAGAATTGAAAACAAACGATAACTTACTTTTGTTACGAACTAATATGGATACCGGTCACGGTGGTGCTTCTGGTAGGTTTGAAGCGCTAAAGGAAGTTGCCGAAGAATATGCTTTTTTATTCGATTTAGCCGGAATTAAGGAATAATTAAAAAATTTGCCTTAACTTTGAACGGTTTTGAAACATTATTTCCTGGCTTCAGGTAAGCCAAGCTTAAAACGTAAAGAACTTCATTTATGAAAGAAGATTTGCAGGTGTACGACAATGTTCTACAACTTATAGGAAAAACACCGCTAGTACAACTTAATAAGATCACTGAAGGTTTCAAAGGAGATTTCTATGCTAAAGTAGAATCATTTAATCCTGGACATTCTTCTAAAGATCGAATTGCTTTATATATTATTGAGGAAGCTGAAAGAAAAGGAATATTAAAGCCTGGTGACACGATTATCGAGACGACTTCTGGTAACACAGGATTCAGTATCGCAATGGTTAGTCAGGTAAAAGGATATGATTGCATTCTGGCAGTAAGCTCTAAAGCGTCGAAAGATAAAATCGAAATGCTTAGGACTATGGGAGCTAAGGTGTATGTCTGTCCTGCGCATGTTGCGGCAGACGATCCTCGTTCTTATTATGAAGTAGCCAAAAGACTTCATAATGAAATTAAAGGTTCTGTATATATCAATCAGTACTTTAATGATTTAAATACTGAAGCACATTATAAATCTACAGGTCCTGAAATTTGGAAGCAAACTGAAGGTAAGATCACTCATTTAATTGCATGTAGTGGTACCGGAGGGACAATTTCTGGAACTGCGAGATATTTAAAAGAGCAAAATCCAGAGGTAAATATAATCGGGATTGATGCTTATGGTTCAGTATTAAAAAAATACCATGAAACTAGAGAATTCGATGCTGAAGAAATTTATCCATACCGAATCGAAGGTTTAGGTAAAAACTTAATTCCAACAGCTACAGATTTTGATGCTATCGATCGTTTTGTGAAGGTTACAGACGAAGAAAGTGCGCATACCGCTAGAGAGCTTGCAAAAGTAGAAGGAATGCTTGTTGGTTACACTAGTGGTGCAGCTATGCAAGGAATCAAACAATTGCAAGAGGCTGGTGAATTTGACGAAAATAGTAAAGTAGTTATAATATTTCCAGATCACGGTAGTCGCTATATGAGTAAAATATACAGCGATAAGTGGATGGAAGATCAAGGTTTCTTTGATACAAAAAATGAAGCTGAGGTTAAAGCAATAGAAATTATCAAGTAATCGATTTTGCTAAATACCAAAAACATATAAAAACAAAGCATCCTCTTATAAAGGATGCTTTGTTTTTTTAAAACCTATACAAATACTTTGTAGAATTGAACCGAATTTCAGTATTTTTGCGGTTCGCATAAAAAAATTTCAATGAGAGATCTGTTTGATAAAATATACAAGGACAAAGGGCCTTTAGGAAAATGGGCAGAGCAGGCAGAAGGATACTTCGTATTCCCAAAGCTGGAAGGGCCAATTTCTAACAGAATGAAGTTTAGAGGAAGAGACGTTATCACGTGGAGTGTTAACGATTATCTAGGTTTGGCAAATCACCCTGAGGTAAGAAAGGTAGATGCTGAGGCAGCAGCTGAATGGGGCTCTGCGTATCCTATGGGAGCTAGAATGATGAGTGGGCACACCAGTCTTCACGAAAAACTTCAGGACGAACTGGCTTCTTTTGTACACAAACAGTCGGCTTATTTACTCAATTTTGGGTATCAGGGAATGGTTTCTACAATCGATGCATTAGTATCTAAGAAAGATGTTATTGTATACGATGTAGATGCGCATGCTTGTATTATAGATGGTGTTCGTCTTCATTTAGGGCAACGCTTTACTTACAAGCATAACGATATGGAAAGTATCGAAAAAAACCTGCAAAGAGCAACTAAAATCGCTGAACAAACCGGAGGCGGAATTCTTCTTATTTCTGAAGGTGTTTTTGGAATGAGAGGCGAGCAAGGAAAACTTAAAGAAATTGTAGAGCTTAAAAAGAAATATAATTTCCGTCTTTTTGTAGATGATGCCCATGGTTTCGGAACTTTAGGGAAAACAGGAGCAGGAGCAGGAGAAGAGCAAGGCGTGCAAGATGATATTGATGTATATTTTGCAACTTTTGCGAAATCTATGGCAAGTACAGGTGCATTTATAGCAGGTGATAAAGAAATTATAGATTACCTAAAGTATAACTTAAGATCGCAGATGTTTGCAAAGTCTTTGCAAATGCAACTTGTGGTTGGAGCGTTAAAGAGACTGGAAATGCTTAGAACAATACCAGATCTCAAAAATAAGCTTTGGGAGAATGTAAATGCGCTTCAAAACGGATTAAAAGATAAAGGATTTGATATTGGAACTACGCAGAGTTGTGTAACGCCAGTATATTTAAAAGGTAGTATTCCAGAAGCAATGGCATTGGTGAAAGATCTTCGTGAGAATCACGGTGTGTTTTGCTCGATCGTAGTTTATCCAGTAATTCCAAAAGGATTGATCTTACTTAGAATGATTCCAACAGCTTCTCATACGTTACAAGATGTTGAAGAAACTTTAGTTGCTTTTTCAGCTATTAGAGAACGTTTGGAGAACGGAACTTACAAAAGATTATCAGCTTCAGTTGAAGCAGCAATGGCGAACAAGTCATAATTCAATAAGAATTATTTCGAATAACAAAAAAGCCGCTGAATTTTTTCAGCGGCTTTTTCTATGTATTTAAGAATTTAATTAGAAGTCAAATTCACTGCGATTGTCTCGAGAAAGATCATTTGGCGATTTGTCTTTATGAAAGTTTAGTCTAACCGATATTCCCGCCTGCACTTGCCATCTAGACGGTGTGTCTTTTACATTTGCCAAACCTGCAATATCAAATTGTAAATAATCAGTAACTAAATAAGCCGCTCCTGCGCGAAAAAGATCGTCGGCATATAAATCACCAAAAATGGCTTGATATTCGCCGAAAATGGCAAATTCAGGATTAAAAGCGTGAGTTAGGGTTCCTATAAATTGGTAGCTCGGATAAGTTTCAGTAAACTTTTCAGCAGTAAGGTTCATTACCCAAACCCATCTACCCCAATTGTGCTGAGTAATTAAGGTTACTTGTGGAGTATATTTATTTTCACCTTCAAAACGGTAAGGATTATCATCTTGTATCGTAACATTAGCACCACCGTAAAGGGAAACAGCTGGGATTAGTCTTCTCCAGTCAAATTTCTGATTGGCCTTCCAGCTTTTTAGATTTACTTCGCGACGATTATCTCCGTTTTTATAAGGATCGTAAAGTAATACCTTAGCTCCGATGGTGTTAAATGGAAAATTGCTTCTCTCGTAAATTCGATCTTGGCCTCCCTGCAGTATGCTTGTTTCTTCGTATTGATATCTTCCTTTAATGCTTAGTTCTAGGATATCGGTAAGAAAACCAGCTCTTAGCATATAATTTGCTCCATATAAATCGGTATCTGTCCCAAGAAGATCATGATTATTATTACCAAAGAAACCACCAGCTTCCAACTGATAGACTCCGGTTCCTACGGCAAATGCGCCCTGAGATTGTCCTGGTCGGTTAGAGTTAATAGTTTCAGTGAACTGTGCGTTGCATATGATTGAGTTTGCTAAAAAGGCGAATACAATTGCGGTTAGTTTTTGCATGTAGTAAAGGTTTTTCATTTCAAAGATAAATGAATTTATTTTTTATTTAAGATTGTAGGCTTTCCATTTCTAAGCCTTAATTTTTATTTTTGCTGAAATTAAAATTATATGTTTCAGGCAGATTTTTCCGGAGTGATAAAAACGATACTAATAATTATGTTAGTATACTTCGGGTTTAAAATATTACTGAAGTACTTTGGCCCATTGTTGCTGAAGTATGCAATGCGGAAAATGGGGAGAAAGTTCGAACAGCAATTTAGCCAGCAGTTTGGCGGTGGGCAGCAAAGAACTCAGCAAAATAAAACCGATAAGGAAGGTAAGGTTAGCATTAATAAGAAACCGGGAAATCATCGAAAATCCAACAAAGAAGTAGGGGAGTATATCGATTACGAAGAAATTGATTAATTTCGGGATTCTTAAATAAGACAGTCTCCGCGTTCTGGAGATTAAAAATAATCTTTAAATGGCCAAATTAAAACAGTTTCTTCCGCATATTCTGGTTTTACTGGGATTTGTAATTATTGCGCTTTTTTATTTTAATCCGGTATTAAAAGGGAAGGAAATCTTCCAAAGTGATATTGTTCAGTATATTGGAATGGCCAAAGAACAATCTGACTTTAGAGAGAATACAGGCGAAGAACCGTATTGGACAGATGCTGCTTTCGGAGGCATGCCTACTTATCAACTTGGTGCTTATTATCCACATAATTACGTAAAGAAATTAGATTCTGTACTGCGATTTCTGCCTCGACCTGCAGATTATTTATTTCTGTACTTTATAGGTTTTTATATCTTATTGTTATGTTTAAAAATCGATTATAAACTTGCTTTTTTAGGAGCTATAGCTTTCGGTTTTTCCACTTATTTTATCATAATTTTAGGTGTGGGTCATAATGCTAAGGCGCATGCAATCGCATATATGCCAATGGTCTTGGGCGGAATTATTCTCACTTTCCGACAAAAACTTATTGGAGGCTTTAGTTTGCTGGCGGTGGCTATGGCACTAGAAATTCAGGCGAATCACTTTCAGATGACCTATTATTTATTGCTTTTAGTGATCGTACTCGGGATTGTTTATTTAATCGATGCCTTTAAGAAACAAAAACTTCCGCAGTATTTTAAAGCAATAGGTGTGATGATTGTTGCCGTAGTTTTAGCTATTGGTACGAATGCAACTAATCTAATTGCAACACAAGAATATACCTCACACAGTACGCGAGGTGATACCGGATTGTCTATAACTCCAGACGGAAATGAGAAACCGGAAGCTGGTTTAACTTATGACTATATTACTGAATATAGCTACGGAATTGCAGAAACGTTAGATCTTTTTGTCCCTGGTTTTATGGGAGGTAGCAGTGCCGAAGATGTTGGTGAAGATTCTGAATTATATTCAGAATTAATGAAAATGGGTGCTTCACCTATTCAAGCTAAACAATTTACCGAAAATGCACCAACTTATTGGGGACAGCAACCAATTGTTGCAGGACCTGCCTATATTGGTGCTACCATTTTATTTTTATTCGTCTTCGCATTATTTCTAATTAAAGGGCGATTAAAATGGTGGGTAGCCAGTGGTGCCTTATTGACTTTGATACTTTCCTGGGGTAAAAACTTCGGTTTTTTTACAGAATTTTTTATTGATTATATACCGCTTTATAATAAGTTTAGAGCAGTTTCTTCGATACAGGTGATTGTAGAACTTTGCGTTCCGTTACTGGCAATTGTAGGATTATCGTGCTTATTTGCTAATAAACATACTAAGGAGGAAAAAATTGAAGCTTTAAAATGGAGTACAATAATTACTGCGGGATTAGCATTAATCTTAGTGTTGTTCAATTCAATTCTATTTGATTTTAGTGGCGCACGTGATGGGCAAATTCGTCAGCAATTAGGGATGGATCTAATGAATGCTCTTAAAGAAGATCGCCAATCGATGTTAGTTAGTGATGCTATTCGTAGTTTCATCTTCGTAGCGTTATGCGTATTTTTAATTTGGTTCTATCTTCGGGAAAAAATATCTAAAAAGCTTATCCTTGGTGGTTTTGCCATCTTATTTTTGGCAGATTTAGTGCCTGTAGCGCGTCGTTATGTAAATAATGATGACTTTGTTAATGCTCGCAAAATGGAGCAACCATATCAACCAAATGCGGCAGATCAACAAATTATGCAAGATCAATCAAGATATCGCGTATTTGATCTTAGCGGCGATCCATTAACCAGCTCTAGAGCATCTTACTTTCACAATAGTATCGGTGGATATCACGGTGCGAAACCAGGAAGATTGCAGGATTTATACGATTTTTATATTTCGCAGAATAACATGAAAATATTGAACATGCTAAATGTGAAATATTTCATTATACCTACGGAAGAAGGGGTGCAGGCGCAGCAAAATCAAGGTGTTTATGGGAATGCCTGGTTTGTAAGAGATGTAGAATGGGTTGATGATGCAAATGCTGAAATAGCAGCTTTAAAAGAAACCGATCCGCAAGATGTAGCGGTTATCGATAAGCGATTTAAGAATGACATTAAAATGGATTTTGTTTACGATGAAGTTGGATCTATCGAACTGCAAAGTGAACAACCCAATGAATTAGTGTATAAAACCAATACTTCAATTCGGCAATTAGCTGTCTTTTCTGAAATGTACTACCAACCAGGTTGGCAAGCTTACATAGACGGGAAGAAAGTGGATCATGTTCGTGCAGATTACGTGCTTAGAGCAATGAACATTCCGCAAGGTGAGCATACCGTAACTTTTAAATTCGAGCCACAAGTAATTAAGACGGGCGGAAGCATTGCTTTAGCCAGTACGCTTATTTTAGTAGTGCTGATCGTAGGGGGATTTGTGTTTGCGTATCGCAAAAAAGCTTAGGTTATGAAAAAAGTGCTGATCATTACCTATTACTGGCCTCCAGCTGGTGGTCCTGGCGTTCAGCGATGGTTGAAATTCGTAAAATATCTCCGTGATTTTGGGGTGGAGCCTATAGTTTTTGTTCCAGAAAATCCAAATTATCCGCTTATTGATGAGTCTTTTGAAAAGGAAGTTCCAGAAGATTTAGAAATTATACGTCAGCCGATTTTTGAACCATATAAATTTGCTTCGTTTTTATCGAAGAAGGATACAAAAACGATAAGTTCAGGGATTATTAAAAAGAAAGAAAAGCAAAGCACGGTTCAAAAACTGATGCTTTACATTCGCGGTAATTTTTTTATTCCCGATGCAAGAAGGTTTTGGATAAAACCTTCGGTGAAATTCTTAAAATCTTACCTAGAAAAGTCCAATATTGATACGGTAATCACCACAGGTCCTCCACATAGTTTGCACCTTATAGCTTTGGGTTTAAAAAAGCAATTAAACCTAAATTGGATTGCCGATTTTCGCGATCCGTGGACGCAAATTGGTTATCAAAAAGAATTAAAACTAACCACATCATCTGCAGCAAAACATCAGAAATTAGAAAGGGAAGTTTTAAAAACGGCCGACCAGATTATTACGACGAGTTTTACGACCAAAAAAGAATTTGCTTCAAAAACTATGAAACCCATTACAGTAATCACCAATGGTTTTGATACTGAATTGCAAACCGAATCGAAATTAGATAAATCTTTCAGTATTTCTCATATTGGTTCTTTGTTATCGGGAAGAAACCCTAAGAAACTTTGGGAAGTTTTAGCTGAAATTTCCGAAGAAAATAAAAATTTCCGTAGCGATTTTAAATTGAAACTATATGGCGCGGTAAGTGACGATGTGCTACAAAGTATAAATGAAGTTGGTCTCTCTGATAATTTAGAGCTTGGCGGTTATATAAGTCATCAGCAAGCTTTAGAAGTTCAGAAAACAAGTCAGCTTTTATTGCTCATCGAAATTAATTCCGAAGAAACTAAAGGAATTATCGCCGGGAAATTATTCGAATATTTAGCTGCAAAACGTCCAATATTGGCAATTGGGCCGCCGCACTGGGATGTTGCCCAAATTATTAAAGAAACGACTTCAGGCGAAAGTTTCGAATATCATCAAGATTCGGCCTTAAAAGATTTTATTTTAAGTTCTTATCAAAAATATCGCGAAAACCAACTAATTTCGAATAGCAAATATATTGAGGACTATCAGCGTAAAAGCCTCACTAAAACATTAGCTGAATTGATCAAAAACTAAAGTATGGGCGTAATTATTAACCAGTCGGTCAAAAACATGATGACCACTTATGTGGGGTTTGGGCTTGGCGCGTTAAACACGCTTTTTTTATATACTTATTTTCTCGATCAGCAATATTACGGGCTGGTTAGTTTTCTACTTTCTGCAGCAAATTTAATGTGGCCTTTTATGGCCTTTGGAGTGCATAGTACGATCGTGAAATTCTTCACTAGCTATAAAACCAGAGAAGAGAAGGATAAATTGTTGAATTTGGCACTTTATCTTCCTTTAGGAATTTCTCTAATCTTAGGACTTATTGGGCATTTTACTTATGAATTTTTACTGAATTATTTTTCTGATGGTAATGAGTTGGTAAAACCTTACGTTTGGCTGATCTACCTTTTGGCGGTCGCAACGGCTTATTTTGAAGTATTTTTTGCCTGGGCTAAGATTTATTACAAGAGTGTTTTTGGTAATTTTATGAAAGAAGTGGTTCATAGACTGGGAACCACAATACTATTATTTTCAGTGTATTTTGATTTGCTGCAGGCCGATCATTTTATGTACGGAGTAGGAATAGTTTTCCTAATTCGGTTAATAATTATGGGAAGTTATGCTTTTAAACTGCATCGGCCTTCGTTGAAATTTAGTTTTCCGGCTAACCTATCACGAGTTTTAAAATATACCGCGTTAATTCTCATTGCAGCTTCTGTAGCGACTGCGTTGTTGGATTTAGATAAAGTAATGATCGAATCTTATTTGCCTATAGAAAACGTGGCAATTTATGGAATTGGTATTTATATCGCTACCGTGATTTCTGTACCGCAAAAAGCGATGCATCAAATCACAAATCCTATTACTGCGGAATACTTAAACACTAGAAATTTTAAAAAATTAGAAGATCTTTACAAACGAAGTTCGATAAGCTTGTCGATCGTAAGTGCGCTAATTTTTGTTTTGATTTTAACCAATGTGCACACGCTTTATCGCCTAATTCCTGAAGAATATTCGTTAAGTATTCTAATCGTGCTTTTAATCTCTTTGGTGAAACTGTACGACAATGTTTTGGCAATTAATAACAGTATTCTTTTCAATTCAGATTATTATCGTCTTGTATTAGGGATCGGGGTATTATTGGTCGTATTGGCCTTTGTTCTAAACTTATTTTTTATACCAAGATTTGGTATTGAGGGGGCTGCCGTAGCTTCTTTTATCGCTTTCTTTATTTATAATTCGTCAAAAATCTATTTAGTTTTTCAGAAATTTAAAATGCATCCTTTCACTAAAAAAAGTGTACTACTTTTTGGACTGACTTCAATTTTTACTTTAGCTTTTTATTTCTGGGAATTTCCGTTTCATCCTATTTTTAGCATTGCACTAAAGGGTGGCATTACTGTTCTGCTTTATATTTCAGTAATATATTCTTTAAGACTTTCAGAAGATATAAATGGGATGATTCAAGGTATTTTGTCGAAGCTTAAATAACTTGAGCCAATTCATCTAAAATAGAGTAAAAAGAAAACCCCCGGGCTTGCGCCACAGGGGGTTTTCCAACTAACCAACCAAAAAATTAAATTATGAACTCTAATCTCTAGTTCTCACATTTCGTGCCGAACTTTGAGAACGTGAGGTTTTTCTTGC
Organism: Zunongwangia endophytica; assembly: GCF_030409505.1. Classification (NCBI taxonomy): domain Bacteria; kingdom Pseudomonadati; phylum Bacteroidota; class Flavobacteriia; order Flavobacteriales; family Flavobacteriaceae; genus Zunongwangia; species Zunongwangia endophytica. Next base: position 1,440,391 of record NZ_JAUFPZ010000002.1, on the reverse strand, counting down.
GTTACTTCTATTGCTAGATCTTGAGCTTCTGGCACTTGTATTTCTACTTCTATTTGTAGCTGCTCTTCTTACTTCTTTTTGCTGCGTTGGACGTTGCGCTTTTACCGTTCTTTGCGATCTGGTATTCGCACTTCTGGTGCTTGCATTACGCTCTCTTTTCACTACAGCTGCTTTTCTTTGATTTGCAGAAGAATTTGAACTTCTGGGAGCGGTTCTTACCGATCGTGAATTTGTACTTCTTCTAGAATTATTATTATTTTCTGAAGCTCGCTTATTGGTGATTCTCGCATTATTTCTAGACCTGCTAGAACTATTATTTACCGTGCCTCTGGAAGTTGAACTTCTTTCATTTCTAGATCCAATAATCGTTTTGTTTCGATTTCTAGAAGAAGTGCTTCTAGTCGATCTATTATTATCCTTTCTTGAAATTTGAGACCTAGTTGCTACCCGATCACTTCTTCTAGAACTAGATCTATTAGATCGCACATCTCTACGCTCAGCAACTCTTCTTCCCCGGTTATAACTTCTTACCTTTTCTCCCGGTCTATGGAAATTTTTATAAGATCTCCTATTGTGATGAGTATTATAATAATTCACATGTTTTACATATGTGATTCTAGAAGGCTGATAATATGCTCTGTATGGGCGATTAAATACCACGCTAAAATTGGCTCTTGGTCTTCTATAGTATCGATGCCAAGGACGATACACATAACCTCTATTATAAGCATTAATATAACCTCTATATCCAGCGATTCTATGGTATGGATCGTATTGAACAAATAGATTTCCTACATTCATTACATATCCATAACGATCGTAATCAATTACAATATCTCCAGCCTGAACAATTCTACCATAATAGTCATAATACACAGGTACTTGCTCTATCTGAATTACCGCACCATAATCATCATATTGTATGTAAGGATCATAATTATAACCGGAGTTAAAACTGATGTTTACATGCGGAACTGATATATTTACAACGCTAGATCTTCTAAATGCAGGATTATAATAAAAGTCGAACTCACCATTCGGATAAATTGAAAATTCAACGCCTCCTTCAATAAAAATGAAGGAATCATTATAGCCATTTCTGAAGTTCGTTTCGTCAGCTTTGGCGATATTCACCAAACCTAGAAACAATATGGAAAATATTAAGGTAAATTTTTTCATGGCGTAAGTTTTTAATTAATACTGAAGTAGTAGCTGGCTACAGCTTAGTAATTACAAAGCGCATGCCAAAAACTAAGAAAGAGCCTTTTAAAGGCTCTTTAGAGAAATTATATATCTTTGGTGAAATGATTTAAAGTATTGAATTATAGATATTTGTGTGTTAATTTTATTTATTTCAGTTTTGATTTTAAATAACCTGCTGTGTAGGAATCTTTATGTTTTGCAACTTGCTCTGGAGTTCCTTGCGTTACAAGATAACCACCATTTTCGCCACCCTCAGCACCTAAATCGATAACAAAATCTGCGCATTTTACTAAATCCATATTATGTTCTATCACAATTACGGTATGGCCTTTATCAATCAGCGCATTAAATGATTTTAATAATTTCTGAATATCATGAAAATGAAGTCCGGTAGTCGGCTCATCAAAAATAAACAGTGCTTTATCTTTTGTGTTTCCCTTTATCAAGAAAGAAGCTAATTTAATACGCTGTGCTTCCCCTCCAGATAGCGTAGAAGAACTTTGTCCTAGTTGAACATATCCTAATCCTACATCTTGTAAAGGTTGCAATTTATTAGCTATTTTATTTTCGTTGTGCATGTCGAAAAAGTCAATAGCATCATCGATGGTCATATTTAAAATATCATCAATGTTTTTTTCATTGAATTTTACTTCAAGAATTTCCTTTTTAAAGCGTTTTCCATCGCAAGCTTCGCATTGCAAATGAACATCAGCCATAAACTGCATTTCGATAGTTACTTCACCTTCACCTTTACAGGTTTCACAGCGGCCGCCATCAACATTAAAAGAAAAATGCTTTGGTTTATAACCTCTAATTTTTGAGATTTTTTGAGATGAAAAAAGATTTCTTACATCATCGTAAGCTTTAATATAAGTTACCGGGTTTGATCTTGAAGATCTACCAATTGGGTTTTGATCTACAAATTCAACTGATTTTAGATTTTTAAAATCTCCTTTAATTCCGCTAAACTGGCCTACCTTTTCACCATAACCGCCAAGTTGTTTCTGTACTGCGGGATAAAGTAATTTTTTTACCAGCGTACTTTTACCACTTCCTGAAACTCCCGTAATCGCGGTAAATATTCCTAATGGAAAAGTAACATCAATATTTTTAAGATTGTTTTCTCTTGCGCCAAGAATATTGATTTCTCGAGTCCATTTTTTTCTTTCTTTAGGAACTTCGATACGTTTTTTATCTGTGAGATATTGCGCGGTAAGTGAATCTGATTTCAGAATTTCTTTCAAGGTTCCTGTTGCTACCACATGACCACCATGCGTACCAGCTTCAGGACCTATATCGATAATTTCGTCGGCTTCTTTCATGATTTCTTCATCATGCTCTACAACAATTACGGTATTCCCTAAATCGCGCAGGTTTTTAAGAACACCTATCAAGCGCTCGCTATCTCTCGGGTGCAAACCAATCGAAGGTTCATCCAAAATATACATGGAGCCTACAAGGCTACTACCTAAAGAAGTTGCCAGATTAATACGTTGAGATTCTCCACCAGAAAGGGTATTCGATTTCCGGTTTAGTGTAAGATAATCTAAGCCTACTTCAGATAAGAATTTAAGTCGGTTATTGATTTCAGTAAGCAGGCGTTTTGCAATTACCTCTTCATATTCGTCCAATTTCAACTCGGCAAAAAAGGCTCTTACTTTATCAAGAGGTTTTACAACCAGTTCAGTAATACTGGTTCCGTTGATCTTTACATATTCTGCTTCTTGTCGCAATCGCTTTCCGTTGCAGGTGGAACATTTTGTTTTTCCGCGGTAACGCGATAACATTACACGATTTTGAATCTTGTAAGCTTTTCGTTCTAAAAAGTCAAAAAACTGATTTAATCCTTCAAAATATTGATTACCGTTCCATACCAAATCTTGTTGCTCCTGAGTTAGTTCGAAATAAGGTTTATGTATCGGAAAATCGAACTTATGAGAATTATTAATCAATTGATCCCGATACCAACTCATACTATCACCACGCCATGGATAAATAGCATTTTCGTAAATAGATAAACCGGTGTTAGGGATTACTAAATCTGCATCAATACCGATTACATCGCCATAACCTTCACATTTTGGACATGCACCGTAAGGATTATTAAAACTGAATAAATGGACGTTGGGTTCCAAGAAATTCATTCCATCAAGCTCAAATTTATTACTGAAGTGATGTAATTTATTATCTGCAAGTGTTTCTACAAATAATTCCCCTTTACCTTCAAAAAACGCTGCTTCGATAGCATCGGCTAATCGATTATAGAAGTCTTCATCATCCTTTTTAATAACACGATCTACGACGAGAGAAGTATTTTCAGGCTTAGCTTTACTTAAATCGGCTTCATCAATTCTAAGAACTTCATCTGCAATTTTAATTCGGCTGTAACCTTGTTGTGCAAGAATTTTAATTTTTTCATCCAAATCTCTTCCTTCTTCCACAAAAATAGGAGCAAGGAGGAGGAGTTTCGTACGATCGGGAAATGCTTTGACGAACTTAATCACATCGGTAACCGAATCTTTTTTTACTTCTCTACCTGATACCGGAGAAAATGTTCTACCGATACGTGCGTAAAGTAATTTTAGATAGTCGTAAATTTCAGTAGAAGTTCCTACGGTAGATCGCGGGTTGGTAGAATTTACCTTCTGTTCGATAGCTATTGCAGGTGCAATTCCTTTAATATAATCGACTTTTGGCTTATTCAGTCTTCCCAGGAATTGGCGCGCATACGAAGATAAACTTTCAACATAACGCCGTTGTCCTTCGGCATATAAAGTATCGAATGCTAAACTGGATTTACCCGAGCCAGAAAGGCCGGTAATCACTACCAGTTTATTACGCGGTATAACAACGTTTATATTTTTAAGATTGTGCAGTTTTGCACCCTTAATAATAATATTTTCTTTGGGGTTTATTTTCTCTAAATCAATATTCATGGTCTCTTTCTAGCAATAAGTATGCAAAGGTACTTAATCTATACCAGTGCGAAAAGCCATTAAAATCCTATAGTATTGTTAAAATTTTAAGCTTTCGTTTGCATTTCTTAAATTTTGTTTATTATATTTGAAGCCAATCTAAAAAACAACGTTGCCTATTAAACACAGTTACTTTTTATCTAAATAACCTATTCTAAGACAGGGTAAATCCCTTTAAAAGTAACTGTATGGAAAAAACTAAGGTAACAGATGCCATTCTTGTTAAAGACTACATTAACGGAAACGAATTGGCCCTCTCAGAACTTATTCATCGTCATCAACAAAGAATTTACAGTTTCATTTATTCTAAGGTATTTGACAAAGATATATCTGAAGATATTTTTCAGGACACATTCATCAAAGTCATCAACACTTTAAAAAAAGGAAAATATAATGAAGAAGGTAAATTTTTACCTTGGGTGATGCGTATTGCACATAATTTAGTGATTGACCACTTTAGAAGAAATAAAAGAATGCCGAAATTTGATAATAGCGGTGATTTCAATATTTTTTCAGTTTTAAGTGATTCAGGATTAAATGCCGAAAAACAAATTATTAAAGATCAGATCGAAACCGATTTGCGCGAAGTAATTAGAGAACTTCCTGAAGACCAATTGGAGGTGCTTACCATGCGTATTTATAAAGAGATGAGTTTTAAAGAAATCTCTGAAAGAACCGGAGTAAGCATTAATACGGCTTTAGGTAGAATGCGATATGCTTTGATAAATCTTAGAAAAATTATAGAAAAGCATAATATGGTTTTAACAAATTAATGATGCAATATTACGTTATGAGTGTCGTTATATAATTGTATAACCATCTTAATAACGTTTTAATGGAGAACATTTACTTTGAAAAACCTTCGAGAGAAGAAAAATCACAACATTTGAAGCCTAAAGAAGAAACCATCAAGTTTCTATTAAACTATTCGAAAGCATTAAAAGTTTTGCCTGGTAAGACTGAAGATTATGAAATGCTTTTAAATTAAAACCTACAGCCTGCTAAGTGCAGGCTTTATTATTGATCAGATTCTAAGAGAATTATCAAAACTTTAAAACTTGTTTTTTCCTAAGCTAGCATATTCGTTTTAAATTAGAAAAAAATAAATTATGAAAGATATAAAACTTGCTATCATTTATTACAGCGCAACCGGTACCAATTATCAAATGTCTAAAGTAGCTGAAGAAGCTGCTAAAGATTTAGGAGTAAAAGAGATTAAATTTTTAAGAGTAGAAGAGACGGTTCCTGAAGAAATTATGAAAGGAAACGAAGATTGGGTGAAGCATTATAATGCGACTAAAGACATTCCAGTAGCTTCTGCCGATGATTTTGATTGGGCCGATGCAATTATATTTTCAGCGCCTACAAGATATGGTAACCTGCCATCACAGTTTAGTAGTTTGATGGATACAACAGGACCATTATGGCAAGAAGGAAAATTAGTCGATAAAGTAGTAAGTGGAATGACAAGTGCTGCAAATCCTCATGGAGGACAAGAAGCTACTCTAATTTCTTTATATAAAGCGATGATGCACTGGGGCGCGGTAATCGCAAATCCTGGATATACAGATCCTGTTATTTTTGAAACCGGTGGTAACCCTTATGGTTTTAGTATGGTAGGCGGAAGTGACCTATCAGAGAAAGATAAGAAAGCAATTGCAGCTCAGGTGAAAAGAGCCGTAAGCTTAGCGTCAAAAATAAAGGCATAGTTTTTAAACTAGATACAAAAAAAACTCCGGAATTTCCGGAGTTTTTTTATTTCTTTTTTTTAGCTAGTTTCTTTTCATAATCTGCCAGAACTGTTTTTCTACCGATAGTTTGAGTAATAATGTCTTTTTCTAGATCCCAACCTCTTGCCGGTGAATATTGGCGGCCATACCAGATTATTTGCAAATGAAGATCATTCCATAAATCTTTTGGAAATAATCGTTTAGCATCTTTTTCAGTTTGGGCAACACTCTTTCCGTTTGATAAATTCCATCGATACATTAGTCGCTGAATATGAGTATCGACGGGAAACGCAGGTACATTAAATGCCTGCGCCATTACTACACTAGCTGTTTTGTGACCAACAGCAGGAAGACTTTCCAAAGCTTCAATATCTGCCGGTACCTGCCCATTATATTTATCTAGTAATATTTCAGAAAGACCATGAATACCTTTTGACTTCCTAGGTGATAATCCACAAGGTTTTATGATCTCTCTAATTTCTTCAACGCTTAATTTCACCATTTTTTGCGGTGTATCGGCAACTTCAAATAAAAGCGGTGTAATTTGATTTACCTTCACATCTGTACTTTGTGCAGAAAGTAAAACAGCAATTAATAAGGTATAAGGATCTTTATGATCTAAAGGAATAGGAATTTCAGGATAAATATTTTGTAAAGTGTCAATTACAAATTGCACTTTTTGCTGTTTGTTCATAAAGCTTTAATTTTATGCAAAAATAAGAATTATGACGAGATTAAAAGCCGGAGATAAAGCACCAGATTTTGCAGTAGAAGATCAAGATGGAAACTTAGTTAAGCTTTCTGATTTTAAAGGAAAGAAACTAGTATTATTTTTCTATCCAAAAGCAAGTACACCAGGATGTACTGCAGAGGCATGCAACCTGAGGGACAATTGGGAAGTATTTGAAAAAGAAGGTTATTCAATCTTAGGGGTTAGTGCAGATTCTAAACGTAGACAAACCAATTTTAAAGCGAAAAATGAACTTCCGTTTCCGTTACTAGCAGACGAGGAGAAAGAAGTTATTAATGCCTACGGAGTTTGGGGACCTAAAAAGTTTATGGGGAAAGAATACGACGGTATTCATAGAACTACTTTCGTTATCGATGAAGAAGGTAATATAGAAGAAGTTATTGGAAAGGTGAAAACCAAAGATCACGCTGCCCAAATTCTATAATTTCTGAATAACATAAATAGCTAAGCCTGCTAATATTGTAAAATTTTAGCGGGCTTTTTTAATCTTCAGAATAGAAATCTACATCGTAAATTTTCGCAATACTATCGCAATTTTCCACTTTAAATTGAATCGGTTTTTTGGTCGTTTCTCCTGAAATTAGATAAATATTACACGAATCTTTATCTGTAATACTTTCTTTAAAGTGTACGTCACCATCTTCTAATATCGCTGAAACATTACTAGTGTCAATACTATTTTTAGAAAAGAAGCTTATTGCTTTTTTATCAAATTGGCGTTCTTTGGTTCTAATATTTTTAAGCGTTCGGGCATTCGGAAAGTAGGAACAACTGGTTTTTTTTCCGCTTAAAAAGAAAATGAGAATAACAATTCCCATAAAAAGTCCGACAGAAAAATATCCTAGACGCTGAAATAGATTCATATAAATTAACTAAAATAAACGTTGATTGCTAGAAAATCAGGAGGTTAATATCCCGATACGTAAGATCAAACCAATCTGCAATAGATTTATTGGTTAAAACTCCGTGGTAAAAGTACAAACCATTTCGCAATCCGCGGTCAAAACGTAGCGTGTTTTCTAATCCGCCTTCTTCTCCAATGTGCAATAGGTATGGTGTAAAAATGTTGCTTAAAGAAAGCGAACTTGATCTAGCATAGCGAGAAGGAATATTTGGTACGCAATAATGAATTACTTCATGCTTGGTGAAAATTGGTTTTTCGTGACTGGTAATCTCGCTAGTCTCAATACAACCACCAACATCGATACTTACATCGATAGCCACTGCACCTCGTTTCATAGAAGCGACCATTTCATCGGTTACTAACACCGGTGAGCGATTATTACCGCGTACAGCTCCAATAAGTACATCACAACGTTTTAGCGCTTTACTTAGATTTTTTGGCTGAATCGTACTTGTATAAAAAGTACATCCTAATGAAGATTGTAGATTTCTTAACTTGGTAATGGAACTATCGAACACTTTAATATTCGCACCTAGACCAATAGCCGATCTGGCTGCGAATTGTCCCACTGTACCAGCACCTAAAATAACCACTTCAACAGGAGGTACGCCACTTATATTCCCAAATAGAAGTCCGTTACCATCTCCGTTATTACTCATAATTTCTGAAGCGATAAGAACAGATGCTGTCCCAGTAATTTCACTTAAAGCTCTAACGATTGGATAGCTGCCATCACTATCTTTAATAAATTCGAAGCCAAGAGCTGTTATTCTTTTGGAAGCTAATTTTTGAAAGTATTCTTTACTCTGAGTTTTTATCTGAAGCGCAGAAATTAGAATAGTTTGCGGATTCATCATCTCCAGTTCTGAGATGGATGGTGGTTCTACTTTAAGAATAGTAGGACAAGAGAATACTTTTTGGGTGTCTTTTGTGATTTCGGCACCCGCGTCAGAGTAGTCTTTGTCGCTGAAGTTGGCATAGTTCCCAGCTCCAGATTCTATCATTACCCGGTGCCCATGAGCAGTAATTGCTTGAACGGCATCCGGACTCAGGCAAATTCGTTTTTCTTGATAAGAGGTTTCCTTAGGAATTCCTATAAATAGTTCTCCTTTATTTTTATAAATTTCAAGTTTTTCTTCTTGAGGTATAAGCTCTTCTTTGGTAAAAGGAGAAACCTGTTCATTCATAATTTTCTTTTCAGCTGGTTAGGAAAATTTAAATTACAATTATTTTTGAAATAGCAAGAATGGATTATCTAAAGTTTAGCGTAATAATCTTCATCGGTGTCTGAAGAATTTTTCACATCATCCATTTCTTCCAGATCCTTTTCAGACGTAGCAGAAAAAACTGAAATATTGGTTTCTTCAATTTCGCTCAAATCTATGCCATAAATCTTATCGAATATCTTTATTCGAATTAAGTAGACAATGCAGATAATTATAATAAAGAATGGTGCTAAATAGATTAATTGATTAGTATCCATTGGTTTTACGTCCATATACATATCTTGGTATAACGCTGTAATTAATTGATATCCGTACATGATTGTTGGAACTAATATTACATGATACCACCAATGTTTACAAGTGAAAAACCAAATTAGTAATAAAAATAGTGGAGTTATCTTTCCCAGATAAGTCCACATTGCAGTCATTACGTTTAAATAGTATTTACTTTCATAACTAAATAAAAAATTTTCCCAAACAGGACCGTCTGGGAAAATTTCATATAAATAAAATAAATAAGGTGAAAATGCTATTAATAAAGCAATAATACTACCCGTTAACAGGAATCCTGATCGTTGTCCTATCAACCGCTTGCTTTTTGATTGGGTCATTTGCTTGGTCGTTATCAGTTGTTGAAGTTACGAAAATTGATGCTCCAAAAATAGCTGCTCCGAATAATAATGCTTTTAATTTCATAATAGTTGGTTTTGTTCTTAATAATATTTTTAAATCGTATTTCGTTTTGTTTCTGATACAAACGTACTACGAGATAACCTTCTATTAGTAAATACATTAATCGTACTTTTGCCGCTTTTTATCGGATTTATGGCTTTTCGTTAAATTCTTATAGATTTATATATTTTTAACTGTTATGCTTAAAATAAAAAAGAATGCACAATTTTATATTTTATAGTTTTTGACAAAAATACAAAAATTGCTAATCCAGATTGCACAAAAAAACTAATGGATTTAAACTCTTTTCACATTTCATTAACTCAACTTTAACAATCTGTACTCTATATCTAATTTCTCCAAGATCAAATTTTGATGATTTTCGGGCAAAAGATTTTTAATTTTCTGCGGCCATTCAATAAATTTCCACCCTTGTTGTTCTAAATAATCATCAAAACCGATATCATAAGCTTCATTTTCATCTTCTATTCGATAGAAATCGAAATGAAAAATAGTTTCTTTTTCAGATTTGTATTCGTTCACTAAAGAAAATGTAGGACTGGATACCCGATCTTCAATATTTAGCTTTTCTACGAGCTTTTTAATGAGTGTGGTCTTTCCTGCGCCCATTTCTCCGTAGAAGAGAATCGTTTTACTAGTTGTGTTTTTCAGAATGAATTCAATAGCTTTATCGATCTCCGATAAACTGTATTTAAACTCCATTTTAACAATTATTTAATTGTGTAAATATACCAAAAAACCCGATAGAGACTATCAGGTTTAATTTGGTGTATAAATTAGCATTATTTCTTTTAGAATTCCTTCACATTTTATTTTGGCGAAAGCACCGCAAAAGGTATGATCATTTCCTCTAAAGAGACCCCACCATGTTGATAGGTGTTTCTAAAATAACTTACGTAATGGTTGTAATTATTTGGGTATGCAAAGAATAAATCTCCTTTCGCAAAAATAAAGGAACTACTCATATTTAGTGTTGGCAGGTGCAAAGCTTTGGGTTCTTTGGCCGCAAGCACATCTTTTTTCTCGTAGGTAAGACTCTTACCCGTCTTATATCTCAGGTTTAAACTAGTGTTCTTATCACCGATCACCTTACTTGGATTTTTAACGTTGATCGTACCGTGATCTGTTGTGATAATTAATTTAAATCCTAATTGTTGCGCCTGTTGAATAATTTCTAATAAAGGAGAATTTTTAAACCAGCTTTCAGTTAATGAACGGTACGATTTATCATTAGAAGCTAACTCTTTTATTACTTCCATTTCAGTTTTAGAATGAGAAAGCATATCTACAAAATTGTAAACAACGACGGTTAAATCGTTATTTTTTTGAGTTTTGAAGTTTTCAACTAGTTTTCTACCCGCCTTCAGATTACTGATTTTGTGATATTCGTGTTTGAAATCTTTTCCTAAACGTTTTAATTGTTCGGTTAGAAATTCATTTTCAAAATTATTTTTTCCGCCTTCATCAGTATCGTTCTTCCAGTATTGTGGATAGAGTTTTTCCATTTCACTAGGCATCAATCCAGAGAAAATAGCATTACGAGCGTATTGCGTTGCAGTAGGTAAAATACTACAAAATGGCTGTTCTTTCTCTTTTTTATAATAATTCGCTATTATTGGCTCAAATGCTTTCCACTGGTCGTAACGTAAATTATCGATCACTACCAGTAAAGTAGGTTGTTCCTTATTAATTTCAGGAAGTATGTTTCTTTTAAATAATGTATGAGACATTGTAGGCGCCTCTGCATTGTCTTTAAACCATTCAGGATAATTTTTATCGATGAATTTGCAAAACTGATTGTTAGCTTCCTGTTTTTGTGTTTCAAGAATTTCGAACATGCTGCTATCTTCAATATTTTCTAATTGAAGTTCCCAGTAAATTAGACGTTGGTACATATCTGTCCAATCTTCATAGGTATTCACATTCATTAAATCCATTGCAATTTTTCTGAATTCCTGCTGATAGTTCGAAGTAGTTTTTTCAGAAATAAGTCTCGAATGATCTAAATTCTTCTTTATGGAAAGTAGAATCTGATTTGGATTTACTGGCTTGATAAGATAGTCTGCTATCTTAGAGCCTATAGCTTCTTCCATTATATATTCTTCCTCACTTTTCGTGATCATTACTATAGGAAGGTTTCCTTGTTTTTCTTTAATTTCAGATAAGGTTTCTAAACCGGTTAAACCTGGCATATTTTCATCTAGAAAAACGATATCAAAGCGATCTTCGTCGATTTTATCGATTGCTTCAGTACCACTTTGGCAAGTGGACACTTCGTAATTTTTAGATTCCAGGAATAAAATATGTGGTTTTAAAAGGTCGATCTCATCGTCAACCCATAGTATTTTGATATTATTCATGCTTGATTAATTTATAAGCCGGTTAAAAATTTATATTTTTAATTTATATTGCTCTTTTTGGATATAAATTGATCCAAAAGAGCTTCAATGTCTATTTTTGTTCTACCATATAATTAAATAAAGCTTGGCTTCACAAAACAAACTCAAGATTCTAAACGATCCAATTTACGGATTTATTACCATACCAAGTCAGCGGATCTTTAATATTATAGAGCATCCTTACTTTCAAAGGTTACGAAGAATATCTCAGATGGGCTTATCCTACTTGGTATATCCGGGAGCACACCATACAAGATTTCATCATGCTTTAGGATGTGTTCATTTAATGCAAAAAGCGGTGCGAATACTTCGCTTTAAGGGAGTTGAGATAAGCGACGAGGAAGAAGAAGCTTTACAAATTGCCATATTATTACATGATATTGGGCACGGTCCATTCTCTCATACTATGGAACATAGTATTGTTGAAGGCGTAGATCACGAGTCTATTTCGCTTCTTTTTATGAAAGAATTGAATGAAGTTTTTAACCAAAATTTAACGCTGGCAATCGAGATTTTCACCGGCAAGTACCCTAGAAAATTCATGTATCAGTTAATCACAAGTCAGTTAGACATGGATCGACTGGATTATCTGAAAAGGGACAGTTTTTATACGGGTACTACTGAAGGAAACATCAATAGTGATCGGTTAATTACGATGCTGAATGTGGTGAATAACGAATTGGTACTAGAGGAAAAAGCAATTTATTCCGTAGAAAAATTTCTGGTAGCGAGAAGATTGATGTATTGGCAGGTTTATTTGCATAAAACAAGTTTAGTAGCAGAACAGTTATTAATTAGAGTGCTGAAGAGAGCAAAAGAATTAACGGCCGCCGGCAGTTCACTAAACGCAAGTAAAGCACTTAGCTATTTTCTAGAAAACAAGGTTACCGCAGAAAGTTTTGATACTGAAACCTTAAAGATTTTCGCTTGCCTTGATGATTATGATATTATCCTTGCAATGAAAGAATGGATGAATCACGATGACTTTATATTAAGCAGTTTATGCAAAATGGTCATTAATCGAGATCTTTTAAAAGTTAAATTGAAGAAGAAAAAAACATCTTCAGCTAAAATTGAAAAACATACTAATCAATTAAAAGAGAAGTACAACTTATCTGATAAAGAAGCTTCTTATTTCGTTTTTACAGGAGAAATAGCGAATCTGGCGTATACTAGAGAAAAGAATAATATTAATATTCTTCATAAAAATGGAAAGATTAATGATGTAATTAAAGTTTCTGACCAACTTAATTTGAAAGCATTATCAAAAACGGTGACTAAATTTTATATATGTTATCCTAAGTCGAAACATTAACTCATTTTTTTTACTTTTGCCAGAATGAAATTTAAAGCATCACAAATAGCCGAAATTCTCGAAGGGACGATAGAAGGTAATCCCGATGCAGAGGTTTCAGAATTGGCTAAGATCGAAGAAGGAAAAGAAGGATCACTTACTTTTTTAAGTAATCCTAAATATACATCATACATTTATAGCACCCAAGCTTCAGTTACAATCGTAAACGATAGTTTCGAAGCAGATCAACCTGTTAGTACAACGCTTATAAAAGTGAATGACGCCTATAAAGCGTTTTCTACGTTGTTAGAGTATTATAATCAGGTGAAATTACGCAAGAGTGGTATAGAAAAACCTAGTTATATTTCTGAATCAGCAGAATACGGTGAAGACATATATCTTGGAGCATTTACCTATTTAGGAGATAATGTGAAAATTGGGAATAATGTGAAAATTTACCCTTATGCCTATGTTGGTGACAATACTGTAATTGGAGATAATTCAACACTATTTGCAGGAGTGAAAGTATATTCAGAAACTGTTATTGGTGAAAATGTAACCTTGCATGGCGGCTGTATAATAGGCGCCGATGGTTTCGGATTTAGTCCTAACGAAAAAGGAGAGTATTCTAAAGTTCCACAAATAGGAAATGTTATTATTGAAGATAATGTTGATATAGGTGCAGGAACTACAATAGATAGAGCAACCTTAGGATCTACAATTATAAGAAAAGGGGTGAAATTGGATAATCATATCCAAATAGCGCATAATGTTGAAATTGGAGAGCACACGGTGATTGCGGCGCAAACTGGTGTGGCTGGTTCTACTAAGATTGGCAAAAACTGTATTATTGGTGGTCAGGTTGGTATCGTTGGGCATATCACTATAGGAGATCGTGCAAAAATTCAGGCGCAAAGTGGTATTGGCAGAAATGTAAAAGACGATGAAGTATTACAGGGATCGCCAGCTATAGGATATTCAGATTTCAATAAATCCTTTATTCATTTTAAAAACTTACCTAAAACTGTTGATTTATTACATCAGTTAGATAAAAAAGTAAATAAATAATGGCTGAAAAAGTATTGAAGCAGCAAACTATTCAGAATGAAGTTTCTCTAGAAGGAGTAGGACTTCATACCGGACAACAAGTAAAACTTACCTTTAAACCAGCACCTGAAAACAGTGGTTATGTATTTAAACGAGTAGATCTTGAAGGAGAACCTACTATCGAGGCCGATGTAACCTACGTTGTTGATACTAGAAGAGGAACTAATCTTGAGAAAAACGGAGTAAAAATTCAAACTTCAGAGCATGTGCTTGCTGCATGTGTAGGATTAGAAATCGATAATATTATTATTGAATTAAATACTTCAGAACCTCCAATTATGGATGGTTCTTCTAAATATTTTGTAGAAGCTTTAGAAGAAGCTGGTATAAAAGAGCAGGAAGCAGATAAAGATGAGTACGTTATCAATCAGGTTATTTGCTATCGTGACGAGGAAACTGGTAGCGAGATCGTAGTAATGCCTGCAGATACTTACAAAGTTACCACAATGGTGGATTTTGGAACCAAAGTTTTAGGAACGCAAAATGCTTCTATAGAACATGTTTCAGAATTTAAAGACAATATATCTAATGCTCGTACTTTCAGCTTTCTACACGAAATAGAAGAATTATTGAAACATGGCTTAATTAAAGGCGGTGATTTAAATAATGCAATCGTTTATGTGGATAAAGAAATAGGGGAGGATACTTTAAAGAAATTGCGTGTAGCATTTAATCGCGATGAAATTTCAGTAAAACCAAATGGTATTCTAGATAATCTTACGCTACATTATCCAAACGAAGCAGCAAGACACAAATTACTGGATGTTTTAGGAGACTTAGCACTTATTGGAACTAGAATTCGAGGTAAAGTTATTGCAACCAAACCTGGACATTATGTAAATACCGAATTTGCTAAAAAACTGGCTAAATTTATCAAAGAAGAAAAGCGTAATAAAGTACCAAAAGTCGACTTAAATGCTAAGCCGATTATGGATGTTACTGATATTATGGAAACGCTTCCGCATCGTTCACCATTTCTACTTGTAGATAAAATTTACGAATTAACAGATTCTACTGTTGTAGGTGTTAAAAACGTAACCATGAACGAGCCTTTCTTCGTTGGTCATTTTCCAGGAAAGCCAGTAATGCCTGGCGTTCTTCAGGTAGAAGCTATGGCGCAGACAGGTGGTATTTTAGCCCTGAAATCTGTTCCAGATCCAGAAAATTATCTTACTTATTTTATGAAAATTGATAATGTAAGATTCAAGCAACAAGTAGTACCAGGAGATACTTTAATTTTTAAATTAGAACTTTTAGCGCCAATTAGAAGAGGAATTTGCCAAATGCAGGCTTATGCTTATGCAAATGGGAAACTGGCAACAGAGGCCATACTAATGGCACAAATTGTAAAAAATAAACAATAAGGAATGAATCAACCATTAGCATATGTGCATCCGGGAGCGAAAATCGCAAAAAATGTGGTGATTGAGCCATTTGCAACGATTCATAATAACGTGGTAATCGGCGAAGGAAGCTGGATAGGCTCTAACGTGACCATTATGGAAGGCGCACGCATTGGGAAAAACTGTAGTATTTTTCCGGGTGCGGTAATATCTGCAATTCCGCAGGATAAAAAATTTGACGACGAAGATACCACAACTATTATTGGTGATAATACAACCATTAGGGAATGTGTTACCATAAATAGGGGAACAACAGATCGAATGAAAACAGTAATTGGGAAAAATTGCTGGATAATGGCGTACTGTCACATTGCTCACGATTGTATTGTTGGTGATAATTGTATCTTTTCAAATAATAGTACATTAGCAGGACATATTAATGTAGGCGATCATGTTGTGCTTGCTGGTATGGCTGCCATTCAGCAGTTTTGTAGTATTGGTAGACACGCTTTCGTAACAGGTGGATCTTTAGTTAGAAAAGATGTGCCTCCTTTTGTAAAAGCTGGTCGTGAGCCATTATCGTATGTAGGGATTAACTCTATAGGATTAAGAAGAAGAGGTTTTACTACAGATAAGATTAGAGAGATTCAGGATATTTATAGAATCCTTTATCAAAGAAATTATAACAACTCGCAGGCTGTTGCAATTATTGAAGCTGAAATGCAGGCTACTGCAGAGCGAGACGAAATATTAGAATTTATTAAAAACTCACAGCGAGGTATCATGAAGGGATACTTTAGCTCAAATTAAACATTTATAAGAATGGCAAGTACAAGTGATATTAGAAACGGACTTTGTATAAAATATAATCATGATATCTTTAAAATCATTGAATTTCTTCATGTAAAGCCCGGTAAAGGTCCTGCATTTGTAAGAACTAAGCTAAAAAGTGTTACCACAGGAAAGGTAATTGATAATACATTTTCTGCTGGACACAAAATTGACGATGTACGTGTAGAAACGCACAAATATCAGTTCTTATACCAGGATGGTGAATTTTATCACTTTATGCATGTAGAAGATTATACCCAAATTCGTCTTTTAGAAAGCGCATTAGATATGCCGCAATTGCTGAAAGAAGGGGAAGTGCTTACGGTAATAATTAATTCTGAAGATAATTTACCGCTCTCAACAGAGATGCCGGCAAGTGTAGTGCTAGAAGTTACCCATACCGAACCTGGAGTAAAAGGAAACACAGCTACCAATGCCACTAAACCTGCTACTTTAGAAACAGGAGCTGAGGTAAATGTGCCATTATTTATAAATGAAGGAGATAAGGTTCGCGTTGAAACCGAAAAAGGAACTTATAAAGAAAGAATAAAAGAATAAGTTTTATAACGAATAATTGAAAAAGGAAAGGTAGATTTATCTTTCCTTTTTTTATATTTAATAATTAGATGAAGTTTCCACAAACACATACCATAGAGCAAATTGCAACCATAATTTCATGCGAATTTGTGGGCGATAAAAATTTTCCGGTAGAGGGAATTAACGAGATTCACGTTGTAACTCCCGGTGATATCGTCTTTGTAGATCATCCAAAATATTATGATAAAGCGTTAAACTCTGCGGCTACCATTATTCTAATTAATAAAGAAGTTGAATGCCCAGCGGGAAAAGCTCTACTAATTTCAGATGATCCTTTCAGAGATTTTAATAAACTTGCCAAATACTTTAAACCGTTTGAGAAAGCGACAGCAAAAATAGCTTCTTCAGCAAAAATTGGGCAGGGCACGCATATTCAGCCAACAGCTTTTATAGGTAATAACGTTACTATTGGTAAGAATTGTAGAATTGATGCTAACGTTAGTATCAACGATCATACGATAATAGGTGATAATGTGATTATCCAGGCTGGTACTGTGATTGGTGGTGATGCTTTTTATTATAAAACTCGTCCAGAAGGTTTTGATCGCTTGCTTTCTAGCGGTCGTGTAGTTTTGGAAAATGATGTAGAAATAGGTTGTAATTGCACGATCGATAGAGGAGTTACCGGAGAAACTTTAATAAAAAAAGGAACAAAAATTGATAATTTGGTTCAGATAGGGCACGACACCGTTATTGGTGAAAAATGTCTTATAGCTTCACAAGTTGGGATTGCTGGTTGTGTAATTGTAGAAGATCAGGTGACACTGTGGGGACAGGTTGGTGTAAGAAGTGATATTGTAATTGCAAAAGGAGGAACTATGATGGGACAAACCGGCGTTACTAAAAGTTCTAAACCCGGCGTAACGTACTGGGGAACACCATTACAAGAAGTACGATCGTATTTAGTAGAACAGGCTTATCTTAAAAAGCTGCCTGAATTTATGAAGAATTCTAATAAAAAATAAGCGCATGAGTTTAAGAGGAAAGAAATTAGTGGAACAGTTTTATAAATTATTTTCGAATGATCCAGAGAAAGCGCTAGAATTAATGCATGCTGAAATGATTTTAGATTGGCATAGCAGCACCGGGTATCGCCAGTTAGACAAAACAGGGATGCGTGAGCTTTTGGCAGAAATGACTTCTACTTATGAGGCACTTCGATTAGAAATCAATGAAACAATTAAGGAAGACCAGAAGGTGGTGATCTATTATACCTACCATGTTAGAACTATAGAAAATCCTGAAGAAGAACTTCCACTTGCACATTTTATGACGATCTGGCATTTAAAAGATAATTTACTGTACAAAGGCTCGCAAATAAGCCAGTTGCCAAACGATTAATATGGAAACCATCTGAAAACCAGATGGTTTTTTGTTAAATATCAGCTCTATGTTTGTAGAATTAAATTAATATTCTACATTTGTAGAGTTAATTCTAATAAAGTAGAAGAATGAAACTTTCCAATGCAGAAGAGCAATTAATGCAGATATTATGGAAGCTGAAAAAAGCTTTTATGAAAGATTTGATCGATGAATATCCCGAACCAAAACCGGCAACAACTACAGTAGCTACTTTATTGAAGCGTATGCGAGATAAGAAGTTTATTGATTTTGTACAATACGGCCGATCTAGAGAGTATTTTCCATTAGTGAAGAAGGAAGATTATTTCTCTAAACAAATGAACGGACTCATTAAAAATTTCTTTAATAATTCGGCTGCACAGTTTGCTTCTTTCTTTACAGAAGAAACCGATTTATCTGAATCAGAATTAATAGAATTACGAAAAATCATCGACGAAAGAATTAAAAATCAGTAAACCATGATCATCTATATTCTTAAATTCTCGGGCTGTCTCTTGGTTTTGTATACGTTTTACAGATTCTTTTTGGAAAGCGAAAAAAATCACAAGTTTAAACGATTTTATTTACTATTTGCATTAGTAGCTTCAGTAATAATTCCGCTAATTACTCTAACCTATCAGGTTGAAGCACAACCAATACAGGAAACGGGAATCTTAGTACCTGAAACAATAGCCAATGTAGAAAACGTAAAACCAAGCTCATGGAAAGATCAGATTCCAGCGATTTTATGGACGGTTTATAGTATCGGTGTGGTTATTTTTCTATTACGATTTTTAGGCAATATTAGTCGTTTAAGACGTGTAATTCAAAAGCACGAAAAAGTAGAGGAGTTTTGGAATATTAAGGTTTTACTGCCCTTTCAGCAAATTCCATATTCTTACTTTAAATATATTTTTGTTGAAAAAGATGCTTTTGAACGGAATAACATTCCGAAGGAAATTTTAAAGCATGAAGAAGCTCATGTACTTCAAAAACATACGCTAGATTTATTGATTTTGGAGATTTTACAGGTCATTTTTTGGTTTAATCCGCTGTTTTTCTTCATTAAAAAATCAATTCGCTTAAATCATGAGTTTCTTGCCGATGAGGCCGTTCTAAAACAAAATATTAGCGCATTATCTTATTCTAATTTATTACTCAACAGCTCGTTTGGCGCCCATCAAGCCGCAATGACGAGTTCATTTAAACATTCATTAATCAAAAAACGAATCGTTATGATTTCAAATTCATTTTCTAAAAAAAGAGTCAGTCTAAAATTGGGAATTTTAGTACCAGTTTTATGTTGTTGCATTTATTTCTTTAATAATGCTATCGTTGCAGAAACCATGCAGCAAGAACCGCCAATAGTTACTGAAGTACTGGAAGCTTTTACGCTGAAAATTCATGGTAAAAAGATCGAACTAAACGGAGAGCAAGTAAGTCTTGAAAATTTCGCTTCAAAATTGGATAAAATTACCGATCAATTTTCAGATGAAGATTTGCTTAAAAACAACATTCGTTTAAACTTCAAAAATATTCCTGAGGATTTCAAAAAGAAAGTAGGGCAGGAGTATCTTAAAACTCACTATTACCAATTAATGAAGAAAAATGCTAGAAATTCCTCATTATTTAATTCCAATTTACCACCTCCACCTCCACCGCCAATGCAATTTACCGGAAAATCAGGAACCTCATTCATCACAACAGATCGACCTTCGGAAGAACAAATTTCGGAATGGAAAAGCAAGAATGTCGAGTTCTTCTATGACGATCAGCCTGTTTCAAAAGTAAAGCTAAAAGATATCGATCTCAATACGGTAGCGCTATATTCAAAGCAGATTAAAGCTTCAGGAACTAAAATTTATCTGAATACCGTGTATACTCAATATTCTAAAAATCCACCTTCAAAATCTATATTATCAGATCAAAATTTAAAAGATTACAGTCATTTTTTTATTGATGGGAAAGAAGTTTCCAAAGATAAATTAAAAGCATATTCTCCAAATAATTTTATATCGTATCAGATAGTAAAGGATGGAAAGCTTCCTGTCAAGGAACAATTAATTTTAAAATTTTATACGGAAGAAATAATTGAGGTTATTGAAGAACCAGAAGTGATTGAAGTTATTGAGAATCATCCAAAATCACCACCAAGTCCGCAATCTCCTGAAGTGATCGAGGTGATAGAAAATGAACCGACGCCACCAACGCCACCAAACCCAGAAATAATAGAGGTTGTGGAAGATGTTCCGAATCCGCCAGCTCCACCAAAAAAGCCTGAAGTGATCGAGAATGTTTCTTTTTCCAAAAATGAAGAGATTATTGAGGTTGTAGAAGAAAATCTTGAAGAAAATGATGCATCACAGGAAAAATCAGTTAAAGAACTAATCAAAGAGTATAATGTTCAACTAAAAAAAGTGAATTTGCTTTTACCAGAAGGTTATCCAATGGCTTATCGTGAATTGAAAAAAGAAAAGCAGGATAAAATAGCTAGTAACTTTTCTCATCTTTATAAGTTACATGTACTGCTATCTAAAAAAGGAGCTCAGAATAAAGTTGATTTATTGCCGCCACCGCCACCACCAACTAGAAAAGAATAAGAGAATCAAAAGGTTGTGAAAATCTTATAAAATTCTAGAGTTAAAAATTCCACATTAAAAATGATAATTAATACAAGTATCGCTTTTTCATAATAATCCTTTAAAACCCACAATATTCTTTGAAAAAGCTTTATGTTTTATCTTTAAAAACATATTTTTGTGTACGTAATTACAAAAAATACTTATGAGCGTTTTAGTAAATAAAGATTCAAAAATAATCGTGCAGGGATTTACCGGTAGCGAAGGTACTTTCCATGCAGAGCAAATGATAGAATATGGTTCCAACGTAGTTGGAGGTGTTACTCCGGGAAAAGGAGGACAAACTCATTTGGATAAACCGGTGTTTAATACAGTTTCAGATGCTGTTAAAGAAACAGGAGCAGATGTAACAATCATCTTCGTTCCGCCAGCATTTGCTGCAGATGCCATTATGGAAGCTGCCGATGCCGGGATTAAAGTAATCATTACTATTACAGAAGGTATTCCTGTTGCAGATATGGTTAAGGCTTCAGATTATATTAAAGACAAAGATTGTCGTTTAATTGGTCCTAACTGTCCTGGAGTTATTACTCCTGGGGAAGCTAAAGTTGGTATTATGCCAGGTTTTGTATTCAAAAAAGGAACTGTTGGTATTGTATCTAAATCTGGTACGTTAACTTACGAAGCTGCCGATCAAGTTGTAAAACAAGGATTAGGAATTACTACAGCGATAGGTATTGGTGGAGATCCAATTATTGGAACCACTACTAAAGAAGCTGTAGAGCTTTTAATGAACGACGATGAAACTAAAGCAATCGTTATGATTGGTGAAATTGGTGGACAGCTAGAAGCTGATGCTGCTAAATGGATCAAAGAAAACGGTAATAAAAAGCCAGTTATTGGTTTTATCGCTGGAGAAACTGCTCCTGCTGGTAGAACTATGGGACATGCTGGTGCAATTGTAGGTGGTAGTGAAGATACTGCACAAGCTAAAAAAGCAATCTTAAAAGAAAACGGAGTTCACGTTGTGGATTCTCCTGCTGAGATCGGTAAAACAGTTGCCGAGGTTCTAGGGAAATAGTTAAAATTTAAGATAATTTTAAATAATTTTAGTCCGTAAGCGTTATATGCTTACGGACTTTTTTATTTTTATAAATAATTATCAATCAAAATTTTAACGATGAAGAAATTTTATCTGCCCTTTATGGCAATTCTTTTTCTTGCTTTCTCATCTTGCAAGAAAGAAGAAGATGCAAAATCGAAAAATCAAACCGATGCCAATGGTTTTTCCTATGAAACTTTCGAAAACGATCCTACTGGTTTACGCTTATACACTTTAGAGAATGGACTAAAGGTGTATCTGAGTCAGAATTCAGAAGAACCAAAAATTCAAACCTTAATTGCGGTTCGCGCGGGTTCTACTTACGATCCTGCCGATAATACAGGACTCGCTCACTATCTGGAACATATGGTTTTTAAAGGAACCAGTAAAATCGGAACTCAGGATTGGGAAACCGAAAAGGTACTTTTAGATTCTATTTCAGATCTGTATGAAAAGCACAAAGCTAGTACCGATCCAGAAGAGAAAAAATCGCTATATCGCCAGATTGATTCCGTTTCTCAAGAAGCTTCTAAATATTCCATTGCCAACGAATATGATAAAATGGTAAGTTCTCTTGGAGCTGAAGGTACAAATGCTTTCACTTCAAATGAGCAAACAGTCTATGTAAATAAAATACCATCTAACGAACTGGATAAATGGCTAACGATAGAGAGCGAAAGGTTCAATGAGCTCGTACTGCGTTTATTTCATACCGAATTAGAGGCGGTTTACGAAGAGTTTAATCGCGGCCAGGATAGCGATCAAAGAAAACAGTATTTTGCCGTTTTAGAAGGTCTTTATCCTACGCATCCTTATGGTACGCAAACCACCATAGGAAAATCAGAACATTTAAAGAATCCTTCAATGGAAGCGATTCATAATTATTATGAAAAGTATTACGTGCCCAATAATATGGCTGTAATTCTTTCAGGAGATTTAGATTTTGATAGTACTATTCAAAAGGTAAGTGATGCGTTTGGTGATTACGAATCTAAAGAAGTAACTCATCCAAGTTTTCCAGAAGAGCAACCTATAACCGAACCAATAGAAAAAGAGGTTTTTGGACCAACATCAGAATCTGTTTACGTGGCTTTCCGTACCGATGGCGTAGGTAGTAAAGATCAAAAGATTGTTTATTTAATCGATTATCTTCTAGCCAATTCACAAGCCGGGTTAATTGATTTGGATCTCAATCAAAAGCAAAAAGTACAGAGAGCTTCTTCGTATACTAATTTTGACAATGATTATGGCTTTCATTTGTTATACGGAATGCCAAAAGCAGATCAATCCTTAGAAGAAGTGAAAGACCTGTTGCTTACAGAAGTTGAAAAAATTAAAAAGGGAGAATTTGAGGATTGGTTGATTGACGCTGTAATTAATGATTTAAAGTTATCTGAGATTCGCCAATTTGAGGATGCATCTTCAGTAGCTTATGCACATATGGATGCTTTTATTCATTTTCAGGATTGGCAGGAAGTAGTAGATTTTAATGAAGATTTAAAATCCATCACTAAAGAAGAACTTGTAAACTTCGCAAATGAACATTATAAAGACAACTACGTTGCAGTTTACAAGAGAGTAGGAGAAGATCCTAATATTGCCAAAGTAGAGAATCCTGGGATTACACCTGTACAGTTAAATCGTGATAAGCGATCTGCTTTTATTACTGAATTTAATAAAACAGAAGCTCCTGCTTTGACTCCACAATATGTAGATTACGAAAAAGCGATCAAAAAATCTGAAACCGAGAATGGATTGCCCGTTTCTTACATTGTAAACGAGACCAACGATCTATTTAATCTGTACTTTATTTTTGATATGGGGCAGGATAATGATAAAGAAATTTCTTTAGCTACCGGATATCTTGATTATTTAGGAACCGATAAATATACACCAGAAGAATTAAAACAGGAATTCTATAAACTAGGGATAAGTTCTTACGTAAGTTCTGGATCAGATCAGATTTATGTTGGACTTACCGGTCTAAAAGAGAATATGCCAAAAGGTTTAGAATTATTAGAACACCTGTGGGGAAATGCAGAACCAAATCAAGAAACTTACGAGAAGTATGTAGCTTCGATTATGAAAGGTCGCGAAGATGCTAAAACTCAGAAAAGCAATATTTTGTTTAACGGACTTTTAAACTACGGAAAGTTTGGCGAAGATTCTCGTTTACGAAATATTTATACTGAAGCCGAATTAAAAGCTATCGATCCGGCTGAATTGGTAGAAAAGGTAAAGGAGCTTCGTAATTACAAACAACGAATTCTTTACTACGGAAAAGATCCTGAAGCTGCAGTGGCAGCTGTAAGCGAAAAGCATAGCGTACCGTCTGAACTTAAGGATTATCCTGAAGCAAAAATTTATAAAGAACAGGATACTGGTGGTAATGTATACTTTGTAGATTACGATATGGTACAAAGCGAGATGGTTTTCCTTGCAAAAGGAGATAATTTTGATGCTGAAAAGATGGCGGCAACCCAATTATTCAATACTTATTTTGGGAGTGGATTATCCTCTATTGTGTTTCAGGAAATTAGAGAATCAAAATCTTTAGCGTATTCAGCATACTCTAGTTACCAAATGGCCTCTGAAGTTGATAAACCAAACTACACCATGGCTTATATTGGTACGCAGGCCAATAAAATGCCACAAGCAGTAGATGCGATGATGGATTTAATGACCAATATGCCTGAAGCGAAAGAGCAATTCGAAGCTGCTAAAGAAGCTACGTTGAAGAAAATAGCTGCAGATCGAATTACAAAAACAAATATTTTCTGGAGCTACGAGCGATTAAAAGACCGCGGTTTAGATCACGACACCAGACAAGAGATGTACGACGCTATTAAAGAGATGAGCTTTAAAGATTTGCAAACATTTTTTGATAGCAACATCAAAGATCAGGATTATAATGTCTTGGTAATTGGGAATAAAAAAGATGTAGATATGCAGGCACTTAACAAACTGGGTGAAGTGAAAGAACTGGATATCGATTATCTTTTTAATTACGAAAAGAAGGAAAGTAAAGAGCTGAAATTGTAATCCAATTCGAAGAGAAGTACCTTAGGTAAAGTCCTTAAAGTACCGGCGAAATTATTATTTAGTTTCGAGCCAGGCTTTGGAAAATTCAATATGCACTATTGAGAAAAATTGAAAACCTCCTTGAAAAAGGAGGTTTTTTTGTACCTAAACAATGCATATTCTTATCTTTGGAGCAGATAAATCTAACTTACTATAATACATATGAAATTACTAGAAGGTAAAAATGCTATCGTAACCGGTGGAAGCCGCGGTATCGGTAGCGGTATAGCAAAAGTATTTGCAGAGCAGGGTGCGAATGTAGCATTCACATATAATTCTTCTGAAGAAGCAGCAAAAGAACTAGAAAAGGAACTATCTGAAGCTGGTGTAAAAGCAAAAGGTTATAAATCTAATGCGGCAGATTTTGATCAGGCTCAAGAGTTAATTAAAAACGTAGCTGAAGATTTTGGCGCTATCGATATTCTGGTAAATAATGCAGGGATTACCAAAGATAACCTGCTTATGCGTATGAGTGAGGAAGATTTTGATCGTGTGATCGAAGTAAACCTTAAGTCAATTTTCAACATGACTAAAGCCGTGCAACGAACCATGCTTAAGCAACGCAAGGGAAGTATCATTAATATGAGTTCTGTAGTTGGAGTTAAAGGAAATGCAGGTCAGGCCAATTATGCGGCTTCTAAAGCTGGTATTATTGGTTTTAGTAAGTCAATGGCACTAGAGCTTGGTTCTCGTAATATTCGTACGAATGTGATCGCTCCTGGCTTTATCGAAACTGAAATGACAGAGAAATTAGATGAGAAAGTAGTACAGGGATGGAGAGATAATATTCCATTGAAACGTGGTGGATCTCCAGAGGATATAGCAAATGCTTGTGTTTTCTTAGGTAGTGACCTTAGTGCTTATATTACCGGACAGGTAATTAATGTAGATGGCGGTATGCTAACCTAATTTCCTAATTAAAATTATTGATTTTGTTTTTTGATTTTAGGTTGGTAGAAGCTTAATATTCTCTTAAATTACAACCCAAAATCAATTAATGACTTTACTAAACATTATATATATAACCCTGGCTGTGATATTCGCGCTGGGGTTTTCTTATTTTCAATATTTTGTAAAGTCTAAACGTAGCGGTAAAGAGCGTTTAATACTTTTTATTTTACGCGCTTTAGGAGTTTTTGCATTACTTCTATTACTGATTGATCCTAAAATAACCACTACAAAAATAGAAAGAGAAAAGCCAAATTTGGTATTGGCTTTGGATAATTCTGAATCTATTTCCCATCTAAATCAGGAAAAAAATATTGCTGAAATCACCTCATTTTTAACTGAAGATGACGAAATAAATCAACAATTTGATGTTCAAAATATCTATTTTGGAAACAACATTTTAAGCTCAGATTCGGCTAATTTTAGCGAAAAACAAACTGATATTTTTAAGGCTTTAAATAGTCTAAAATCGATCTATAAAAACAAGCAAACGGCGACCATTTTAGTTACCGATGGTAATCAAACTTTAGGGCGAGATTTTCAATATTTTGATGCTTCTTCAAATCAAAAAATCTTTCCGATAGTAGTGGGGGATACAACAAAATTTCCCGATCTAAGCATTTCAAAACTGAATGTAAACCGCTATGCATTTCTAGAAAATAAATTTCCGGTTGAAATATTCTTAAATTATTCAGGTTCGAAAAGTGTCGCTTCAAGGTTTCAAATTACAACTGAAGGGAAAACGGTTTCTTCTGAAAATGTAGATTTTTCAGCTGAAAAAAAGTCTTTGAAATTAGAGGTAAACTTGCCGGCTTCAAAATTAGGAACGCAAGCTTATTCCGCAGAAATTCTTCCGCTAGATAAAGAAAAGAATACGGTAAATAATCAAAATAGTTTTGCAGTTGAAGTGATTGATGAGCGTACTTCGGTGTTAATTCTCAGCAGTATTTCTCATCCAGATTTAGGAGCATTAAAAAAGGCTATAGAACAAAATAAACAGCGAATTTCTAGTATAAAATACGCTAGCGAAAATAATATAGAATTAAATGAATATCAGTTAGTTATAATTTATCAACCAAATGATAACTTTAATAATTATCTTAAGTTGATTGAAGGTAATAATCTTCCTTATTTATTAGTTACTGGAACTAAAACAAATTGGAATATAGTAAATAATAGTTTTCCAAATTTAGATAAATCTGTAACAGAAGATGTACAAGATTTTTATCCAATAATGAATTCAAATTTTAACCAATTTCAGTTTGAAGATATTGGATTTTCAAATCTATCACCATTACAAGACAAGTTTGGCGACATAAAAATTACGGATGATTTCAGTAATATACTCTATCAAAAAATAGAAAGTGTGGAGACCAATCAGCCATTATTGATTACGAGGAAAAACAACGGAATACGTTCAGGTTTTTTGTTTGGTGAAAATATCTGGCGATGGAGAAATAAGGTTTATGTAGAAAATCAAAGCTTCGAGAAATTCGATAATTTTATTGGAGCGATAGTTCAAAACTTAGCATCAAAAAATAAAAAAGAGCGGTTAAATATCGATTATGAATCTTTCTATTATTCTAATGAAATTGTAAAATTTGACGCTCAATTTTTCGACGAAAATTATCAATTTGATCCGAATGCAAATCTTCAAATCTTAGTCGAAAACGATAGCCTAGATTTGAGTTTTGATTCGAGGTTTTTGTTGCAAGAAAATTTTTATCAGGTGAGCTTTAATAACCTTCAACCGGGAGATTATCATTTTACCGTTACCGAGAAAAATTCAGGCTTAAATAAATCAGGAGAATTTTCAATAATAGCATTCAATGTAGAACAGCAATTTTCTTCAGCGAATTTGTCCAAATTAGAAAATCTGGCTTCAAGAAATAATACTCGCGTTTATTTTAAAGAAAATTTAGACGAGCTAAAACGCGAACTTTTAAATGATACTCGATTTTCTATAATTAGGAAAGCGAATAAAAAAAGCCGACCTTTGATAGACTGGTATTATTTACTCTTTATTATAGTTGCAATTCTAGCAGCCGAATGGTTTTACCGAAAATATAAAGGTCTAATTTAATTATATATTTATGAATAGATTACCCAAGCTTGCCATCCCTATTTTTATCGGACTGGTAATTTTAATAATTTTTGTCTCAAAATCTACTGTAACCATAGGTTCTGGTGAAGCAGGAGTGCTTTACAAAACTTTTGGAAATGGTGTCGTTACCGATGGACCTCCTTTAAATGAAGGTTTTCATTTGGTTGCCCCATGGAATAGAGTTTTTGTGTATGAAGTAAGACAGCAATCGCTAGATGAGAAAATGACAGTACTCTCTTCAAATGGTTTGGAGATTAAACTGGATGCTTCCGTATGGTTTCAGCCAGCTTATAATGATTTAGGGAAATTGCATCAGGAAAAGAGTGAAGCTTATATCGAGCGTTTATTAAAACCTGCATTACGATCTGCTACCAGAGCGGTTGTTGGTCGTTATAATCCAGAGCAACTATATTCTAGTAAGCGAGAAGCTATTCAGGAAGAAATTTTAGAAGAAACTCAGATATTACTAAGAGAACAGTATGTTCAGGTAAATGAAGTTTTAGTACGTGATGTAGCTTTACCATCAACAATTAAAGATGCTATCGAGCGTAAATTAAGACAAGAGCAAGAATCTTTAGAATATGAGTATCGATTAACTAAAGCTGAGCAGGAAGCAGAGCGTCAACGAATCGATGCTGAAGGTAAAGCACGTGCAAACCGCATTTTAAGTGAATCTTTAACCGATAAGATTTTACAGGAAAAAGGTATCCAGGCAACGTTAGAACTTTCAAAATCAGGTAATGCAAAAACTGTGATTATTGGATCTGGAGAAAATGGATTACCGCTAATATTAGGAAATAATTAAAATAAATCTCAAAAAGTTTAATTTTTGATTTTGAATTTTAAAATTAATACTTAGATTTGCTTTAACAATGAGAACAATACAATTACATCATCATCATTTTTACTACTGCGCTCACGCGAGGTAAATTTGATATGTGGTAATGTTAAGCATATTTAGAAACCCGTTTGAGCTATTCAAACGGGTTTTTTTTTGCCCAAAATTAAAAACTGAAAGTAAAAAATAAATACTTTTTCTGATGAAAGAAGAAAAATTAAGAATTGCGATTCAAAAATCTGGCCGACTAAACGAAGATTCTCTTAAGATCTTAAAAGATGCCGGAATTTCTATTGATAATGGGAAGGAACAATTAAAAGCTTCTGCTCGAAATTTCCCTGTAGAAGTACTTTATTTAAGAAATGGTGATATCCCTCAATATCTTCGAGACGGTGTGGTAGATGTCGCTATTTTGGGTGAAAATGTACTTATTGAGAAAGGTAAAGATATTATTCGAGGAGAAAAACTAGGCTTTTCTAAATGCCGTGTTTCTTTAGCTGTTCCAAAATCAGTAAAATATAATGGGATTCAGGATTTAGAGGGTAAAAAAATTGCGACCAGTTATCCAAATACGGTTAAAGACTATTTAGCTGAAAAAGGAATTTCAGCAGATTTACATATAATCAATGGTTCGGTAGAAATCGCTCCTAATATTGGTTTAGCCGATGCTATTTGTGATATTGTTTCCAGCGGAAGTACGCTTTTCAAAAACAATTTGAAAGAAGCTGAAGTAATGTTGAAAAGTGAAGCGATATTAGCCATTTCTCCAAACATTTCTGAGGCTCGCCAGGCAATATTAGATAAATTACAGTTTCGATTGAAGTCGGTTTTAAATGCACGAACTTCAAAATATATATTGCTAAATGCGCCGAATGATAAGTTAGATGAGATCATCAATTTATTACCAGGAATGCGCTCTCCAACGGTTTTACCTTTAGCTGAAAAAGGATGGAGTTCAATTCACACCGTAATAAACGAAGAACGTTTTTGGGAAGTAATCGACGAGTTAAAGCAATTAGGTGCCGAAGGATTACTTGTGGTGCCGATTGAGAAAATGGTGTTGTAAATTTAGATGTTAGATCGCTTCGCTTTTAGAGCTTAGAATATAGACTAGAGAAATAAGAATCAGGATTTACTTTGCATGCTAAATATTGAATTAAAAACTGAACATTAATAGTTGATAATTGTTATTTGAAATTTGAAAACTGGCCTATCGAAAGTTGATCGTTAAATTCGAAGTGAAGTAAGCGTTGAAATTTTAGGCTGTTTGAGCGTAGCGAGTTCCTAAAATTTAGCTTCGGAATGAAGAATTTAGATCAAGTTTCGTAAGCCTAGACTTTTTTGTTTCTTTTTTCGGCAATGGAAAAAAGAAAGAGTCAGATATTGAAACATAATAGTAGATTTTAAATTTGAAACAAAGAATTATTTATGATTAGATTTCTCGACTTCGTTTCACTACGCAAGTAATAATATCATGAATTTAAAGCTAAAAGTTAAAAATCGTAAACCGTAAACAGTTAACTGTAAACTGAAAAAAAATGAACAAAATATATAAACCTTCAAAATCGGAATGGGAAGTGGTTTTAAAGCGACCAACCAAAACGGTAGATGATATTGAAGATACGGTAAATCAAATATTTGCTGAAGTAAAAGCCAAAGGAGATGCAGCGGTGGCTAAATACACAGATATGTTTGATGGTATTAAACTGGAAAACACCTTAGCAACTTCAGAAGAAATTGCAACTGCTGAATCTGAGATTTCAGAAGAATTGAAGTCGGCTATTCTATTGGCGAAAAAAAATATTGAAAAATTTCATACCGCTCAAAAAACCGAAAAGATTGAGGTTGAAACTACAAGTGGTGTGAAATGCTGGCAGGAAAAAAGACCGATTCAAAAAGTCGGATTATATATTCCCGGTGGAAGTGCGCCATTATTTTCAACAATATTGATGTTGGCGGTACCGGCAGCAATTGCAGGGTGTAAAGAAATTGTGCTCTGTACGCCTCCTAATAAAGAAGGAAAAGTACATCCCGCGATTTTATACACTGCTAATTTATGCGGAGTAACAAAAATCAATAAGATTGGCGGAATCCAAGCGATAGCAGCCTTAACTTTTGGAACAGAAACGATTCCTAAAGTATATAAAATATTTGGTCCCGGAAATCAGTTTGTAACCGTTGCTAAGCAGTTAGCAACTCGGCATAATGTTTCGATCGATATGCCGGCAGGTCCATCAGAATTGTTAGTTGTCGCAGACGATTCGGCAAATCCAGCTTATGTGGCTTCAGATCTGTTAAGTCAGGCTGAACATGGCACCGATAGTCAGGTAATTTTGGTTTCAACTTCAAAAGCACTTTTAGATGAAGTAGAAAATGAAGTGGAAATTCAACTTGAAAAATTACCAAGAAAAGCTATTGCAGCAAAGGCGATAGAAAATTCAAAATTAATTCAGGTTGAAAATGATGAAATTGCACTCGAATTAATAAATGAATATGGTCCTGAACATTTTATAATTTCAACAGGAAATAACAATTTTTATATAGATGGAATCTTAAATGCAGGATCTGTTTTTATTGGAAATTATACTCCTGAAAGTGCCGGAGATTATGCTTCAGGAACTAATCATACCTTACCAACAAACGGATATGCAAAACAATATAGTGGCGTAAATCTGGATAGTTTTATGAAAAGTATGACGTTTCAGCAAATTTCAGAAGAAGGAATAAAAGGTATTGGTCCCGCTATCGAGTTAATGGCCGAAGCTGAAGGATTACAAGCTCATAAAAATGCGGTTACGCTACGTTTGAAAGATCTTGATTAATGCAATGATGAGTTTTTAGAGCGATACGTTTTGAGAAGAGAGATTAAAGACTAAAGAAATAAGATACAAGAAGAATTATTTTTGATTCTAAATGTTGAATTTATCTGAGATTATGAAAATGAGAATGAGATCCCGCATCAAGTCCGGGATGACGAAGATCGTTTGTTATACTGAACTTTTAATAAGATTGATTCAAGTCCGGAATTAAAAAATAGGTTGCGTCATGCTGAACTTGATTCAGCATCTCACTCAGCTTTTAAGGGTGAATTGAAGATATTATAGAGCGAAATTTAAATTAAAATGAAAAGTTCATTTGTATACATTCTGACAAATAGATATCGTACTGTTTTCTACACGGGTGTTACAAATGATTTGAAGAAAAGAATAGCAGAACATCACAGCGGAAATGGAAGTAATTTTACTTCTAAATATCAAATAAAAGATTTAATCTATTTTGAAGAATTTTCGGAAATTGAACAGGCAATTGCTAGAGAAAAACAAATTAAGAATTGGAAGAAGGAATGGAAATTAGAGCTTATTAAAGGTTTAAATCCAAAAATTGAAACATTAGACTATTAATTTTGAAAACGAGACGACATGCTGAAACCGTTTCAGCATCTCATTTGAGTGAGAAAAAGACGATGAGATCCCGGATCAAGTCCGGGATGACGAAAAAAGGTTCTAGTAATGCTGAACTTAATTCAGTATCTCATCTAGAGTGAGTATGACGATCAGATTTGATTAAGTTTTGGACGATGAAAAGAAGATTCAAAAAATAAAACCAACAGCTAATCGCAAAAGCTAAACATAAATGCCCACTAAAATAAACATACAAGACCTTGTTCGCGAAAACGTAAAGAAATTAAAGCCTTATTCTTCGGCTCGCGATGAATATAAAGCTACGGGAACCGAGATGGTTTTTCTGGATGCGAATGAAAATCCTTATCAAACCGATGTAAATCGTTATCCCGATCCACATCAACGAAATCTGAAAGACGAACTGGCAAAAATCAAAGAAGTTCAGCCAGAACAAATTTTGTTGGGTAATGGGAGCGACGAGGTTTTAGATTTATTATTTAGGGCGTTTTGTGAACCGGGAAAAGATAATGTAATCTCACTTCCGCCAACTTACGGAATGTATAAAGTACTTGCTGAAATCAATAATATCGAAAATAGAGAGGTGTTACTTTCTCAGGATTTCGAACCAAACATTTCAGAGATTTTATCGAAAATAGATGAAAATTCGAAGCTTTTATTTCTTTGTTCACCTAATAATCCAACGGGTAATACCTTTTCCGAAGAAAAAGTAATAGAATTACTTCAAAAATTCAAAGGATTAGTCATTATCGACGAGGCTTATATCGATTTTTCAGGAAAAGAAAGTTGGTTAAGTCGGCTTCAGCAATATCCCAATTTGGTCATTACACAAACACTTTCTAAAGCTTATGGAATGGCCGGAATCCGCTTGGGAATCTGCTGGGCTTCAGAAGAGATTATCGAGATTTTAAAGAAAATTAAGCCACCTTATAATGTAAACGAATTAACACAACAACGTGCTTTAAATCGTATTTTAGATGTAGATGTTGTAAGCAGTGAAGTCGCCGATATTTTAAAAGGTCGTAAAGAACTCGTAGAGGTATTGCAAGAAGTAACATTTGTAGAAAAAATATACCCTACAGACGCTAATTTTGTCTTAGTGAAGGTAGACGATGCAACTTCAAGATACCACCAGCTTATCGAAAAGGGAATTGTAATTAGAAATAGAACTACACAACCACTTTGTGAAAATACCCTGCGTTTAACCGTAGGAACCACAGAGGAAAATCAAAAATTAATAGCTGCTTTAAAGAGTTTAAACTAACCAAAATGCAAAAAGTATTATTTATAGACCGTGATGGTACGATTATTCTAGAACCTGAAGATTATCAGGTAGATAAATTAGAGAAATTGGAGTTTTATCCGGAAGCTTTATTTTATTTATCCAAAATCGCGAAAGAGTTAGATTACGAATTGGTAATGGTTACAAATCAAGATGGTTTGGGGACCGAGGTTTATCCCGAAGAGCAATTTTGGCCAATTCAGAATTTTGTGGTGAAGACTTTCGAAAATGAGGGTGTGAAATTCAGTGATATTTTAATCGATCGTACGTTTGCTAAAGATAATCAGGCTACCAGAAAACCGAACACTGGTTTGTTAGAAAGAAAATATTTGAATTCCGAAGCTTACGATATGGCAAACTCCATGATGATTGGCGATCGGATGACGGATATTGAATTTGCTAATAATTTCGGCGGAAAAGGAATTTTTATAGATACGCATGAAGATTTAGCAACAGATGAATTGAAAAACGATGTTTCTAAACTTGATGATACGATTGCATTAAAAACGTCTAGTTGGAAAGCTATTTACGAATTTTTAAAACTGAAAGATCGTACGGCTGAAATTGCGAGAAAAACTAACGAAACTGATATTAAAATTAAGCTGAATCTAGATGGAACCGGAAAATCTGAAATAGCTACCGGAATTGCATTTTTTGATCATATGCTCGATCAAATTGCACGCCACGGCCAAATGGATCTAGAAGTTAAAGTAAATGGCGATTTAGAGGTCGATGAACATCACACCATTGAAGATACCGCGATTGCTTTAGGAGAAGTTTATGCAAAAGCACTGGGTAATAAATTAGGTATCGAACGATACGGATTTTGTTTGCCCATGGACGATTGTTTAGCTCAGGTAGCTATCGATTTTGGTGGAAGAAACTGGTTAGTTTGGGAAGCCGATTTTAAACGAGAAATGGTTGGTAAAATGCCAACGGAAATGTTTTATCATTTCTTTAAATCTTTTACCGATGGAGCAAAAGCAAACCTAAATGTAAAAGCAGAGGGAACTAATGAGCATCACAAAATAGAAGCTATCTTTAAAGCTTTTGCAAAAGCGATTAAAATGGCCGTAAAAAGAGATACCGAAAAAATGATCCTTCCTTCAACCAAAGGAATGCTTTAGAAGAATTAAGCAATGTATTGAGTAATCAGTATGCAAAGCTCAATAGTTAATTCTAATTACTAACGACTATAGACATGAAAATAGCGATTATAGATTACGGCGCAGGCAATATTCAAAGTATCAAGTTTGCAGTGAAACGTTTGGGATTTGATGCTGTTTTAACCGATAAGGCTGAAGAAATTAAAGCCGCAGATAAGGTGATTTTCCCTGGAGTAGGCGAGGCGAGTAGCGCTATGAAAATGCTGAAGTCTACCGGACTTGATAAAGTGATTCCGCAACTTACTCAACCGGTCCTAGGAATTTGTCTGGGAATGCAGTTAATGTGCGAGTACTGCGAAGAAGGAGATACGACTGGATTATCGATTTTCGATGCTAAAGTGGTTAAATTTAATACTTCAGTTAAAGTACCGCAAATTGGCTGGAATCAGATCTACGATCTGAAATCTGAATTATTTAAAGGTATTCAGGAAAAAGAATATGTGTATTTAGTGCACAGTTTTTATGTGAAAGAATGCGAAGAAACAATTTGTTCTACGGAATATGGAGTCGAATATACATCAGCTATAAAGAAGAATAATTTTTACGGCGTTCAATTTCATCCGGAAAAAAGCAGTAAAGCCGGAGAGCGAATTTTGGAAAACTTTTTAAAATTAGAGAGTTAGTATATAGAAAATAGATCGCTTCGCTTTAGAAGTTAGAATAGAGATAAAAGATAAGTGAGTAATGATTCAAAATTCTGAATGCTGAATTTTGAATTAAAAGCTAAACGCTGATTACTAAAAGCTGACAGCTAAAAAACAGAAACTAAGAAAATGCGTTTAATCCCAGCTATAGATATTATTGACGGAAAGTGTGTACGACTTTCTAAAGGTGATTATAACACCAAAAAAATATATAATGAGAATCCGCTTGAGGTTGCAAAATCCTTCGAAGATCATGGGATTCAGCACCTGCATTTAGTAGATCTCGATGGTGCAAAATCTAAACATATTGTAAACCATAAAATATTAGAAGCTATTGCCAGTAAAACCAATCTTAGTGTTGATTTTGGTGGCGGACTAAAAACTGATAAGGATTTAGAAATTGCTTTTGAATGTGGCGCAAAGCAAATTACAGGCGGAAGTATCGCTGTAAAAGATCCTGAGATTTTTAATAGCTGGCTTCAGAAATTTGGCTCAACAAAAATTATTTTAGGAGCAGATGCTAATAACGAAAAAGTAGCGGTAAGCGGCTGGCAGGAAGAATCTGATCTAGAATTACTTCCTTTTATTAAAGAATATCATAAAAACGGCGTTTCTTATGTAATCTGTACCGATATTTCAAAAGATGGAATGTTACAAGGTCCAGCTTTCGAATTGTATGAACGAATTTTAGAAGAAAATCCAGACTTGAAATTAATCGCTTCCGGAGGAATTTCTAAGTTCGATGAATTATTAGAATTAGCCGAACTAGGATGCGAAGGAACAATAATAGGAAAAGCCATTTACGAAGGCCGAATTCAACTAAAACAATTAGAGACTTATATTTTAAATGACGGACGGTAGATTAGATTTTGGATCGTTGCGCTATTATAAGTTAGAAAAATTTGAAAATGTGTCGATTTGATGATATGATATTTTGAAGAAATTCGTATTTATTTTGAATTTTAAATGAAAATGCTGAGAAATGATCCCTAATTTTAGGTGTTGTCATCTCGACCGAGGCGGAGAGATCTCTTCAAAAATCTAAAAATTTTTAGTTTGAGAATGTGCCAATTTGGTGATGTGGAAATCTGAAGGTGTTAATCTAGATTTATGTTGAATTGTAAATAGTTGCTCTAAGATTTCTCGACTTCATTTCATTACGTTCGAAATGACAAATTATTGAAAAATAGCTGAAGGCTAAAAGCTGACTGCTGTAAGCTAAAAAACCGTAAACTAAAACAATGCTAACAAAAAGAATTATACCCTGTTTAGATATAAAGGCAGGAAGAACCGTAAAAGGAGTCAATTTTGTTGATCTAAGGGATGCTGGAGATCCTGTAGAATTGGCGGCAAAATATGCTGAAACTGGTGCAGATGAATTGGTTTTTCTTGATATTTCAGCAACAGAAGAACGCCGAAAAACTTTAGCTAATCTGGTATTAAGAGTTGCTGAAAAAGTAAATATTCCGTTCACCGTAGGTGGCGGTATTTCTTCTATTGAAGATGTAGATATTTTACTGAAGAATGGAGCCGATAAGGTTTCAATTAATTCTTCCGCAGTAAAAAATCCAGACTTAATTAACGAGCTTTCTAGAAAATTTGGCGCCCAGTGTATTACTGTAGCCATAGATGCAAAGCAGGTAAGCGGGAAATGGATTGTCCATTTAGTTGGAGGCAAAGTACCTACTGAACTCGATTTATTTGAATGGGCTAAAGAAGTTGAAGAGCGAGGAGCAGGAGAAATTTTATTTACGTCTATGAATAACGACGGTACAAAGAATGGTTTTGCTAATATTGCATTGGCAAAATTGTCTGAAGATTTAAATATACCCATTATTGCTTCCGGAGGAGCAGGGAATATTCAGCATTTTGTAGATGCATTTCAAGAAGGAAAAGCAGATGCAGCACTTGCTGCTAGTGTTTTTCATTTTAAAGAAATAGAAATTCCAGATCTTAAAAAAGAATTGGCAGATCAGGGAATTCCAGTAAGAATTTAAAATTAAAAAGATGAATATCGATTTTGATAAGAATAACGATGGATTAGTGCCAGCAATTATTCAAGATGCAACAACAAGAAAAGTGTTGATGTTGGGGTATATGAATGAGGAAGCTTATTTAAAAACCAACGAAACAAAGAAAGTTACTTTTTATAGCCGTAGTAAAAAACGTTTATGGACTAAGGGTGAAGAAAGCGGAAATTTTTTAAGCCTTGTTTCTATTAAAAATGACTGCGATAATGATTCGCTATTAATAATGGTGCATCCGCAGGGACCAACTTGCCACAAAGGTACAGATACGTGTTGGGCAGAAGAAAATGAAGCATCATTTGGATTTTTATCAGAATTAGAAGGAATTATTGCTCACCGTAAAAAGATGAGCGAAGTTGAGCCTGAATTACGAGAAGATAAAAACTCGTATGTAGTTTCTCTTTTTGATAAAGGAATGAATAAAATCGCTCAGAAAGTAGGAGAAGAAGCTGTTGAAGTGGTTATTGAAGCAAAGGATAATGATGAAGATCTTTTCCTAAATGAAAGTGCCGATCTACTATTTCATTATTTAATTCTTCTGAAAGCAAAAGGTTACGGACTAAAGGATATTTCTAAAGTTTTAGAAGAACGTCACTAGATGAAGCTAGATAGGGCTACATATAAAACTGAAGCTGAAGTTGTTTTGTTTATAAACGGGCAGTTTCCAAAGGAAATTCCTGTTTTAGATCGTTTTAAAAAGATTTATTGTACCGATGGTGCGTATGCTAAGCTTTCAGACTTAAATATTCAGCCAGATGTAGTTTCCGGCGATTTTGATTCTGTGAAAAGAAATAGAATAGCGGCATCGGTCGATGTGATAGAAACTCCAGACCAAAACGCTACAGATTTCGAAAAAGCGTTACGAATTATAATCAACGAAGGATTTAAAAGTGTTGCCGTTTATGGTTGCAGTGGGCTAGAACAAGATCATTTTTTAGGGAATCTTAATTCGATGATCCACCATTATAATGAAATTAATATTCGATGTTTTGATGATTTTGGCTGTTATTTTTTTGCTGAAAAATCAACTGAAATATGCGGATTTAAAGATGAAATAATTTCTCTTTTTCCTTTTTCTGAAGCTAAGAATATTTATTCTGAAGGTGTAAAATATCCTTTAACTAACGAAGATTTAGCCATTACAGATAGAATAGGAACTCGTAATACCATTACTGAAGATGTTGCCAAAGTTTCATTTGTATCTGGTAATTTATTGTTGTTTGTGCAGTCCATAAATACTTAACCTAAAATATCATCATAATTTGAAATAAATAAAAAAACCGCCAATACAGCGGTTTTTCTATTTTAGTGAGAATGGCTGAATTTTTTATTCAGTCCACCTTCCCATTTTTCCTTCCTGGAAGTCCTGATAAGCTTCGTCGATTTCTTGCATGCTATTCATTACAAAAGGACCACGAGCAACTACCGGTTCTTCAAAAGGAGTGGCAAAGCCAAATAACAAAATACTTTTTTCTGAAGCTGAGATTTGAAGTTTTTCATCATCATTATTAAACTCCGCTAAATGTCTTTCCTGTATTGCTTTTTCGTTTACTTCTAGACTTCCTTTAATCACGTAAAAGAATATATTCTGAGAAGTAGGAATATCAATATCTAATTTAGAATTTGCTTCAAAAAATACAGTAGAAAGGTTTATATCGGTATAAGTATCAAAAGCGCCTTTAATTCCTAGAAATTCACCCGATACGACCTGAGCTTTTACTTTTTTATCATCGGTAATTGCAACAGGAATATCATCTTTCTGTAAACCTATATATTTAGGTTCTTCCATTTTATGTTTTGCGGGTAGATTTACCCAAAGTTGCAAAATTTCAAGATCACCACCTTTTTTCTTAAACTCTTCCGAAGAAACTTCCGCATGTATAAGTCCGCTACCAGCCGTCATCCACTGTACGCCGCCGCTTTCGATAACACTCTTATGTCCGCCAGAATCTTTGTGTGCAATATCGCCATCTAATATAAAAGTCACGGTTTCCATCCCACGATGTGGATGTGGGCCAAATGGCAAGCCGTTATTATTTTCAGGATAAACCTGTGAACCATGATGATTCAGGAAAATAAAAGGATCGATCATCTGTAGGCTTGCCGTTGGAATGGGAGAATAAGTAACTAGATTTCCTATAGGACGCCATTCTGCCTGATGAATTTTCTTTATACTTCGCATAGTTTTTTTATTAAAATTAAAAAAAGGAAACCGTAAGGCCTCCTTTTTTACTGTATATTTTAACTAACATATGAGTTAGTAGGTTGATTCAGTTTTAAATATACAATCTCAGGGCAATGCGATGAGGCATTGGTCGGAAACGAATTTTCAATTTATTATAGGCAAGCCTTGAAGGATTAAACCCTTTAGCGAAGCCAATAAAAATTACTCTTTATTTCTAACGAATATGAGCTTGAATTTACTGTTGTTATTATTCTCGCGAGATTCAATTTCAAACTTATCAATAGAAGCAATCATTGGCGTAAGCTTTTGATAGCCATAGTTACGAGAATCGAAATTAGGTTGTTTTTTCTGTAGCAAACTTCCTACGTCGCCCATAAATGCCCAACCATCATCATCTGCAACATCAGATATAGTATTGGCGATATATTTAATTACACGTGGTGTTAGACGATCTACATTCGATTTTTTGTTCTGCTTTCCTTTTACTGCTTCCGGTTGTTCTTCTTCCTTATCCTTATTTTTAAGAATCTCCAGATATATGAACCGATCGCAGGCCACTATAAAAGGATCTGGCGTCTTTTTTTCTCCAATACCTATAACTCGCTTACCGGCTTCTCTTAATCGGGTTGCAAGGCGCGTAAAATCACTATCACTACTTACTAAGCAAAAACCATCGACTTTGTTGGAATATAAAATATCCATGGCATCGATAATCATGGCAGAATCGGTTGCATTTTTACCTTGCGTATAGCCATATTGTTGTATTGGGCTAACTGCGTTTTCAAGAAGAACAGATTTCCATTTAGAAAGGTGCGGATTTGTCCAATCGCCATAAATACGTTTTATAGTAGGATTCCCATGTTTCGCAATTTCTTCCATCATTTCTTTGACGTACGCCGAGGGAATATTGTCACCATCTATAAGTACCGCAAGATTATTGTCCATTCATTTGATTTTATGCAAAGGTAAAGTTTTATAAGAAAAATAATCCCGGTTAGATCAGCTTTGTTTATGATTAAAAGGGAATTCGATTTTGAATAAAAGATTAAAATTTAATGTGATGGCTCTACATGAATAAGAACATCAGCAATTTCGGGAAGTTCGGCTACCAGGGTATCTTTTACTTCATGTGCTATATCAT
Source organism: Zunongwangia endophytica (assembly GCF_030409505.1). Taxonomy (NCBI): domain Bacteria; kingdom Pseudomonadati; phylum Bacteroidota; class Flavobacteriia; order Flavobacteriales; family Flavobacteriaceae; genus Zunongwangia; species Zunongwangia endophytica. Next base: position 1,399,481 of record NZ_JAUFPZ010000002.1, on the reverse strand, counting down.
GGCCTTCTTTTACGCTTATTTGCGCGTCAACATTAATGTGAAGATCCACATGAAACGTCATTCCCGTTTTGCGGACAAAACACTTTTCAGTATCCAACACTCCGGTTACAGTTGTAGCTAATTTTCTAATATCTTCGATAAGATCATCATACATATGCTCGTCCATAATTTCGCCCAGAGCAGGACGTAGAATAAGGTAAGCGTTAAATAAAATAAATCCTGAAGCCAGAAGTGCAGCCCAATCGTCTGCGCTTTCGTAACCATCCCCCATAATTAACGCAACGGTTATCCCGATAAATGCGGTTAGCGAAGTAATAGCGTCACTACGGTGATGCCAAGCATCTGCTTTTAGGGAAGTACTTTTAGTTTCATCACTTTTTTTAGAAACAATTCTATAAAAGGTTTCTTTAATGATGATTATAATGGCTAAAATAATTAGGGTGTAAGGTTCTGGGACTTCATGCGGCGTTCTTATGTTTTCTATACTTTCGTAAGCGATAACTGTTGCCGACACGATTAGAAATCCAACAACACCAAAAGTTACAAGTGGTTCTACACGCCCGTGGCCATAAGGATGATTATCATCGGCAGGTCTTGCGGCATATCTAAGACCTAAAAGGACTAAGAAAGAAGAGAAAACATCTGCAGTCGATTCTATAGCATCTGCAATAAGTGCGTAGGAGTTTCCAAAGAAGCCTGCTAAAAATTTGACAACGGCGAGTACTCCATTTCCTGCTATACTTAGATAGGATGTCTTAATCGCTTCTTTAAGCTTGTCACTCATTTCGGAAAATTAGGACGCAAAGGTACAAGCAAAAGCTGTACTGCGTAAGTAATTCCTGAAAATTTACCACCAGACCACAAAAAACTGCTCTATTCCTTTATTTGTCTTCATCCAGACTAAAGGAGCTTTTTTATTTTCTATAAATTTAATTATCTGCGAAAGAATTTCCTGATACGAAAACCATGTTTCATTTTTAATAGGATCTACCGGCCAAAACTGTTTTTGTGGGCTATAAAAATAATTTGTTTCGTATTCATTTGAAGCAAATTCATTAAACGTAATATAATATCCTTTGATGCAATCGTTGTTGATTTTAGTGAAAGTGCTGCCTAGTAGTTTCTTTGGAACAAATAAACTCGCTTTATAACACACTTTCTGAACGATATTTTTAGTAGCTATATTCTTCCCACTAAGTATATCCTGTGTTTTTTTCTTATAAAGCAGCGGAAGTTGCTTAGATTTCAGTTTATCGATTTTCTCGAGTAGAGAATCCTTGCGATTGGGGCCAATCCATCTGGAAAGTTCATTCTTAAAAGAAGGATCATACACATAGAATTTATATACTAGTTCTACATGGATATGTTGATTAGTATTTTTTTCCTTCAGAATAAAATCTAGTTCGCCTAAGGTTTTTTTATCTTCTATAATCTGAATATTGCTCAATAAAACTTCAAATTTTGCTGAGTTGGAAATCTGAAATTCGAAGAAACGCTCAACACGTTTGCCTAGAACAAATATCTTCTCAATCTCGTTTTTGAGCTTTACTGAATCTTTCCGCTGAAAAGTCCTTTTAGGCAGTTCGAAAGCTTCTAAATCATAGTCATGAGAATGTCTTTCCAACAGGTTTGGTGTAGCGCTAAATCCCTGTATTTCGTCGTTTAATTCGATAATTTCAGTTATGAGGGTTGGTCGAAGTTTTGTACTGAAAGAAACGAAAAATTATCATTTAATAATATTTAAAAGGTTTCTATTACTAGATATAGTCTAACTATTTGATTTTTAGATGACAAATTTCTCTGTTTCATTGATGGGTTAACATAATATTATAACAGTTTAACTTTATTTTATAACATATCTCGTAGAGACCGTGATTAGTATTAACTTAATAATGAAGCATTGCAAATTTATTCTAAAATCGGCTATTTTGATGCTATTTATTCTGTTTTATATCCCTTTTAAGGCTTTTCATTTTAAAAATACTAAAAAAATCGTTAAATTGTTATATCAGAAATTTGACCAAATCTTAAAAATGATGCAGGTATTTATTAATTTAATCTGAATCACTATGCGTCACTTTTATTTTATTATTTTGCTATTAGTAAATCTTCCCTTACTTGCTCAGGTAGGTATAGGAACTGAAGATCCAGTAGCTACACTCGACATTAATGGAAATTTAATTATTCGCTCGGTAGATACAATTTCTAGCGGTAAAAGCAATATATCAATACTTGTGATTGATAATTCTTTAAAAGGAAATTCTGAAGTTAAACAAATCCCAATTACAGAATTTCGCGAAGAATCTACATCATCGGCATATTCAGCCGTAAATGATGGTAATTGGTCGTTACTTCAGCTAAATATTTTAAATAGAAAATGGTCTAAGATCGATTTAACCGGCGAAGATGACACTAAATTAGGAAATCAATCACTTCTTAAGAATGGAGTTTATACCGCACCAAAATCTGGTATTTATAGAATTCACTTTGTAATTCACTTAGAATCTGGTATAGAGTTAAGCGTTTTAGGAGGAAAGAGGCTTGCGGTTTTAAAAAACAATAGTGTATGGGAAGAAAAATATTTCGATGCTATTAACGTTGGAATAGGATCTGATTTATTAGGTTTAAATTCCATAGCTCAAGTACCACTTACTTCAACCAGCATTGATACATTAATAGAACTGGAGAAGGGAGATAAAGTTCAGTTTGTAATGAGCTCTGCTCTATTAAATATTGGGTTATTATCAGATTCTAAAATTGCTTTGCAAGCTTATAAAATTGCTCATTAATTAAGAATTTCAAATAAGCTTGACTTCGGTTTAGGGAATTCAGCTTAACTCTGTTATTTTTGAGCAAAATTCAGAAATGCAGAGAGTCCGATTTTATTACCTAATCAAAGTTCAATACTTAGGCTATCGTTTACATGGTTGGCAAAAACAGCCCAATCTTAAAACAGTAGAGGGTTTAATCACTAAAACCCTGCGTTATGTAATGCCCGATGGGAAATATAAGATTTTGGGTTGTAGTCGTACCGACGCTATGGTTTCTTCAAACGGATCTGCTTTCGAACTTTTTTTGGATGAAGAACCTTTAGATGATCTAAAGGAGTTTTTGGATCTTTTTAATCTAAATCTTCCGCAGGATATACGAGTGACGGATATAGAACAAGTCGACTCAAAATTCAATATTATTCAGCATTCTAAAGTAAAGGAGTACGCGTATTTATTTTCCTTCGGAAGTAAAAATCATCCTTTTTGTGCGCCGTTTATGGCCAATTTTCAGTTTGATATGGATATTGAATTGATGAAAAAAGGTGCGCATCTTTTTAATGGCATGCACAACTTCAGAAATTATTGCGTGCGGGTTTCAGAGAAAAGCACATTTGAGCGTGAAATAATTAAAGCTGAAATTGTAGAAAATACCTTGTATACGGCAAATTTCTTTCCGGAGAAATCATATATTTTTCATGTACACGGTAAAGGCTTTTTACGCCATCAGGTTCGTTTAATGATGGGCGCTATGATTCAACTTGGTCGCGGCGAATTTACATTACAACATATTGAAGAAAGCCTAAAAGAGGGAAGTGCACTGCAAATGAATTACAGCGCACCCGCAAGCGGACTTATCCTTAACGATTTGCATTTCGAATAAATAGTTATTTTTAAAGCCTATTATAATTAGGCAGAAAAGATATTTGTCCTAATTAATTTTGTAGCCTGTTAGCAGAAAATTTTTCAAATTTTAAGAAATTTTTCAGTTGTTAAAACGTCTGAATAAAAGTAGTCTAATGCGGCAAGAAAAGATTTTTGAACTTCGTTAGCTTTTACATGTTCTCCATGTATTTCCAAATCTTTGGTAGCACAAGCATCCGCAATAACGGTGCAATCAAATCCGAAGTCTTTTGCAGCTCTGGTGGTTGCGTCTACGCACATATGCGTCATCATTCCGCAGATCACCAATTTATTTATTCCTTTATCTTTTAAGGTTTTTAGCAATTCAGTTTCTATAAAACTGTTAGGAAAATGTTTTATTATGATTTTTTCCCCGTCTATAGGTTTTACATTTTCGTGAATTTCTACTCCTTCAGTTTTTGGAACAAAGAAAGAAGCATCAGAACGCAAAGATTCGTGTTGAATATGAATAATAGGAAGTTTTTCTTTTCTAAATTCCTCTAAAATTTTCTTAACATTCAAACTCGCTTCTTCGGGCTGTGAAAGTTCCATTTTCCCATTCTCGAAGTAATCGTTCTGAATATCAATTAATATCAAGGCTGTATCCATATTTACATTTTTTGGTCTAGAAGCGTAAAAGTATAAACTTTAATAGTGCTAAAATAAGAATTCTTTTGTTTTGATTATTGCGAAAAAATTAATCTTCTTTATCGATAATTTTGAGTGCAATTTTAATACTGTTGTAAGGAATAGCTTCTTCAAAATGTTCGAAATAAGGTTTTAGCTTCTCGGGATTTTCTAGTTCTTTCTTGGCTTTTCGAACAGCTTCCATATCAGATTTTGATACAAATTGGTTTAGATCGATATCTTCGCCTTCATCATAGAGTTTTAGAAGATGCGACATGATGGTAATTTCAGAAAGTTCTCTTTCTTTGGCAATTTCTTCCGGCGTTTTTCCTTCAGCATATAATTCACCCGTAATTTTATAAGTTTTGCCTTTTTTCTGTTTTTTTCTAGTTCGTTTTTGTTTTGAAAAACCGATGATCTCTTTTATAAATCGGAAACCATATTCCTGCATTTTCTTACGTCCAACTCCATTAATCAGCATAAATTCCTCATCGGTCATTGGCCGGGAGCGCTCCATTTCTTTCAACGTTGCATCATTGAAAATAAGATAGGCCGGAATTTCTTCTTCTCTGGCAATCTCTAGACGAAGTTGTCTTAGTTTTTCGAAAAGTGAATTTTCCGAAGTAACCTGATCTGAAGTTTGTGAAGATGCTGAGGTTTGTACCTTGCGATCTGGTATTTTAGCTAAATGAACCTTTTTACCTTCAAAAAGCACCTCTTTAGCATGTTTGGTCAATTTGAGCGCATTTCCTTGGTGAAAAGCAATTTCAGCATAGCCTAAATTAATGAGCTGAAGAATATATTGCTGCCAGTTATTCCAAGAAATATCTTGCCCAACACCATAGGTCGTTAGCGTATTATAGTTTTTAGATAGCGTTTGTTCGTTTTGGCTACCACGTAAAACATCTACCACTGTAGTTAGCGGTTCTTTACCTTTCAATCTATAGATACAGGATAGTGCTTTTTGTGAAGCGACGGTTGCATCAAAAAATTGTGGCGGATTTTTACAAATATCACAATTACCACAATCTTCCTGCTTAATTTCGCCAAAATAGCTAAGCAATATTTTTCGGCGGCAGGTAAGCGCTTCCGCATATTGCTTCATTCGGTCTAACTTAGCAATCTGGATATCTTTATTCTTAGTGTTTTCAGCAAAACGTTGTAGTTGTACAACATCAGCATAACTATGAAACAATAAAGTAGCAGAAGGTAATCCATCACGACCGGCACGCCCTATCTCCTGATAGTAACCTTCCAGGTTTTTAGGCATGTTATAATGAATTACCCAGCGTATGTTCGATTTGTCGATTCCCATCCCAAAAGCGATGGTCGCACAGATAATTTCAGTTTTATCGTTAATAAAATCATCCTGAATGCTTTCGCGCTGTTCATGTTTTAATCCTGCGTGATACGCTTTAGCGTCTAATCCTTTCTTCTGAAGTTTTTCGGAAAGTTCTTCTGTGTTTTTTCGGCTAAGGCAATATATAATTCCGCTTTCATTCGGCCTGCTTTTAATGAACTTGGCGATTTGCTCAAAACGTTTTATTCCCTGCCGAACTTCGAGGCTTAAATTTTTACGGTCGAAAGAAGAAATATGCTTTTCAGCATTAGGAATATTAAGCTGTTGGCAAATGTCATGTCGCGTTGCTTTATCGGCGGTGGCGGTTAACGCTACAATTGGTGTTTTAGAAAATTTGTTCTTTAAATAACCAAGCTGAGTATAAGCAGGTCTAAAATCGTGCCCCCAGCTAGAAATACAATGCGCCTCGTCGATTGCGATTAAACTGATGGTTTCTTCAGTTAAAAATCGATCTAGAACTTGCAAACTTTCTGGAGCGATATAAAGTAATTTCAGCTCGTTTTTATCGATTTTCTGAAATATGACTTCTTGATCTGCTGCATCCTGGCTACTATTTAGAAATTCGGCTTCAATGCCATTTGCTTTTAGACCATCGACCTGATCTTTCATTAAAGCAATGAGGGGAGAAATAACAATGGTAAGTTTAGGTAAAAGAATTGCTGGTAACTGGTAACAAATAGATTTACCACCACCGGTAGGCATAATCACCAGATTGTCGTTACCCTCAAATATCGATTGGATAATATTTTCCTGTAATGGTCTAAATTTATCGTAACCAAAATATTCTTTAAGCGTGTTATGCAACTGCTGTTTCTCCATATTGCAAAGTTAAAAAAGAAAGCAGGCCGTAAAAGCCAAAAATAAAAATCAAGTTCAAATTAAGTAATATTATTACATTTAGCTTCTAAATTAGTCTTATGTCGAAAACGAAAAGGAAACGACTATCGCTTCGCAGGCCCAAGTCTAGCAAAGCCTTAAATCAAATTCCAGGAACGGTCACCTATGTTGGTAATAAAGAACATACAGAAACTTTATTAGACGTAATTGATTATAATCCTGAAGAATATGAGCGTTTTAGATCGAAAAATCCTCAGGATGCTTTAAAATTTGTCGATGAATCCAAGATCACATGGATAAATATCGATGGATTAAATAATACCGAGGAAATAGAAAAACTCGGGAAATACTACGAGCTGCATCCGCTAATTTTAGAAGATATTGCCAACACCAATCAGCGTCCCAAAATTGACGAATATCAGGACTATCTTTTTATAGTCGCTAAAATGCTCTATTATAATGCTGGCGGAACTTTGGAGATCGAACATATAAGTTTGGTTGTAGGTAAGGATTATGTACTCACCTTTCAGGAAGCCGGCGGAGACGTTTTTGATGGCGTTCGTGAACGTATTGAGCAGAAGAAAGGTCGAATTAGAAACCGAAAAGCAGATTATCTGCTTTTTGCTTTGCTGGATGCTATAATCGATAATTATTTTATAGTTATAGAAGATATTAGTGAAAAGATCGAAGGTTTTGAAGATCAGATTTTTCTTGACGATCAGGACGAAGATTTAGTAAGGGAAATTCAGGAATTAAAACGAGCAATTGTTAGGATTAGAAGAGCGGTTTTTCCTTTGCGTGAAGTCTTAGGGAGGTTAGAAAAGATCGATCATCCAATAATAGAAGAAAAGACCGGTAATTATTTGCGTGATCTTGTAGATCATATTGTGCAAATTTCAGAGAATATTGATATTTATCGAGAGATGATATGGAGTTTGATGGATATGTATATGACCACGATTAGTAACAAGATGAACGAGGTAATGAAGGTGCTTACCATCATGGCCTCGATTTTTATTCCGCTAACATTTATCGCGGGGATCTACGGAATGAATTTCGAATATATGCCCGAATTACAATGGAAATATAGTTACTTTGTGCTTTTGGGAGTAATGGTGATCGTGTTTTTATTGATGCTCTATTATTTTAAACGGAAAAAATGGCTCTAAGCCAGAATGCTAAAATTTTATTGAAAACAAATTGAAGATTATGATAAATCGTAAACTGGCTGTTGCAGTGGTAATAGCCGGCCTGTCACTTAGTAGTTGTAAAAACGAAAAAAAGGAAAGTGAAGAAAATATTTCTGAAATGAATGAAAAAAGCGCAAATTTAAATACGGCATTCATAGGAACGTATACCAAAAAAGAAGGTCATGTAGATGGCAAAGCTGATGGTATTTTAACAATAAAACAAGACCCCGAAACAGGCAATATTAGCTTAGACAAAACAATGGCTGAAGTTATAAACCCATCTTTTGTAAAGCTTACCAGCGATAATAAATATCTGTATGCTGTAAGTGAATTAGGAGATAAGGATGGCGCATCTGGATTTATACACAGTTTTCAGGTAAGAGAAAATGATAGTTTGTACGAGGTTGATAAAGTTTCTACGGAAGCTTACGCACCATGCCATATTGAGATAGATAAAACAAATAAGTTTGCTTTTGTTTCTAATTACATGGGTGGAGTAGTGGTAATGTATCGCATTCAGCAGGACGGAAGTCTAGAGAAGCATCAGCAACTAAATATGCCAAATTCAGAAAAATCACATACGCATTCCGTATCTATTTCCGAAGATAACAAGCACGTGTACATTTGCGATCTTGGTTTAGATAAAATATGGATTTACGATCTTGATGCTAAAGACAAAACGATTAAAAAGAATGAAATGGAATCGGTTAGTCTAACTAAAGGCGCTGGTCCAAGACATTTTACATTTAGTAAAGATCAAAAATTCGCTTATAGTATGAACGAATTAAATAGCACTATAAGCGTTTTTAAGGTTGAAAAAAATGGAGGCTTAAATTTAATAAATTCAGTTTCCAGTATTCCTGAAGATTTTACTGAAGATAATAGCGGAGCCGATATTCATATTTCTCCTTCTGGCGATTATTTATATGCATCAAATCGCGGTCATAACAGTATCGCTATTTTTAAGATCAATAAAGAAAATGGGAAAATAGAGCATATAGGTTTTGAAAGTACGAATGGAAAAACACCACGTAATTTTGCTATTTCTGAAGATGGAAGTTATTTGTATGCCGCCAATCAGGATTCTGGTGACATCCAATCTTATAAGATAGACGAAACAACGGGTAAATTAGATGCTCTTGGAGATCCAACGGCAGTTCCTACGCCTGTTTGTATTGAATTTTTAAATTAAGGTAAAAATGAACAAGGTTAGAATAGTAGGGATAATCTTTGTTATTTTGGGATTGTTATTAGCCTATTATTGGAGAAATACTGAAGTTTATTTTTTTGTTGGTATTCTATTGGGAATTGGTCTTTTATGGTCAATCACCGGCAGAACTAAACGTAAAAAGAAAACTGATTAAAATAAAAAACCGGCAATTTGCCGGTTTTTTTGATTTTAGATCTATTTAAACTTCTTCTACAACAAAGAAACCATCATTTCCCTGTGCCTGGTATAATGGCATAAAAATTCTAGCGTTCCACTCACTTTTAACTTCTTCGCCGTTCTTAATAGCAAGTAATTCACCTTTTTCAATTTTCTGAAAATTTTCATAGCCTGGTTGCATTTTAAAAACATCATCATCCTTCAATCCATATCTATGATTGATCTCGAAGGTTTTTTGTTCAGGTGCGTTTTTCTCTGAGAATCTTGTAACACATTCTGGATAAGAGGGTATCTTTTCTAAGTCGAGATCGCAAGCTTCTTTTAATGCCAACCAAATCATTCCTTCATGATTTTCTACAGATTCTTTTGCAGTATGTTGTCCTGCCTCAAAAACAAATCCGGTAACCCCAATTCTGGTTAAATAATGATCGACACAGCCATAAACTAAATCACTAAAACCGCGAATAATGTATGTAGGGAAACGATGCGCCCAGGCATCATTATCATTCTTTACCTGCACAGAAATATAAGGTACACTTGCAGCTGAGGTTGTATGGCAATCTAAAAAATATCGCTTCGTAAAATCTGATTCTGGGTACTGTTCTAACACCTCAATAATTTCCCACATTTCTTTTTGTTCGTGAGTTTCAGTATTGTGATTTTCGATATTCTCTTCAGTCCAGGCACGATTAAGATCTTCGTCGATATATCGCTTGTTCTCATTTAGTGCGACTTTATTACCGGAGACACCAACAATAGTTCCGTTGATTTCAGGTTTAGCTTTTTTTAGTTCTTCAAAAACTTTCAGTAAGGCTTTAACTCCGCTAGGCTCATTTCCATGAATTCCGGCAGAAACAAAAAGCAAAGCACCTTTATTTCCGCTGCTATATGTTCCCAATATTCGAGGGATTTCTTTATCTAAGGTATCATTCATAGTCAATCTTTTTTATACCATTGTCGCTAATACGCGATTAGAAAGCTTACCATCATACATTGTTTTGTATTCTAATTTTCGCTCGATGGCTTCGATAATTTCATCTGTAAAATCGGGCATTCCTATTTCGCTCATGTGATCTAATCCACCGGGACTTAAGACATTAATTTCGATCAATTTATCTTTTACCACATCCAGGCCTACGAAAAACAAGCCGTCTCTAATTAATTTTGGCGCAGTTAAACTAACAATTCTTTTCATGGCATCGGTAAGATCGCTACTATCGGCTGTGGCACCTTGTCTAAAATTACTACGGAATTCTCCCTCACCACTAACTCTTCTAATAATAGCCTTTTTACCATCACGATCGATCACTCGACCATTCATAAGTAAAATTCGCACATCGCCCTCTTTAACGGCAGGTAGAAATTCTTGTGCGATGATGTATCCACTTTTACTAAGATGTTCTATGATCTGATTGATGTTTTTCTCGTTCTCATCGATAAGATATACATCTTCACCACCAGAACCTTCTAAGGGTTTTAAAACCATTTTACGATCATGATCTTCCCAAAATTTTAGAATGTCTTCTTTATTTCTTGTAATTAGTGAATCGGGTTTTATATCTGCCGGTAATTCTTCAAAATAAAGCTTATCGATAAACGCATGAGAAAGAGCATAGGCATCATTTAAAACGAGTACGCCTTCTTGCTGAATCATTCGTCCAAAAGCAACACCTGCTTGCTCTGCCCAAGCGCGTGCAGCGTTTTCTTCGGTAGGATTGTTTCTAATAAAAAGCACATCAATATCTTTGGCGCTTATTTTCTTTGTTTTCGCTTTAGAGCTCTGGAGGATTTCCAGATATTTCTTAGGTGATTTGGTATTTGTAGATTTTGGCGCGTAAGTGGCCAATATCGTTATTGGTTTGTCGTGATGAAAATTAAAATCTCCTACACCCATTACAAAAACATCATGGCCTCTCTGATGCGCTTTTGTAATTAAAAACATAGACGTGCCACAAGTTTCTGTAGCAACATCGTTTAATACAAAACAAATTTTCATAGTGTTGTCATTTGTGAGATGGGTAAACCATCTCTGATTAGGTTGAGTCTATTGGTTAAATTTTCGTCACTTAAATAACTAGGCCGTAAAGCACCAGATTTCAAGACACGACGTTCAGTTAATTCTTCGATAATTTCGGTATGCTTCAGAGAGAATTTTCCCGCAAGTAGCGGTTCATATAATCCGCCGTTTTGCAGGTATTCCCTTAATTCGACTAATCCCTTCAGATAAATAATATCTTTTAAGAATCCGCCGCCCTGCATAATTCGAGAAACAATATTAAAGGCTCTTTCAGCAGAAAAACCATATTCTGAATTCAGTAATTTGAATATGCTGTGAAAATCACCGCCTTGTACAAGTGCATGCCCGGCAATTACGCGACCTGCAAGTGTGCGTAGTCGGTTACCCGTTAATCCACCTACTAAATATTCTGCCATCACTGCCAGTCCTTCTTGTAAAGGATCGTAATCTGCCAGTCCTATGCTTAGTTGTTCTAAAGGTTGTTGGCTCCCATTAAAATAGGTAAGTACATGTGTTCCTACTTCATGCTGAATAAGTGCTTTTGCCTCGGTTTCATTCATTTTATAATCATGCGGAATATAAAGCTCCCCATGGGAAACCATCATTACGTTTACATCTTTACGGATATGCACTTTACATTTAAAATGAGGATCCTGGCTCCTGAAGTAATCAAATTCTCGCCTTGCTAAACTACTAAAGCCTTTAGAGTCGATTATATTCCCTTCTTCTGAATGTTTTTCTTGAAGGTGATCTAAAATTTCCCTGGCAGCCTCGTATAAATCATTATCAACTCCTCTATGTAGACGTATGCTACTGAAGAAGAAGTTTCGGGAACCACGTTCAGTTAACATGGTAATTTGCTTATCCAGCTCTTCCCTTTTTTCGCGGAAGATAAATGACATAGCAGGATCGTCGATATCCTCGATCTTTAAATTATAAAGTTTACGTTTTAAAACGTCGGGATCGATAGGAAGTAAACGATAGTGATAATCTAAAACTTTGTCGAAATTAGATTCGAAAAAAGTATTTTTAATTTCCTGAATATTAGAAGGAGAAACAAGCCATAAAAATTGATAAGCTCGCTCTACACTGGCTAGCTTTTTATCGATTTCAAAAACTTTTTGTTTAAGATACTTTCTTCCTAGTGCATTATAACTGGCAACCCCACCAGAAGTCTGAATTCTTATATACTCAAAAATAGATTTATGTATTGCTTTTATAATAAAATCCTTAAAATTTCTGAAAAACACCGGATACAATTCTCCGTTATCATTGCGATAAATAGGAGGTACCTCTAAACCTGTAATTAACGCACCACATTTTTTTAATTCGGTAACACTTAAAAGGTCAGGTTCTCCCTCTGGTTGTCGATGAGGTGTATTTTGAATTTCAGCTTTTAGATAAATACCGCTATATTCTTTATTGATGGCATTAAGCTCATCGTTAAGTTTTTGCAGCGTATTAGGTAGCTTGTCCTCTGGTCCTTTGATATAGAATGTAGTACTGTCTACTTTTCCAGAGAAAACCTCAAAAAGCATATAAGATTTAAAGGTTGCAGAAAGTTTATCTGAAATTGCAAAAAGTAAATTTTGATAATTTTCAAATTCTCTATTGCCAATAATTAGGTAGGAGGATTCGCTAATTACTAATCTGGCAGTACCCGGATCGTTCTCCTTATGCCGATAGATAATAAGATATGGCAGCTCTTTTTCAATATGTAATAAGCCGCCACCAGGCAATGAGCAATTAATTTCCTGTTCTTTCTCAATATTTTCTAAAACAGTTTCAATAGAATCTTTATTTATTTCTGAGATTTCCAACATTTACCGTAGGATTTAAAGCTTTGAAGTTTATTGGTTGATTCGAAAATGTATCCAAATTATTACCAATATGATTTCAATTTTTAAATGAATTTAGGTATTTGTTGAAGTATGGAGATATTAATTTCAGTATTTGACTTTTATTTAAGAGCTTATATGCATAATGTGAAAAAATTTAAATATTGAGTTTGGAAATATTTTATTCTGCTAATTTTCTTTTATTCAGTAGAAGATAACAGGAATAATTTGCGGCAGCGATTAATCAAATTTTAAAGCTAGCTAGGAAAATTGAAAAAGAGAAAGCGCTAGTGAACGGCTAAAGGCTGTTTGATGTATTTGATCATTCAATATTAACAAATTAATAATTTAGAAATAAATAATTATTAATTTGTTAATATTGAATGATTTAGAATCATATTCTTTAAATTTATATTTGTCGTAAATAGTTGATATGAAAAAGAGGGGGCAATTCTGAAATGATGGTCACACCCCCTTTTTAATTTCAATTTTTAGAAAGAATTAGCCAGAGGATGAAGTTTAGCACTGCATCCTTTTCTTTTTTTAGGTAAATCTTCAAAATTTTTCAATAAAATGAATTGGCGGTAATCATCTGATTTAGATTAGGTTGGTAGAAACAGGAATTTTAAACGGCTATCCTCGATATTATATTGTATCTTTGTACAATATTTCAACTGTTTTCTGTTGGCTTTCTTTGAATATTTTAATTCACTAAAACCCTCAGTTTTCGCTTTTTAAGTAACATTTGATTCGTTACTTACGATAAATTTGACCTTCATTCTTTTCATTATTCTCTGAAGTCAATTTAATAAGAAGTACACAAATAGTCGTGCTTTTTGTAAAAGCTTTAATTCTAACGAAATATCGACTTTTTTCAGTAAATACATTACTGAAAACTAAAATAATAAATTATAAATCAAATTATATTGTATGGGAGACTCCTTTTCGAAAAAACAAAATGCCAAGAAAAAGTTATTAAAGAAAAAGCTGAAAGCACAGCGAAGAGAAGAACGCAAAACGGACAATGATAAGGGTAAAAGCTTTGAAGATATGATTGCGTATGTAGATGAAAATGGAAATTTAAGTGATACTCCGCCGGATGAGCGTAAAAAAACCAAAATCAATGCGGAAGATATCAATCTTGATCACGACCGAGAAGAACGTGTAGAAACACGTAAAACTGGAGTTGTAATCTCTTACTTTGATGATAAAGGCTTTGGTTTTATAAAGGAGGATGAATCTGGTGACAACGTTTTTGTGCATAATAAAGACGTTCTAAAACCATTATCTGAACGTGTAAAAGTAAGCTTCAAAAAAGAAATGTCTCCTAAAGGTTTTAAAGCAACCTCTGTAGACGTATTAGATTAAGCAATTTATAAGACGGAAATTGGATCTTCCAACTTCCGTCTTAATTATTTATAAAAATGCATGTTTCCTGTACGTTTTAAGTCTTGATCATGATATTAAATTTTAAAAATTATCATGAGGCAGCTAAAGATTATAAAACAGATTACCGATAGGAGTGATGCAAGTATTGATAAATATCTACAGGATATTAATAAGCTGGATCTCATTTCAGCAGAAGAAGAGGTTGAGCTTAGCCTAAAAATTAAGTCCGGAGATCAAATTGCTCTGGATAAGCTAGTAACTTCCAATTTACGTTTTGTTGTCTCTGTAGCAAAACAATATCAAAATCAGGGATTAAACCTTTCAGATCTTATTAATGAAGGCAACTTAGGATTGATTAAAGCAGCAAAACGCTTTGATGAAACTAGAGGTTTTAAATTCATTTCTTATGCAGTTTGGTGGATACGACAAGGAATTGTACAAGCGATTGCTGAAAATTCTAGAGTTGTTCGACTTCCGTTAAATAAAATTGGTTCTATAAATAAAATTAATAGAGCCCAAGCTGAATTAGAACAGGGTTTACAAAGACCCGCTACTTCCGCAGAAATTGCGAAGCATCTAGATACTTCTATTAAAGATGTAGAAACTGGTATTAAAAGTAAAGGTAGATATCTTTCTATGGATTCTCCTCTAAAAGATGGTGAAAACTTTAATATGTATAGCACCATGGCTTCTAATGATGAGCCAAATCCAGACCATGAACTTATAAAATCTTCACTCGAAAAGGATATAGATACAATTTTGAGTATTCTTACTCCCAGAGAAAAAAATGTGCTCGTTCTTACTTATGGTTTAGGAGGTATTCCATCAAAAAGTTTAAAAGAGCTGAGTGATTATCTTAAAATTACCCCAGAACGTGTGAGACAAATAAGAGAGTATGCTTTAAGGCGTTTAAGAGATTCTTGTAATTTGAGCGTTTTAAAAACGTATATGGGATAATTAATAACACTATCCGCATATTAATGGTGATCTTTCGACTTAAATAATTTCCGCTCTGTTTAATTATATATATTCGCGCCATCAAACTCTAATGTTTGGCTATTTATGTCTTTAATTACTATTAAGATTATCGTTTCTATTGTAGCTTTAATCTCTTTATTTTTAATATTACTACTATTCTTTGAGGGAGGCTTTCCTTTTATCAAAAAGAAGGATAGGAATTAGTTTGTTATTCTATCAAGTCGGCTCTTTTTGACTAAAATTTAAAATCACTTATTTTTTTTCGTTAGTATTTTTCATTGTGTCATTGCGAAACAATGTTGTTTTATACTTTGTTGATTTTCCCATTTGGGAAGTTTTCTTTTTAAGTATTTAAATATCCATAAAATCGCAAAGGTGTAGCCTGCGATCGTTTTAACGTGCTTAACTGAGATTGTTTAATAATTACATCATCAATCATTCAATAAGGACTTATATGTTCAGATATCACTTATAGATTGATCTGATAATAAATGGCAAGGATTTTATAGAAATGAAGAATTTAGAGTGGCAAAGCAAGGCGGGGCGAGCAGATATTAGACAAATTAAAAAAGGCTTTTCGAAAATTCGAAAAGCCTTTTTTTCTTGTAGCGAGACCGAGATTTGAACTCGGGACCTCCGGGTTATGAACCTATACATATAGCTATATAAAACCACCTAAAATATATTAAATACTATGATTATAAGTTGATTACATATTTTATAGTTTCATTCAAATAGTGTTAAAATCAAATTATTCTGTACCTATTCTGTACCCATTCTGTACCCTTTTTTAAACTAATTAATTATATTTATATAGTTCTAATTAATTGAGTATGTATAATATAAAAATTGTTTTACGGAAAAATAAGATAAGAAAAGATGGCAGAATTCCTCTTGCATTGAGAATTACTGAAAATTACAAAACTAATTATAAGTGGATTGGCCAATATGTTTTCGAAAAAGATTGGGATGAAAAAGCAGGAAAAGCGAAAAGAAGCCATCCAAATTCACAAAAGCTAAACAATTTCTTAATGAAGAAATTGAGCGAAGTGAATGACATATTTTTTGAATCTAAAGATCAGGTTAGCGCGAAACAGGTAAAGCAAAAACTAAAGGGAACCTACGGACTGAAATCTTTTTTTGAACTTGCTGCAGAGCGTATAATGGAAAAATATGAAAGAGGAACATTTTCCGTCGCTAAGGCTGAATTATCTATTCTTTATAACCTCGAGGAATTTTTAAATTTAAAAAGAAATAAAAATAAATCAGCCGTTATTAAGTCAATAAATGAGCGCCGCTTGCACCGAATTAGTGAGGCTAGACTTAACAAATATAACTGGTTAGATGGTGTAGCTTATTTTAGAAATAGTAAGGCTCTAGCGTTTCGGGATATTGATGAAGTTTTCATTAATAAATATAAAACATTTTGTCATTCTTATTTAGGACAAAAAACCAGAACTATTACCAATCAACTTATTTTAATTAGAACTCTTTTCAATTTAGCTATTAAGGAAGGAATTATTGAGCGAAAGTTTTATCCCTTTGCTGGTGATAAGGAGAAAATTAGAATTGGTTCTGGTAATAAGATAGGACTAAGCACAGAAGAGATTGAAAAAATAGAAAGATTGAAATTGGAGGAAAATAGTTCTATTTGGCACACTCATAATGTATGGCTGTTTTCTTTCTATTTTGCTGGGATTCGTATTTCTGATGTTGTAAAAATAAAATGGTCGGATTTTAAGGATAATCGACTTTATTATATAATGAATAAAAATGAAAAAGCACTCAGCCTTAAAATTCCCGCGAAGGCAAAAAAAATTTTAGAACATTATAAAAAAGAGAAAAAACTTAATAAAGGATATATCTTTCCGTTCCTTAGAGATACTGATAATAATGATGATGAACAAATCTATATAAGAACAAAAAGTGTTACCAAGGTCTTTAATAGATGCTTAAAACAAATTGCCAAGGAATGTGGAATTGAAAAAAACTTATCTAACCACATCGCTAGACATAGCTTCGGTAATATAGCGGGTGATCGTATTCATCCATTAATGTTACAAAAGCTCTATCGTCATAGTGATTTAAAAACTACTTTGAATTATCAAGCCAATTTTATTCACCGAGATGCGGATGATGCACTCGATGAAGTTATCAATTTTTAAATTTGGCGGATTCAATGATATTGAGAAGCTGAAGTTCACACCGCATTATACTTCTAGATATATAAAAGATTTACTAAATACCAGCGAGGACTATTTTGCTTTTCTTTTAAGTAATTCATAAAATGATTGAGGATGCGTATATCCTAGCTGATAAGCTATCTCACCTATCGTTTCTTGCGTGGTGGATAATCTCACTTTTGCTATTTCAATTAACTTTTCATGAATACCTTGTGGAGGGATTTGTCCTGGCATATTAAAAAACCTGAACAAATATTTTGATGTACTTTACCATTTACTTATATAGTTTGTTTTAAATATGCTACTATACAAATTGATGGCATTAAAAATTCATGAGCAGTACATAAAGAATGGCGGCTGTTATCGTCGATAATGTTCAATAGCCTTAACCTACGTCCTGAAGTTAAACTATCAGGCATAATCCATATTCCTCACGTCCTAGGCAGGAAAGATCTAATGGTGTTTTTATGCGAGTTGGAAGCCTCCGACGGCTCTTGCTTCATGCTCACCTCTAATAAACCACAAATTCTAAACACCCGTTTTCTGTTTCAAATCAAGCTCTTTATAAGTAAGCAGTGATAGTAATAGTCTAAAGGGATGATTCCGCTCATCTCTAGGAGCTTGTCAGTTACCACGTTACCATTCCTTTAGACTTGTATTGCCATTGACCGCCTCAAACTGAATAATACAGGCTTTTTGAATACATGTAGTCTTATGAATCACTTCAGCCTGAACTAGCTATTTTGCTATTAGTCCTTAAAGATTTTCTTAACAATATCTATTCCAGACTCCAGTCTGCATACAACTGCCTAAACTTGAGGTTCTCTTTCTGGAATAAATTAGCATTATTAAGATGATGTGCATCCATTTCACTATACCTTAAGTTTCCAATTGTAAAAGGTTACTGTGATAATGCCCTTTTCTCTAGATATCAGTGATTTTCATTCCTGAATCGTACTGTTCAACTATTGAAATTATCTGTGTCTAGGTAAATCTTCCATTTTTAAACTATATAAAAAATAGGGAAGCCTTCGTTGAACTTTTTATTAGCATCCGATTAATCAAAATATTAGGTTAATTAGTATTGAGGTAAAGTATTAAAAATTCTAATTTATTTTTCAAAAGTGATTTTTTTA
This sequence comes from Zunongwangia endophytica, assembly GCF_030409505.1. Taxonomy (NCBI): domain Bacteria; kingdom Pseudomonadati; phylum Bacteroidota; class Flavobacteriia; order Flavobacteriales; family Flavobacteriaceae; genus Zunongwangia; species Zunongwangia endophytica. The sequence goes on along the minus strand of NZ_JAUFPZ010000002.1, from coordinate 1,380,868 downwards.
GAAGAAAAGTAAAAAATACTTTCGTATTGTTTGATTATATATTCCCACCACTAAAAAGCACATCTTTTGATTTTAGTACATCAACATTAAATTTGAAAGCTTCAAAGCTATGAGCACAGAACTAATAGTTATTTTGACTACAAATTAACGCAACCGATTGCGTAGTTCAATTTTTTACAATATATTTATCATATAGAAAAATTAACCTATTAAATTTTATCATTCTAATATGATTTAAATCTTTTAATTTAAAATTTATTAATATGGAGGAAAAGATTACTAACTATGTAAGAAGTTTGGGTAGGAATCCCAGATTTTCACTTCTACTTTTCTTGATGATATTTTCTGGTGCCTATGCCCAAAATATTACAGTAAGTGGAGAAATTTCAGATGCAAATGGTGTGCCTTTACCAGGAGTGAATGTTTTTATTTTGGGGACCAGTCAGGGAACCACAACAGATTTTGATGGAAATTATACACTGAATGATGTTCCTCCAGAAGCAACTCTTAGTTACAGTTTTATGGGATATCAATCTCAGGATATTACAGTTAACGGGAGAACTCGAATTAATGTAACCATGCAGGACGATACCGAGGCTTTAAGCGAAGTGGTTGTAGTTGGATATGGAACGCAAAGTAGAGAGTCTGTTACTGGATCGGTGGTTTCATTGAAAAGCGAAGAATTGACTGAGGTAAAGACTGCAAACTTTCAAGAGGCACTTATAGGGCGTGCTGCTGGTGTTAATATATCTACCAACAGTACAAGGCCTGGAGCTTCACCACAGGTGCGTATTCGTGGTACACGTTCACTTTCAGGTAATAATGATCCTTTAATTGTGCTTAATGGTATTCCTTTTTCTGGAGGTTTAAGTGATATTAGCTCAAACGATATCGAAAGTCTTGATATACTTAAAGATGCTTCTGCAACAGCAATATACGGATCAAGAGGAGCAAATGGGGTTATTCTTATAACCACAAAATCAGGAAGACAGGGGCAAAAGGCAACTTTTTCATACAATACCTATTATGCGGTAAAAGATGTGTTTGCTAAGTATCCAATGATGAATGCAGCACAACTTACACAATTGCGCGCAGATGTTGCAGCGCATCCCAATAGAGATGGCAACCCTATTTATGGGTTGGGAGGGGATGAAGATTTAGCTAATGATACCGATTGGCAGGATCTTATATACGGAACAGGCCTTCAGACAACTCACGATATTAGTGTTAAGGGGGGATCTAAAAAAGGCTCCTATAGTGTCGGGATGGGTTATTTTAAAGAAACATCGGTTGTACCAGAAGATTCTTTCGAAAGATATTCATTAAGAGCGCAGGTTGATCAGGAAGTAGGTTCTTTATTTAAATTTGGTTTGAATTCAGTTATGAATTTCAATAAGAGTAGTAGTATAGTAGGGGTATTTGGTGCATTGGCTGCTTCACCTTTATTAAGTCCTTACGATGAAAATGGAAATTTCATGGAATCTATAAGACTTCAAACAGAAGCTGATAATCTTTGGATTCCTACGGAGAATGAAGTGAACCGAATAGGAGATAGAAGAAAAAACCAACAGTTAGATTATGGATCTTATAATAACCTCTATGCTGAAGTTAAAATACCTTGGATTGAAGGATTAAAGTATCGACTTAATCTTGGTCTAAATTTCAGAACTGACAGAGATGGTAACTTTACAGGACAGGGTGTTTTTAACTATAATGAACAAAACCCTTCATCTGCAAGTTATAATAGTTCGATTACAAGAGACTATGTTATTGAAAATCAAATAAGATATGATCGCACATTTGCCGAAAAGCACAAAGTAAATTTTGTAGGATTATTTTCTTCTCAAAATACAGAGTATGATAACATTGGGTTAACTGCAAGAAATATCCCTGATGAGTCTTCTTTATGGTATAATTTAGATTCAGCAGTTTCTGAAGATATAACAAATTATGGAACCGGATATTCTGCTACCGGATTATTATCTTATATGGGTAGAGTAATGTATCAATACGATAATCGCTATTTGATGACGGCGACTTTACGTGCAGATGGTTCCTCTAGGTTGGCACCAGGTAATAAATGGGTAACTTATCCGGCAGTGTCAGTTGGGTGGAATTTAGCTAATGAGAGCTTTATGTACGATGTAACTTGGTTAAATCAATTAAAATTACGTGCAGGTTATGGTGAGACATCAAACCAAGCAATAGCTCCTTATTCCGTTCAGGGTAGACTAGGTACTGTTAATTATAACTTTGGTAATTCATTTGCTACTGGTTACTATTTTGATCAAGTACCTAATGCCAATCTAGGATGGGAATTTTCTCAGACCTATAACTATGGTCTGGATTTCGGCCTGTTTAATAATCGCTTATCTGGTACTGTTGAATATTATGTAACTAAAACCAATGATATTTTATACGCACAAGGACTTCCTTCGTCAACAGGTGTAGGTAGTATAACTGGTAATATAGGTGAAACAGAGAACAGAGGATTTGAAATTTCATTAAACGGAACTATAATAGATAACCCGGATGGTTTTACATGGGACGCCGGAATTAACCTTTACAGCAATCAAAACGAAATTACTTCATTGGCCTCCGGACAACAGCGTGATGAAGGAAACCTTTGGTTTGTTGGCTCTCCTGTTAATGTAATTTATGATTATGAATATGCAGGACTTTGGAATGAGTCTGATCCAGATTTTCAGTACTTACAGCAATATGAGCCAGGGGATAGTGCTCCTGGAATGATTAAGGTAAGATATACCGGGGAATATAATGACGATGGATCTCCAGTAAGACCTATAGGAGCTGACGATAGGGTAATTATTGATCCTACGCCAGATTTTCAAGGTGGTTTTAACACACGCCTAGCTTTTAACAATATCGATCTAAGTGTGGTGGGGACTTTCCAGCACGGAGGTACTTTGGTTAGTACACTATATTCATCTAATAGTTATCTTAACTTACTTACTGGAAGGCAAAATAATGTTGATGTGGATTACTGGACACCAACAAATACTGACGCAAGATATCCTGCTCCGGGAGGTCTTCAAAGCGGTGATAATCAAAAATATGCTAGTACTTTAGGTTATTTTGATGGTTCTTATATGAAAGTTCGATCAATTACTTTGGGATATAATTTCGAACAAGATTTTATTACCAATATTGGACTACAAAGATTACGCGTCTATGCCTCTGCACAAAATCCATTTGTATTCTTTTCCCCTTTTCATGATGAGTCTGGTTTAGATCCAGAAATTACAAATTCGGGTGTAGATGGTAATGGTAATCGTCAAAATGCAGCTGTGAATACAAGTAATATTTCTAGGGGTATTCCTACAATCGGAACTAACACTCCTTCTACAAGGAATTATTTGATAGGTTTAAACATTTCATTTTAAATAGAAAATATGAGAAAATTTAGAATTATACCTATAGCCATATTTTCAATGGTGACGGTATTCGGTTTAAAATCTTGTACAGAAGATATACTGAAAGAAGAGACAAGAGGAGTTTTTACTCCAGATTTTTTTACTACAGAAACAGGTGTTCAGGGAGGGCTAACATACCTGTACCAGAATATGCGAAACGTTTTTGGATTTGCATATTATTTAAATCTTACAGAAACGGGTACAGATGAATATGTTCCCGCTCAAAGTGCTAATAATAACTTTTACGATTTAGATCTTGCAGGGCAGGGTAATCTAAGTTCAGAAAGTGGATTTTCCGTTGGTGTAGTATGGAACAATGCTTTTCCTGCAATAAATACAGCTAGTGGAATCATAGAAAATGCTGAAGCTGTTGGCCTTGATAATTCACTGATTGCAGAAGCAAGATTTTTTAGAGCATTTAATTATTTTTTATTGGTTCAAAATTATGGTGGTGTCCCATTAGATTTAGGTTCTGGTGAATTAGCATTTAATAACACTGCCATCAGGGTTTCTACGCGTAATACAGTACCAGAAGTTTATACCAAAGCTATTTTGGCAGATTTGCAAACAGCCGTAGACAATTTACCTGAGAATCCTCGTTTAACTGGAGCAGTAACCAAGAATGTTGCGCGTCTGTTTTTGTCAAAAGCATACTTAACTTATGCGTGGTGGTTGGAAAATCCTAATAATATTCCTACTTATCCTGAAACAGCGAGAACAGATCCTGATGGACAGGATGCCTCTTACTATTTTCAAAAAGCCTACGATTTAGCTGTAGAAGGAATTGAGAATCCAGGTCCTTACAAATTATTAGATTGTTTTTATCAGGTACACGTTGGGACAAATGACCGTAATGAAGAAATGATGCTATACGCAGATCGTACTGAAGATAGCCAATTGTACAATGGTGCAGATTTAGGATATAGTGGTACAGATGGAAGTGCGAATACTGCGGTTTGGATGGTAACTCCTAATTACACAAGTATAAGTGTAGATGGCGTTTCTGCAGTACAAAGAGAGGCTGCTCAAAGTTATGGAAGACCTTGGACACGAATGGCTCCACCTATTGGAGTATTAACAGAAACTTTCGAAGAAAAAGAATTGGATTCTCGTTACGATGCTACATTTGTAACTAGTTATAGAGGCAACTGGGATAAAGGTGGCGCAACTGAGCCAACTTTAACGGCAGCTAATGGTATTGAAATAGCCCCTGGAGATGCGGTGGTATCATTTTTAGATGAGCACAATTCTAGCGTTGTCTATGTGAATGGCGCTGAAATTGGAGGTGGAGAACTTTCCGGTAGATCAGATTATGTTATAAATCCTGATGAAATTAATAGAAGATTTTACCCTGGATTATGGAAATTAGGGACGTACCGTACTGATAACGGTGGCGGTTTAGGTTCCCCTAATGGTGCAATCACGCGTCCTTTTCCAATTGCTAAATATTCTGAATTTTATTTCTTGGCTGCAGAGGCGGCTGTAAAAGGTGCAAATGGAAGTTATAGTGCTTACGATCTAATTAATGTAATCCGTGAACGTGCTGGAAAATGGTGTTATGATAATGGCGAACAGGAAGAGCGCATAGAGGATAATAGCGAAGCTATGTTAGCGGCAACTCCTAATGTTATAGATATCGATTTTATCTTGGCAGAACGTTCCCGAGAATACTTTGGTGAAGGCTATCGTTGGTATGACCTTGTGCGTACACAAAAATGGAACGAAATTGCCGGATCTTACGAAATTGGAGGAGATGCTGCAACAGATCATACTCCAACTGTAACAACTAGAAATATTGAACCCTATCATTATTTGCGACCAATACCTCGTGGTCAATTGGATAATCTTGATTTTACACAAGCTGAAAAAGATGCTTATCAGAACCCTGGTTATCAATAGGACGGAGTTTAGTTGAATGAATATAAAAGAGAGCCAAAGCTCTCTTTTTTTTTATTTGATTATCCGTAATCTTTAATTCTTGTTTGTTTTCTTCATTCCTGACTTGATCCGGAATCTCACATGATATTTAAGACATTAACTTTTGAGTGAGGCCCTTAATCAAGTTAAGGGTAACCAAGGCTTTTATGAATTAGGCTGGATATTTAATTTTTATTATAAAGAGAATAATTATCTTAATGCTGGTATTGATCTCCCACCTTCATTTTAGGTTTAAGAGGTTATTTCTATAAGGTATGACGGATCTTTTTCTGAAGAAATAAATCATATATAAGCCGTGATGAATCCCTGTGTTCTGTAAATTTAAATCTTTCACGGAGTTCATAATTTCTTGCCGCGTACTCATCGAGATATTTCAGAGGTATAAAGAATATTTATCGATCATAACATGGAGATCTGCATCTGGAAAATCAATTTGATTATCTATGATAGTAGTGATTGAAATTTTTATCATTTCAAACATTTGATACTTGGGTTCTTAACTCTTTAATCGGTAACGAAGATTAAATGTTCGGAGGCTTATCTTGGGGAAGTTTATTATAATGTTTTTTCTATACGTTAAATTTGGAATCCTTATCAATAGTCATTTAATTATCAATTGTTGTTTTCACTTAAACAAGGACTAATTTAATTGCTTATCGCTGGATTTCCTTTTTGATATTCAATGGTTTTAAGCAGAATTATTTTAGATAGAAATAGGATTAACAAAAAGCCGGGCAATACCCCGGCCTTTTGCTCTAATCAAATTAAATAATTGTATAATTATTCTTTCGGCGCTAAATATGTTCCTAGCGGATTCGATGTATTGGTTTCAATAATAATTTGCTGTAAAACAACTCCTGGATCTACTGCATAAACCTTTAGTTGATGCACTCCTTTTTCTAAGCTCAGGTCCTGAATAACTTTAGTGATATTATTACTTACTGAAATTCCCCAATGATCTTTAGTATTCTTAACTAAATTCAGAGTTTTTATCGCACCACCATCTATGGAGTATGCAAATTTGAGTCCGCCATTATCAAGGAAATCTAAGCTTGGTGAGATTAAAAAACTCATTTTTGCTTTAGTGTTTTCTTTAATCGAAAATTGATAAGTTAGGCTTGCATTTTCAGAAGCTTCTTGAGTAAAACTGCTCTCTGGCCTTAATGCAATGTCTCTTCGCCCTAAATCAGGAATTATTTCCCAGCCCTTGTTTTGTACAAATTTATTTGCAGGAATGCTTATAATTCCGTTTTTAGCCACAAAACCTTCAGGAATAAATGTAAAGGGCTTATAGGAAACTTCTATTTCTACTTTTTCGTCATCAGATTTTATAATAAACCTATCTTTTGTACCTCTTTTCGGTAATTTTTCAGGAACTAATGCTAAAACGATACCCTCCTGTTCACCAATTTTAGCTTTAGTTTTAGAAGCCTTTAGCCATTTAGGCAATTTCTTTAGTTTGACTTCTAATTTTTCCTTTCCGCGGTTAAAAATTTCAACATAAGATTCAGTATTGTTTTTATCGAATATTGGTAAGCTAAGATTCATGTTTTTTGGATAATAATTTTTGCTATTCGGTATAGCAATACCTAAACTAGCAGCTTCGGGAATCTTTATTTTAATAGTTTCCGGTTTAATGTTTTGCTTGGGATCACTCCAGGATGAGTAACCAATATGAGGCTGAAAAATCATATTGTTCCATTTGCCATCTTCAATTTTATTATATTCCGAAGTTAATTCTTCATCTTTATCAAAATACGTTGAAACATTTTCTGCAAAGGTGTTGGTGGTGTTTCGCTCTTGTTCCGCATAAAGCTTGTTTTTAGCCAGTGCGATATACATCCTGTTTAGATTTGCTGAAGCTTTTACCGGATGTAACACCAGTTGAAAATAAGCTGATTGATATTTTGGAGCTAATTTTTCAGCAATTTCATCTGCTTTTTCTTCTAGCTCATTAAATTTATTTAGGATTTCTTCAGCTTCATTAAACTGCGTTAGACTATATGTTCTTTCAGATAGTAATTCGGGTTTTCTACGGCTGTTATACGTGGTATATTTTTGTAGCAATTCACCAATTTCAGATGCATATTTTTCTCCAAACTGAGCGGCTGCCCATTGTTTAGGATAAACCTTGAGCTCTTCAGTTTTAATAGCTTCCGGGTTCCAGGCATAATCTAAAAAGAAACTAATGGGATATTCCATAGGCTTCAAATCACCAACATTAACAATCCAAACCTTCCGTGCATGATAGGCGTAAGCAAGCGACATTTGCTCGTAAACTCTTGAAATTTGAGAGGTATTTATCCATTTATAACTTCTGGGACCGCCAACATAATCAAAGTGATAATAGATCCCATAACCACCGCTTCTGGTGCTATCTTTAAGCTTAGGTAGCTTTCTAATATTTCCCCAGTTATCATCGGCAAGTAACAAGGTTACATCATCTGGTACACGCATTCCCTGATCGTAATAATCCTGAACTTCTTTGTAAAGCGCCCATACTTGCGGTGTTTCTTCAGCAGGTTTTTGGGTAACATCGCTTATAATCTCTCGTTGATCTTTAACAATATGTTCTAGTAAGCTAATCGCAGTACCTTCAGTCATTGGTTCGTCGCCATCGCCACGCATGCCTATAGTAACGAGACTTTCACGATCGCCCATTCTTTCAATCCCTTTGCGCCAAAAGGTTTTTAAAGTATCGGCATTGGTTTCGTAATTCCAATCTCCGCTGCCATAGCGTCCCCATTCTGCTTGGGCGCGCATCAATGGTTCGTGGTGAGAGGTTCCCATTACGATGCCATATTTATGGGCTAAAACACCATTTTCAGGATCATCGTCATAAAAAGCTTTACCCCACATTGCAGGCCACATGTAATTTCCTTTTAAGCGGAGAATAAGTTCAAAAACTGGCTCATAGAACTCATGATTAAACTTGCCATAATTTTCGGTAACCCAACTGGATAGGGCAGGAGCTTCATCGTTAATAAAAATACCGCGATACTGAACTTTAGGGCCGGTGCTGGTCAACCCATTTTTGTCAATATATAATTCATCTGCTTTTTTTACCGGCACATCTGCCCACCAGTACCAAGGAGAAACACCAATTTGCTTTGATAGTTCGTAAATACCGAAAATAGTTCCGCGTTTATCACTACCAATAATCAATAAATTTTCGCCTATTTTTTTAATGGTATAAGCTTCCCATTTTCCTTGGATTTTAGAAACGTCTATGTTTTGATGCTGAATTAAACTATCGATTATTTTATTTTTACCAATAGTACCGATGATCACATTTCCGTTTCCTTTTACTTCGGAAAGGAATTCCGGTAGTTCTCCGGTAACCCGCTCAATATCTTTTTGAAGGTTTTTTGCGGCAATGCTTACTCCTTCAAAATCTGAAGTATCTAATACTAATTTTGAAGTCTTTTTGCTGGTTACTAAACCGAAACTACTCTCGCCAGATGTATGTGAGACAATGTTTTTTTGTCCATACATCAAGCCACTTAGCAGAATACAAAGCAATGAAAATAATTGCTTGCTACTTTTTACTGAATTTGATAACTGAATCATAAACTTGTTTTCTCTGGTAATTTTCATCAAATAATAATGGATAATTTTTTCGGCCTTCTACAGGATAGTGATCCAACCAGGAATAGCGATCTGCAATATTCCAAAATGTGATTCCGGTAAGCTTATTTCGATATTCTCTAAACACTTTAAAGAATTTTTGATAAGCTTCTATTTGTACAAGTTTACGTTCTTCGGTAAACTCATCAGATTCGTCCGGATGTCTTTCACGTTGTTCTTTTTCCCATTTATAAAGCGAAACATCGAGTTCGGTAATCTGCACATCTAAACCGGTTTCTGTATACATTTTTAAAGCCTGTTGTAATTCTTCTTCACTTGGGCTAAAAACAGACCAGTGCCCTTGTATACCAATTCCGTGTATTGGCGCTCCTTCAGCTTTTAACTTATTAATAAGTTTTAAAGTACGATCTCTTTTCTCTGGAATAATAATATTATAATCGTTATAAAATAACTTGGCATCTGGATCGGCTTCATGGGCAAATTCAAATGCTTTGGTTAGAAAATCATCTCCAATAATTTCAAGCCATTTTGAATTTCTTAGAAAGTTATCAGGATTATCGTCAATTGCTTCGTTTACTACATCCCAAGCATAAATTTTTCCTTTGTATCGGCCAACAACCGAATCAATATGAGCTTTCATTCGATCTAATAAAACCTCTCTACTAACATCATTACCATTATCGTCTTTAAAAATCCAGTTGCCGGTTTGTTGATGCCAAACTAGGGCGTGACCACGTACTTTAAGACCATTTTCCTGAGCAAATGCTACAATTTTATCTGCAGGTGCCCAGTTGAATTCATCTTTTTTTGGATGAATAACACCCATTTTCATCACATTTTCAGGTGTTAGACTGTTGTATTCAGCTAAAATTAATTCTTTTGATTCTCCTTGAAGTGAAGCCGGAGAAACGGCAACTCCCATAGGGAAATCTTCAGCAAAATAATCCTTAAGTCCTTTTTCCTGTTTGGGTTCTTCTTTAGAAGTAACATCCTTTGATTTTTGCTGATCTTTACAAGAAATAATGCCAAAAAGCAGCAATATTAAAAGATAGTGTAATTTTTTTATTTGTTTCATTCTATTCTTTGTTTAAACCAAGTTCGAGTCCGGTTAATTCTGCCAATCCCTTTAATCTTCCTATAAAAGAATAGCCAGCGTAGTATGGCTTTTCTTTTTCTAAAGAATGTAGGTAGCCATGATCTGGTCGCATCGGAATCGATCTTTTACAGCTATTAGTATGTTCTAAGATAAGTTGCATAATTTTTTTCATAGGAACATCCCCCGTTAGGTGGTCAGATTCCATAAAAACACCATCTTCTTTTTTACTCACATTTCTAAGATGAAGAAAATAAACTCGCTCTTTATGAGTTTTAAAAATTTCGATTAAATCGTTATCGGGTTGAGCACCAAGCGAGCCTGTACAATAGGATAAACCATTTGCTTTTGAAGCTACATTCTTAAAAATATACTCTAAATCACTAGCTTTACTTACCACTCTTGGAAGACCAAGAACCGAAAACGGAGGATCATCGGGATGAATAGCCATTTTAATTCCTAAATCTTCTACTGCTGGGCAAATTTCACTAAGAAAATAAATCAGGTTCTCTCGTAAATCATCATCGGTAATCTCACTATAGCCTTCAAGTTGATGTAGTAAATCCTGTTCGGTAAAATCTACAGTGCTGCCAGGAAGTCCCAGCATCACACTTTTAGATAATATTTTTAATTCTTCTTTAGAAGAGGAGTTATACTTTTCTTCAGCTTCTAAAAATTGAGCTTCAGAATAATCATTTTTAGCATTTGGTCTTTTCAGTAAAAATAAGTCAAAAACCCTGAATTTTATAGGGTCATATTTTAGCACTTCAGCACCTTCAGTATTTTTAAAGTGATGATCTGTTCTTACCCAATCTAAAATGGGCATAAAATTATAGGTGATTACCTTTATATAAAGGCTGGCAAGATTTTTAAGACTTTCAATGTAATTTGTGATGAGTTGTTTGTAATTTCCTGCTTTTTTTTTAATGTTTTCGTGAACAGGTAAACTCTCAACAACTTCCCACTTCATACCAAGATTCTCTATTTTTTGCTGTGTTTTTCGAATCTCTTCTATGCTCCAAACTTCACCGACGGGTATATGGTGCAAGGCGGTTACGATACCGCTTACGCCCGCTTGTTTAAGGTCTGTAAGGCTTAATACATCTGTATCGCCATACCAACGCATGGTTTTTATGATTTTACTTTCCATATCTAAAATCCAATTGAATTACCACCATCTATAGGTAGCACTGTTCCTGTGGTGAATTTTGAAAGATCTGTGGCATAGTAAAAAACAGCGTCGCCAATATCTGCCGGTTCGCCTAATGTACCCATAGGAGTTCTTCCTAGTACTTTATTTTTACGCTCTGGATCACTGTCTAAAGCTTTGCTAGACATATTTGTTTTAATAAATCCGGGAGCCACACAGTTTACTCGTATACCAAACTTAGCCAAATCTACGGCCATAGCTCTGGTCATTCCTTCAACAGCAGTTTTACTGGCAGAATAAGCAATTACATGTGGAATCCCATATTGCGCAGCCATTGAGCTGATGTTGATAATACTTCCTTTGCCATTTTCCTTCATCACTTTCGCAACTTCCCGACTTATGGCAAAAACACTGGTAACATTAGTATGCAGGATTTTCTGAAACTCTTCATTTTCGACTTCCAGAAATTCTTTTTTCATGTTAATTCCGGCATTATTAACCAGAATGTCGATTTTACCTGCTTCTTTAGCAATTTCAGTAATTGCTGCAGGGATTTTATCCAATTCGGTTAAATCTAAAATGAATGGTTTTGCATTTTTACCAATTTCTTCGCAGGCTTTTAAAGTTTTTTCTTTGTTTCGGCCAATCACATAAGTGGTAATCCCCTCATCACAAAGTTTTTTTGCCGTTGCAAATCCTAGTCCGGCATTCCCGCCGGTTACTATAGCTGTTAAATTCGAGTTCATATATTTTTTTAATTCCATGAAGGGCTTATACCTGGAGCATAAGGAAGCTTCAATGATTTATAATAGTTTAGGTCTTTTGTCATTTTAGGAATAAAATCCGGAAAATCCATTTTCGAGAATTGCTGAAAATAAAGCAGGCAAGCATTTCGCCATTTTTTAGCTTCTTTTAACTGGATATTTAAGAGCATATTTGTTTTTTCGAAAACCTGTGGATTTACATATTCCTGCATTTTTTGCCAGGTTTTCTGCATGCCCTCAACCTGTTCAACTCCTTTTTGATAATGCGCTGCAATTTCGTAACAAAGTGTTTTTCCACTTTTCATTTTATAGTCCCAAGGTAAATGATGAAACCAAAGCAGATATTTGTCTGGAGTTGTTGTGGGATCACTATATTTTTTCTGAATTTCTGGTGAGTATTGTTCTAAGGCATTGCTTCCGCTTGAAGTTCTGTCGAAACCAATTCCGTCTGCAGCTGCTTTATGATAATATACTGATGTCCAATCTGGTCTTGGCATATCTTTAACCCATGGTCCTGGACCCTGATGGTGATTTGCTGCCATTATATGATGTAATCCAAGCGGAGTCATATAATTAACCACAGCTTCTCTAGATTCGAGTAATAATTTGGTCATAGGATCTACAAAATCGCTTTTATCTGTAAAGGTCATTTTAAGCCAATCTTGTGCTATGGTTTTAGCACTGGTTTCTGGATTCCAAGCCAGTCTACCAAAGCCATACCAGTTTGCCTGACCAAAAGGGTGACCAGTCCAGTTTTTTGCCGTTCCTATATTAGCAACACCGGCCATTCCGGTAAGCTTTTTGTTGCTTAGCTGTCCATCAATTATTTTGGCTACTGTGCTTCCCTTGCCTTGTGTATAGGTGTCTTCTTCCAGAACTTCCTCGAAAAGTTTAGGTAGGAAAACTAAATGAGACATTCCGCCAAGATATTCTTGTGTGATCTGAAATTCCATCATTAAAGGAGTATTTGGCATGGCACCAAATAAAGGATGGAAAGGTTCTCGTGGCTGAAAATCGATAGCACCATTTTTTACCTGAACCAATACGTTATCTTTAAATTTCCCGTCAAAAGGTTTGAATTCTGAATAGGCCTGTTTTGCGCGGTCCTCAGGTTTTTCTTCAGAATATACAAAAGCACGCCACATGATAATTCCGTTGTGAGGAGCAACAGCTTCTGCAAGCATATTAGCACCATCTACGTGAGATCTTCCGTAGTTATTTGGACCTGGCTGTCCTTCAGAATTAGCCTTTACTAAAAAGCCTCCAAAATCGGGAATTTCAGCATAAATCTCGTCTGCTTTATTTTTCCACCATTGCTTAACTTCCGCATTAAGCGGATCTGCTGTTTCCAAATCACCGGTTTCTATAGGTGCAGAAAATCTTGCGGTTAGATAAACCTGAATTCCATAAGGTCTAAAAACTTCGGCCAGCGCCTTTAATTTTTGGATATACCTTGGGCTTAGTACTAAAGCATTAGAGTTTACGTTGGTGAGTACGGTACCATTGATCCCTATAGATGCATTAGCTCTGGCATAATCAATATATTCCTGCTTTATCAATTCAGGTAGTAAATACCAATCCCAAATAGAGAATCCAGAATATCCGCGTTCTACACTTCTATCGAGATTATCCCAATGGTTTAAAAGTCTTTTTTGAATTTTAGGCGAATCCGATATTGATAATTTTGATAAATCATTACGCAATTGCATTTGCTTAATGAAATTGAAAACACCGTATAATAAGCCTTTCTCGGTCTTAGATGAGATGATAAGTTTGTTCTCTTCTTTTTCTGAAATATATTGAAGAAAATAACCTTCATCGTTTATTTTAGAGCTGTCCGGTAGTTCTTCTCTAATTGAGGCGTCAAGTTTATCTAGTGTAGCAATAATAAGGTTTGGTGTTTTAGCATCAAATTTTGGTTCAATTTCTAGCAAACCTTTAAATGCTTTTTCGATTTCTTCTTTTATGACAATCCCGGTAGGAGAATTTGTACCTAAATAAATATTGGAAACCTGACTTTTATAGGTGTCTCCAATAGCTTGATCTTCAATTTTATCATATTGTAACCATAAATCATAAGGTTTTTGGCTGAAAGAAAAGCTGCTAATCATGATTAAAAATACGCTGAGTATATATTTTTTCATTTTGTATGTTGATTTATCTAAACAAACGATTGCGGATTGAAAATTATGTAAAAAAAGAGTGTAAACAAAATAATTTACGCAATCGGTTGCTTTTAATTCTATTTTATGTTTTATTTGTTAACTAACGCTAATAATCGGTTTATATTAAAATTAACCTGTTAATATTATTAATAATGAAAAAATATAGCCAGCTCTTTGCTTTCATCTTAATCCTGTTTTTGTCAACTATAATAAATGCCCAAAAGACTAAAATCGATAAATCTGGACTTGATTTTTATAATACAGATTTATCTATGGATGAGCGAATAGACGATTTAATAAGTCGGCTTAGTTTAGAGGAGAAAGCACAGCAAATGCTAAATGCCAGTCCCGCCATTGAAAGATTGGGAATTCCTGCTTATGATTGGTGGAATGAAGCTTTACACGGTTTGGGAAGATCTGGGGTAGCTACTGTATTTCCTCAGGCTATCGGTATGGGTGCTACTTTTGATGACGATTTAATTTTAAAAGTATCAACAGCAATTTCAGATGAAGCACGGGCAAATTATAATAATGCGGTGAAACATGGTTATCATAGAAAATATAGCGGATTAACATTTTGGACGCCTAACGTAAATATATTTAGGGATCCTCGTTGGGGTAGAGGTCAGGAAACCTATGGTGAAGATCCATATTTAACTTCGAAATTAGGAGAAGCCTTTGTAAAAGGATTACAAGGTAATAACGATAACTATCTAAAAACCGCTGCTGCTGCAAAACATTATGCAGTACACAGTGGTCCAGAAAAGTTACGACATGAATTTAATGCAGATGTAAGCGAAAAAGATCTTTGGGAAACATATTTGCCGGCTTTTAAAACTTTAGTTGATGCCAATGTAGAAACCATAATGTGTGCTTACAATAGCACTAATGGAGAACCTTGTTGTGCAAATAATCGTTTAATAGATGATATTTTAAGAGATAAATGGGGTTTTAATGGTCATGTAGTTAGTGATTGCTGGGCATTGCAGGATTTTGTAAATGGTCATGATACCGTAGAATCACCAGAAGCTGCTGCTGCTTTAGCCTTAGAGGTGGGCGTAGAATTAAATTGTGGAGATACTTATAATTTTTTAGCTAAAGCGGTAGAAGATGGTTTAGTTTCAGAAAAATTGGTTGATAAGCGTTTGCATAAACTATTAGAAACTCGATTTAAATTAGGTTTGTTTGATCCTGAAGAAAGCAACCCATATAATAAAATTGG
Organism: Zunongwangia endophytica; assembly: GCF_030409505.1. Taxonomy (NCBI): domain Bacteria; kingdom Pseudomonadati; phylum Bacteroidota; class Flavobacteriia; order Flavobacteriales; family Flavobacteriaceae; genus Zunongwangia; species Zunongwangia endophytica. The sequence continues at coordinate 1,365,514 of NZ_JAUFPZ010000002.1, read as the reverse complement.
TGTTGGGGTGATGAATAGTAAAGAACATAGAGCTTTAGCAAGAGAAACGGCCAGAAAGTCTATCGTTCTTCTTAAAAATGACGGAGTTCTTCCATTAAAGAATAATCTTTCAAAATACTTTATAACAGGACCAAACGCTACGAATATCGAAGTTTTATTGGGTAATTATCACGGAGTAAGTACAGATATGGTTACTGTTTTAGAAGGTATTGCAAAGGCTATAAAGCCTGAAAGTCAATTGCAATACAGAATGGGAACAAGGCTTAATATTCCTAATGAAAACCCGCAAGATTGGGCTTCTCCAAATGCTGGTAATAGCGATGCTACGTTTGTAGTGATGGGAATTTCCGGACTACTGGAAGGTGAAGAAGGAGAGTCTATTGCTTCTCCAACTTTTGGTGATCGCATGGATTATAACTTACCGCAAAATCAGATCGATTATTTGCAAAAAGTTAGTGAGGCGGCAGAGGATCATCCGGTAATTGCAATTGTAACCGGTGGTAGCCCGATGAACTTAGTTGAAGTACATAAACTTGCCGATGCGGTATTACTTGTTTGGTATCCCGGTGAAGAAGGTGGTAACGCTGTTGCCGATATCATATTCGGTAAAAATTCACCTTCAGGTAGATTACCGATCACTTTCCCAATGAATATTGAAGATATTCCTGCCTACGAAGATTATACCATGGAAGGTAGGACTTATAAATATATGGATAAAGCACCAATGTATCCCTTTGGATACGGATTAAGTTATACCGATTTTGAGTATTCTGAAATAAAATTATCTAAGGATAAAATAAAGAAAAAAGAATCAGTAGAAGCTCGTGTTAGTGTAACAAATACTGGTGATTTTGAAGCCGATGAAGCGGTGCAGGTGTACTTAAAGGATGTAAAAGCTTCTTCTCGTGTGCCTAATTTTGAACTGGTAGCTTTTAAAAATATTTATCTTAAAAAAGGAGAATCAAAAGAACTGACTTTTGAGATTACTCCTGAAATGTTGCATTTTATTGATGACAACGGAAAGGAAAAACTAGAAAAAGGAGCCTTTGAAATTTATATAGGTGGCAGCAGTCCGTTGAAAAGAAATGAAGAATTAGGAAAAAAAGCGCTAAAAAAGATCCAATTTCAGCTAAAATAAGACTATGAAAACTTTTATCACCGATAATTTTTTGTTGAGTAATACGTATGCTGAGGAGTTATATCATGAGTATGCCAAAAACCAACCTATAATAGATTACCATAACCATTTATCTCCTTCGCAAATAGCAGCCGATACACAATTCGAGAATATCTCTCAAGTATGGCTTAGCGGCGATCATTACAAATGGCGAGCGATGCGAGCATTGGGAGTAAATGAAAAATATATTACCGGCGATGCCAGCGATCAGCAAAGGTTTGAAGCTTGGGGGAAAACCGTTCCGTATACGCTTCGGAATCCACTATATCACTGGACACATTTAGAATTAAAACGTTATTTCGGGATTGATGAATTGCTGAACGAAAACAATGCTTGTGCTATTTACGAGAATGTAAATGCACAATTGCAGCAAAAAGAAAATTCGTGTAGAGGACTGTTAAAGCAAATGAATGTGGAAACGCTTTGCACCACAGAAGATCCTACCGACGATTTAAAACATCATCAAAGTATCAAGCAACAAAATATTGGAATTAAAGTAAGTACCGCTTTTCGTCCTGATAAATCGGTTTTAATTGATGCCGAAGGTTATACTGATTATCTAGAAGAACTCAGCAAAACCGCCAAAATCGATATTCAGAACTTTCAGGATTTAAAAGATGCTTTACTAAAACGTATCGAGTATTTTGATGAAAACGGCTGCAAATTATGTGATCATGGCTTAAGCTCTTTGAGTTATAGCGCATTTACCGAATCCGAAATCAATGCGATCTTTAAAAGCAAGCTTTCCAGAAAAGAAATTTCCGCCACGGAAGCTGAAAAATTCAAAACCGCAATTTTACTGTTTTTATGCGAGACTTACCATGAATTTGGTTGGGTGCAACAGTTCCATTTAGGAGCGCTTCGTAACAATAATAAGCGGATGTTAGCGCAATTAGGCCACGATACCGGTTGGGATTCTATAGGCGATTACAGTCAAGCTGAAAAACTATCTCAGTTTTTAAATACTTTAGACGGAAAAGATAAATTAACCAAAACCATTTTATATAACCTAAATCCTGCCGATAATGAAGTATTCGCCACAATGATTGGTAACTTTAACGATGGTAGTGTAAAAGGAAAAGTACAGTGGGGCTCGGGTTGGTGGTTCTTAGACCAGAAGGACGGAATGGAAAAGCAAATGAATGCCCTTTCTAATATGGGCTTAATTAGCTGTTTTATTGGAATGTTAACCGATTCTAGAAGTTTCCTTTCGTTCCCACGACACGAATATTTTAGAAGGGGGTTATGTAACCTCTTTGGCAAAGAAATGGCTTCAGGAGAATTACCACAAGACAAGGAACTCGTAGGAACAACCATTGCCAATATTTGCTACGGAAATGCCAATGACTATTTTAAATTTTAAAGATGAAAATTATAAAATCATTTGATAGTCCTTTATTCAGTTATAAAACGAAGTCATTACAGTTATGATTAAACGATTGTTTTTTGTTTTCGGATTGTTATTCCTATTGGGATGTAATGTAAATTCTTCAGTAAAAGAATTAAAGCTCGCACATAGTCTAAGTAATAATCATCCGGTGCATAAAGCAATGCAATATTTTGCTGAAAGAGTGGCTTTTCATTCCGAAGGCAAAATGAAAATAAAGATTTATTCCAGTAGTCAGTTAGGATCAGAGCGTGAATGTTTAGAATTACTGCAATTGGGAAGTCTAGCCATGACAAAAGTTTCTTCAGCAGTCATGGAAAATTTTTCCCCAAAATTGAAGGTTTTTGGCTATCCTTATTTGTTTGAATCAAAAGAACAACGTTATGCTTTATACGATAGTGATTTAGGAAAAGAGCTTTTGGCTGATGGGGAAAAATACTGGTTGCATGGATTAACTTATTTTGATGCTGGTAGCCGTAGCTTTTATACCAAGGATACTCCAATTACAGTACCTTCAGACTTAAAAGGATTAAAAGTGAGGGTAATGCAAAGTCCAACAGCCATTAAGCTGGTTAGTGCTCTTGGAGGATCACCAACGCCGGTTTCTTGGGGAGAACTGTATACTTCTTTACAGCAGGGAGTTGTTGACGCAGCTGAAAATAATTTACCTAGTTTTTACTCTTCCAAGCATTACGAAATTTGTAAGAATTTATGTCTGGACGAACATAGTTCGTTGCCTGATATTGTGGTCATGAGCTCGATCATTTATTCAGAATTGTCTGAAGAAGAAAAGCAGGTACTTAGCATAAGCGCCCAGGAAGCAGCGCTTGAACAGCGCAAATTATGGGAAATAGCCGAAAAAGAATCTCTTGAAGCTGTCACCGAGGCAGGAGTGAAAGTTACTCGACCGGATATTAAAGTATTCAAAAAAGAAAGTAAGCAGATTATTACCGATCTGCAATCTGAAGATCCCGATTTGTATGAATTAATCCAGGAAATAAAAGAGATACAACCATGAAGAAACTTGATTTTTATCTGGGCTGGATCATTGTTGTATTATTAAGCGCAATGCTTATTACTGTTTTATGGGGAGTAGGCGCGCGTTATATAATGGATAGCCCAAGTTCATGGACTGAAGAACTTGCTAGGTTTCTTCTCATTTGGGTAAGCATGTTAGGCGCGGCTTATGTTTCAGGAAGAAAGGGACATATTATTATTGATTTATGGCCTGAGAAGATGATTAAGAAATACTGTAAGCTTATGGATGTAACCGTTAGTTTGCTGATTGTTTTATTTGTGTTCGCTATTTTTATAGTAGGTGGTCTGCGATATATCTATGTTTCTTTTAAACTTTGGCAAACCTCAGCAGCTTTAGAAATTCCTATGGGATATATCTATCTTATCTTGCCAATCACAGGCTTTTGCATACTTTTTTACCGGATAGGTTTTCTAATTAAAGATTTAAAACGATAAGAATGGAAATATTTATACTTGCTCTTAGTTTTATTATTCTCGTAGGCATAAGAGTTCCTGTTGCCTGGAGTATAGGTATTGCCTCTTTAATAACTCTGCTTTTTAGTATTGATTCTTTGCCCGCAGTGGCTACTATAGCCCAGCGTATGGTTACTGGTTTGGATAGTTTTTCATTATTAGCTATTCCGTTTTTTATTTTGGCAGGTCACTTAATGAATAGCGGTGGGATTGCTAAGCGTCTCATTGTTTTTGCAAAGTCATTAGTTGGTAGTTTACCTGGCGGTTTGGCTCATGTTAATATTGTAGCGGCCATGCTGTTTGGCGCTATTGCTGGTTCAGCCGGTGCAGCTGCGGCAGCAATTGGAAGTTTTATGAGTTCTAAAATGGAAGAAGAAGGATATACCAAAGAATATGGTGTGGCCGTAAATGTAACCTCAGCCACCACGGGATTATTGATTCCACCCAGTAATATTTTTATAATCTATTCTTTAGCCAGTGGAGGAGTGAGCATAGGAGCATTATTTTTAGCAGGTTATATTCCTGGGATTTTAACGGGTTTGATCTTGATGATCATTGCTTTAATTTGGGCAAAACGAAAAGGTTTTCCTACCGCTAAACGCGCTTCGGTTAGTGAGGTATTAAAAAGTTTTTTGGATGCCTTGCCAAGTTTGATGTTATTGTTAGTGATTATAGGCGGAATAGTTGGTGGGATTTTTACGGCAACGGAAGCCTCTTCTGTAGCGGTGGTTTATTGTTTAATTCTTGGTTTGATCTATAAGGAATTAAGTTTAGATAAATTAAAAGGAATATTAATAAAATCAGCCGAAACCATTGCATTGGTCATGATCCTTATTGCTTTGAGTATAGCCATGTCTTGGGTAATGTCTTATGCAGATATTCCAGAGCAGGTAACTTCAGCATTATTAGGATATAGTGATAATCCCATTGTAGTGATGATTATGATTAATTTGATTCTACTGGTGATAGGGATTTTTATGGACATGACACCCGCTGTTTTAATTTTTACACCTATTTTTTTACCGGTAGTGGCAGCGTTAGGAATAGATCCGGTTCATTTTGGGGTAATTATGGTATTAAATTTATGTATTGGCTTATGTACGCCACCGGTAGGATCGGTTTTATTTATAGGGGTAGGAGTGGCCAATACCAGTATCAAAAAAGTGATTAAGCCTTTGATGCCCTTGTTTGTAGGGATGTTAATCTCTTTAGCGCTAGTGATTTTATTCCCGAAGTTAAGCTTGTGGTTACCCGAGTTATTTGGTCTTTAAAATGTAGATTATTGGACTGTTTTTTATTTAGAAATCTGGCTATTTTAATCGCTTGCTAGAAGCTCTTACTATAACTTCGGTATCCAGTATTGTAATTTCAGAAACACCTTTTTCCATTTTTTTATCGGAATGTTCTAAAATACGTTTTATAGATAACTCTCCCATTTTCATAGCAGGATGGGAAACTGTTGAAAGTGAAGGTTCTACAATAGAGGCTAAAGGATCGTCGTTAAATCCTATAACAGCTAATTCTTCAGGGATTTTAATGCCCTTTTCTTTGGCCTGCATTATAGCACTTACTGCTGCGGTATCATTAGAAGAAAAAATACCGTCTGGAGGATTTTTCATATTAAGGAGTTTAGAAGTCGCGTCTTTACCTTCTTCAAAACTCAATGTATTCATATAAATCAGTAAGTCTTTATCAGGAGTTATATCGTGAGCTTTTAATGCATCGATATAACCATTTTTTCGTAATTTATAAACATTAACATGTTGCGATCCTGCAAAATGTGCGATTCTTTTACATCCCTGTCGAATCAAATGTTCAGTAGCTTTATAAGCAGCGGAATAATTATCGATAATTACCCGATAACTATTAAGATCTGAAGGTACACGATCTACAAAAACAACGGGAATATCCTGTTCTAAAAACTGTTTAAAATGATCAACATTTTTAGTCTCCATACTAAGTGAGGCTACAATTCCACAAACACGACTATCATAAAGAGCTTTAGCATTAGCTACTTCATTTTTATAATTGTCATCAGACTGGCTAATAAGAACATTATATCCTGCAGCTCGAGCTGAGTTTTCTATACCGCTAATTAACGAGGCAATAAAAGGTCGGTTAATTCTCGCGATTAATATTCCAATATTATTACTCCTGTTATTTCTAAGGCTTGCGGCTAAAGAATTGGGACGATACCCAAGTTGTTTAGCAGTCTCCTGTATTTTTTTCGTAGTATTTTTTCCTATACTTTTATGATTTTTAAGTGCTCTGGAAATTGTGCTAGGAGAATAGTTCAATTGATTGGCGATGTCGTAAATGGTAACAACTTTATTTTTCTTTTTGCTCATTATTTTAGTTCTTTCAGCAGGTATTTCAAATATACCTTTGCTTAATTTTACTTTCTTTAAAAGAAAAATGTAAGATCGCCGCAAAATACAATTTTTGCTCAATTTGGGCTTAATCGATTTAACAAATTTGTGTTTTCTTTATATTACACAATCGATTGTCATTTAATTGTATGTTTTATATTCTTTGCACTTACTTAAATGCCAAATAATCAGTATCTTATTAAGATTTATTTTAACGCATACGATTGAGTAAATTTTTATATATTTATATTCATAATTTAAAACCTAACTAAATATGAAAAACCTCTCTTTGTATTCTACAATTTTAGCCACTTTAATTTTGACATCCTGTAAAAATAATGCTGAAAACGAGAAAGTAGATGAAAAGTCTGAAGTTTCCCAAACAGAACAAACCAATGAAGTTAGAAAAATTAAAACCGAACCCCTTGTAACTAAAGATTTCACTGCAGATCCTTCTGCCCATATATTTAATGATAAAATTTATATTTATCCAAGTCACGATTTTGATTCTGGAGTACCTGAAGATGATCTTGGAAACCATTTTAATATGAGAGACTATCATGTGTATTCTATGGATAGTGCAGGAGGAAAAGTTACAGATCATGGAGTAGTGTTAGATGTAGACGATGTAAAATGGGCAGCACGCCAAATGTGGGCGCCAGATGCTGCAGAGAAGGATGGTAAATATTATCTCTATTTTCCAGCAAAAGACAAAGACGATATTTTTAGAATAGGTGTAGCAGTTGCTGATAAGCCCGAAGGCCCTTTTGAAGCAATGCCTAATTATATTGAAGGTTCTTTTAGCATAGACCCTGCAGTTTTCGAGGATACCGATGGTGAATATTATATGTATTTTGGAGGAATTTGGGGTGGCCAGCTGCAGCGTTGGGAAACCGGAAGTTTTGCTAATGAAGACTTATATCCTGCAGATAGTCTTAAGGCTATTGAGCCAAGAATTGCAAAATTAGCTGATGACATGGCTTCATTTAGTGAAGAGCCAAAAAGAATACAAATTTTAGACAAAGAGGGAAATAATCTTCTTACCGGTGATAACGATCGTCGATTTTTTGAAGCAGCCTGGGTACATAAGATGGATGACACTTATTATTTATCTTATTCAACGGGTGATACACATAAAATTGTTTATGCAACTTCAGATAATCCTTACGGACCATTTACTTATCAGGGAGTGATATTAGAACCGGTTTTAGGTTGGACTAACCACCATTCTATTGTTAAGTTTAATGGGAAATTGTATTTATTTTTCCACGACAGTTCCCTTTCAAAAGGAAAAACATTTTTAAGAAGTGTGAAAATGACAGAGCTTACTTTTAATGATGACGGTTCAATCCAAACCATAAACGCTGCTGTTCAAGATTCAATAAACTAAACAATGCGTTTTTTTTATATTTTCATTTTTTTATTTGCCAATACGCTGTTTGCCCAAGTTCGTTTGCCAAAACTGGTAAGCGACGGGATGGTATTACAGCGTAATAGCAATGTTCGTATTTGGGGATGGGCTTCAGAAGGAGAACAGATTAATGTCAATTTTCACCAAAAAAGCTATAGAACCATTGCAGAAAATGGGAAATGGGAAGTTTTTCTTGAAAATCCTGCGGTTGGTGGACCATATACCATGGAAGTTTCAGGCGATAATAGCATTAAATTGGATTCGATCTATGTAGGAGACGTTTGGTTGTGTTCTGGCCAGTCTAATATGGAGTTACCAATGTCTCGCGTAGCACCTAAATATCCTGAAGAAATAAAAACGGCTGATAATGCTGAAATTCGATATTTTCAGGTGCAAAAAGAATACAATCTTAATGAACAGTTAGATGATCTTTCTGGCGGAAATTGGGTTTCGGTAAACCAAAACACCATTGAGAATTTTGCAGCCATTCCTTATTTTTTTGCTAAAAACCTGAATAAAGAATACCAAATTCCCATTGGGTTAATAGATGCCAGTCTTGGTGGTTCTCCGGTCGAGGCATGGATGAGCGAAAAAGCACTTAAAAATTTTCCTGATGCAATTGCTGAAGTAAAAAGGCTAAAACCTGAAGGGGTTATTGATAGTCTGGAGGGGCTGGATCAAGACCAAATTCGTAATTGGTACACCACAATAACAACAGAAGATCTTGGGATAAAATCAAATTGGAAAAGCCCTGATTTTGATGATAGCGAATGGAAAGAAATCGAATTACCCGGTTTATTGAAAAAACCGGTAAACGGAGTGATATGGTTTCGTAAAGAATTTGATTTACCAACTGAATTTTCTGCAAATCCAGCTGGACTTTTGATGGGGAGACTCGTGGATGCCGATTCTGTTTTTGTAAATGGTACTTTTGTGGGGAACACTACCTATCAATATCCACCAAGAAGATACCATATTCCTGAAAATGTTCTTCAAGAAGGTGAAAATAGTATCACTGTAAAATTGATTAGCGAAAGGGGATTAGGCGGATTTGTAAAAGATAAACCTTATCAGATTAATTTTTCTGAAAAAAGCATTGATCTTACAGGAACCTGGAAATATAAAGTAGGAAAAGCAACAGCGGCATTGCAACCACAAACCTTTTATCGTTGGAAACCTACAGGTCTTTACAATGCGATGATTCATCCTTTGCTTAATTATTCTATTAAAGGAGCGATTTGGTATCAGGGAGAATCGAACACCAGTGAACCTGAAAAATACAGTGAATTATTTCCAAAGATGATTGAGAGCTGGCGAGAAAACTGGCATCAGGAGGCATCTAACTTTCCTTTTCTCTTTGTTCAACTAGCGAACTTTATGGAAAGTAAAGAAAAACCAATAGATACCAATTGGGCGAGACTTCGTGAAGCTCAAAAAGAGGCCTTAAATTTACCCAATACCGGTATGGCTGTAGCTATTGATGTTGGGGAATGGAATGATATACATCCTTTAGATAAAAAAACAGTTAGTGATCGCCTGGCCGCTTCAGCAAAAAATGTGGCTTATGGAGATGCTTCAGTAGTACCTTCCGGGCCAATTTATAGTTCTTCAGAAATAAAAAATGATATGATTATTCTGCATTTTGACTACGTAGGCAGCGGCTTAAAAATAAAAAATAACGAAGATTTAAAAGGTTTTGCAATTGCTGGGAGCGATAAACAATTTGTTTGGGCAAAGGCTAAAATCGATGGCGATAAAGTGATTGTTTATAGTCCAGATGTGAAAAAGCCCGTTGCGGTAAGATATGCCTGGGCCGATAATCCAGAGCACGCAAATTTATACAATAAGGAAGATTTACCCGCTTCACCATTTAGAACAGATCAATGGAAATAAAACCAGTAAAATTTCACAATAGATTTATTAACCTCTGCCTTATCTTAGAAAAAATAAAGTAGGGGTTATTTTTTAAAAAATAGCAATGAGTATTAAAACCGAAAAAAAGATTGAGTCCTATCTCCCTAAAAATACTAATGGATTGAAGCTTAATTTAATTAATTATGGTGGACGCATTACCAATCTTGAAGTTCCAGATAAAAACGGAAACTTAGGTAATGTTGTTTTAAACCTTAGCGAAGAAGATTATTTCGAACCCAATCCCTTTATCGGTGCATTAATAGGGAGATATGCCAACCGAATAGCGAATGCAAGTTTTACCCTAAATGAAGAGTTATTCGAGATTGATAAGAACGAAGGTAGAAATTGCCTGCATGCCGGTATTGGTGGTTTTGATGCTGTTTTTTGGACAGTAGAAAAGCTAAGTGATTCTAAAGTCCTTTTAACCTATGATAGTCCGCATTTAGAAATGGGATTTCCAGGAAATTTAAAAGTGAACGTTTATTATGAACTTACCAATACCAATGAATTAAAAATAGCATATCATTCAGTTTCAGATCAGGAAACGGTGATTAATTTAACTCAACATGCTTATTTTAATCTAACGGCAGATTTTAACAAGAAAATCACCGATCATGAAGTTTTTATCAATGTCGATGCTTTTTTGCCAACTTCAGGAAATATATCAACAGGTGAAATTAGAGCGGTAAAAGACAGCGTATTTGATTTTAGAAAACCGAAAAATACAGATAGTACTATAGACGATAATAATGAACAACTTCAAATAGCTGGTGGTTACGATCATTGTTTTGTTTTGAATAACAAACAGGGTTTGAGTTTAGCAGCAAGTGCTTATGATCGTAAGAGTGGCCGTTTTTTAGAAGTTTTTACCACAGAGCCGGGAGTGCAATTTTACACCGGTAATTCTTTGGATGGTAGTCTAAAAATTCCAAATCAATCAGGGAATTACGAAAAGTGTTCCGGTTTTTGTTTTAAGACACAGCATTTTCCCGATTCTTCAAATCAACCCGATTTTTCTTCAGTGGTTATACAGGCAGGAGAGGAATTCTTTTCAGAAACAGTATATAAATTTTCGGTAAAAACTGAAGAAGATAATTAGGAGTAATAGCTGCAATTTAAATAAATAAGATTTTAGAATGTTACAACATTTAAAATATAGATTCGGAAAAAGTTTTAGAGCAAAGCGTAAGCTGCTCGTAGCATTATCTTTAATGTCTTTAATAGCTTGTGGAACCTTTAATTCTATTTCAAAAAATAGTAGTGAAAATCAAGAAAAATGGGTTGGCAGTTGGAGTACCGCTCCGCAATTGGTGGAATCAAGAAACGTTCCGCCGGCACCGGGATTAACAGGCAACACCTTACGCCAAATTATTAGTCCGTCTTTGGGAGGAAAAACCATTCGTTTAAAATTTTCTAATGAGTTTAGTGATCTGCCGGTTGAAATGAAATCTGTAGAGATTGCAATAGTAAAGGAGCAACCCCTTGTTGAAATTTCAACGGTGAAAACATTGGAATTTAATGGAAGCCCTGAAATTATAATGCCTGCCGGAGAAGCAGTATTCTCTGATGCACTTGCCTTTGAATTTGAGCCAAGGGACAGATTAGCGATTACTATAAAATTTGGTGAAACTTCAGAAAAAATTACCGGACATCCTGGTTCTAGGACAACTTCTTATTTAGTCGAAGGAAACCAGAATATTAAAGAAAATGATTTTGAGAATGCGATAACTACAGATCATTGGTATGTGATAAATACTCTTGATGTTATGGCAGGAAAAGATGCTTCAGCCATTGCGATTTTGGGAAATTCGATCACCGATGGCCGTGGATCTGGGACTAATAAACAAAATCGTTGGCCAGATATTTTAGCCAAGAGGTTAATTCAGCATTCAGAAACAAAAAATATAGGAGTGCTTAATATGGGGATTGGTGGAAATTGTGTTTTAAAAGGTGGATTAGGTCCCACAGGTTTAAGCCGATTTGATCGCGATATTTTAAATCAAAACGCAGTGAAATATTTGATCATTCTGGAAGGGGTAAATGATCTTGGAGGAACACCAGATAGTACAGCCGCTTTTAAGGTGGCTAATAATCTGATTGAAGCATACAAAACCATGATCAAGAAAGCGCATACTAAAAACATTAAGGTGTATGGCGCGACGATAACCCCTATTAAAAAATCTTTCTATTATAAGGAATTTAGAGAACAGGCACGACAAAAAGTGAATAATTGGATTAGAACTAGTGGAGAATTTGATGCTGTGATCGATTTTGCTAAAGTTTTGGAGAATCCCGAAGAACCGAATGTGATCGCTAACGGTTTACATTCTGGGGACTATTTACATCCAAATGAAAAAGGTTATGAAGTGATGGGGGAGGCTATAGAACTGTCATTGTTTTAATCATAAAAGAGGGAATCAATTTAAAATTTTTAAGCATTCTCTAGATGTGGTCGGCACATTGCTTACAAGGTGTTATTATAAGACGGAAAAATAATGTATTTCTATAATACTTAATATTCTACTGTTTTCAACATCAATAATAGCATTCTTTCTTACTAAGAACTTTTCTAAGATGATATTGTTGTAGTTTCTATAATTTTATTTGTAATAATAAAAAGCTTGTTAATGCAATCGGTTGCATTTAGATCTTTCCGTGATTAATGCAATTAATATTGTAGTTATTATTTAATTAATAAAAATAAATGTATAGAATGAAGTATTATTAAAATAAAATGATATTTTCTTGACGATTTGATTTTTAATAATTAAACTTGTAGTCAATTAAACTATTAGACAGTGAAAATATTAATTAGTTTGTCATAAATGAATTAAAAAATAAGAAATCGATTGCGTTGATTTAAATAATTAAAAGTTTTTATTATGAGGAAATATTTATTCAGGTTTATTTTTTTGATGCTGCTACTTTTCTGCAAAGCGATTACCGCTCAACAGGGTAATATTACTGTATCAGGATTAGTTCAGGATAATGCCGGGCCATTACCTGGTGTAAATGTTATTGTTCAAGGAACATCAAGGGGTGTTACCACAGATTTTGATGGTAGATATGAACTCCAAGATGTACCAACCGGATCAATACTTGTATTTAGTTACTTAAGTTATCAAACTCAGGAGATCCCGTTAAATTCCAGAACAGAGATTAATATTACTATGGAGCCTGATACGCAATCGTTAGAGGACGTTGTAGTGGTAGGATATGGTACTCAAAACCGTTCAGAAGTTACCGGCGCTATTTCATCTATTGATTCCGAAGAAATTGCCAGTGTGCCAGTAACTACTGCGGATCAGGCTTTGCAGGGTAGAGCGCCGGGAGTAAACGTTGTAAACAGTGGAGCTCCTGGAAATTCACCAGTGATTAGTATTAGAGGTCTGGGAACTCCAAATAACAATTCACCTTTATATGTAATTGACGGTATTATCTCTTCTGGTATGGGAGATTTAAATCCTAATGATATAGAGAATATTCAGGTTTTAAAAGATGCTGCCACAACAGCGGTTTATGGTTCTAAAGGATCTAATGGTGTAGTCTTGATTACTACCAAAAAAGGTAAAGGGAGTCAAAAGGCATCCTTGAACTTTGATGCATATTCGGGGGTTAATTTTATAACTCCTCGTTATGATTTATTAAATACTCAACAGTATATACAGTATTTGGGAGAATTAGATGCTACGCCTACAAGAGTATCAGATTCTCAATATGTAGATTTTATTGATAATGATACCGACTGGCAAGATGAAATTTTTAGAGCCGGACTAATGCAAAGTTACAATTTAGCGCTTTCTGGCGGGAATGAAAATAGTAATTATCGATTTTCTGGAGGTTATCTTGGGCAGGAAGGAGCTATTATTGAAACAGGATATGAAAGATTTAATTTTAGAGCTAACAGTAATTTCCATTTTGGAAACTTAACTATTGGAGAAACTTTAGGTGTTTCTTTTGATGAACAGAATCCAGAAAGGGATAGTGGAGGACGATCTATCATAGAACATGCTATTAAAATTGCACCTTATTTACCTGTATATAATCCAGATAATTTAGGAGGCTTTCAGGGACCTAGTAGTTCTATTGATGGTCAGGATGCTGAAAATCCAGTAAGAGTTCAAACTTTAGGTGATGCAAGTAATAGTTCTGTAAATATAATAGGAAGTATTTTTTTAGAATATTTGTTTTTCGATAAAATTACGTTTAAATCTCAGGTAGGATTAGATTATAGCAACTTTAAGAATACAAACTTTATACCTTCCTATAGTGATGATGAAACTTCTACAAATAGTACTCCGTATGCACAGATAACTAAAAACACAGGGATATACCAATCCTTAACTTATACCAATAGTTTAACTTATAAAGACTCTTTTTTAGAAAATCATAATGTTGAATTTTTATTACTATCAGAGCAACAAACTATAAAAAACGAATCTATTAATGCGAGTAGTAGAAATGAAATTTCAGATAATGTAGAACAACTATCTTTAGAGGGCGCTGATCTCGGCTCGAGCTCTTCAGAATATGTACGTATAGGTTACTTAGGAAGATTAAACTATAATTACGATAAAAAATATCTCTTTGCCTTATCGCTTAGAAGAGATGCATCTTCAAGATTTGGTGAAAGTAACAGATGGGGATGGTTTACCTCTGTATCTGCTGGATGGAACTTAGGTAGAGAAAGTTTTATGGATGGCTCTATATTTAATAACTTAAAACTTCGTGGTAGCTGGGGAACTACCGGGAACGATAATATAGGTGATTATCGATATAGCTCTACTTTATTAACCAATTTTATATATCCCATAGGAGGTTCTCCAGTTCAGGGAACTACTGCAAATGGTTTGGGAAATGCTGATTTAAAATGGGAAGAAACTGAGATGCGAAATATAGGTTTGGATGTGGGAATCAACAATAACCAATTCACACTTTCTTTAGAATATTATAATAATAAAAGTGACGACCTTTTAATCGACCGCCCGTTAGCCTATTCCTTAGGTTATAATGATCCGGTTATTACAGAGAATGTTGGCTCTGTCAAAACTAGTGGTGTAGAAGCTAATTTAGGATATAGTGATTATGAAGGGGATTTTACATGGTCTGCTAATCTTAATTTCGGAACTACTAAAAATGAAGTAATATCTCTTGGTGGTGTTCCTTCAATACCCGGTGCTAATTTTGAAGGAGAATTTGTGTCAAGGATATCTGTAGGAGATCCTCTATTTTATTTTTATGGGTATAAAACTGACGGAATATATCAGACACAAGCGGAAATTGATGAAGTATTAACGGCTAATCCAAATCAGGAAAGTATCCAACCTGGAGATATAAGATACGTTGATTTAAATAATGACGGTCAAATTAATTCAGATGATAAAACTAAAATAGGAAATCCTTACCCAGATTTTACTTACGGATTTAATTTTAATGCAAATTATAAAAACTTTGACTTGAATTTATTTCTAAATGGTTCGATAGGTAATGATGTATTTAATACCAATATTTATGATTTAGAAGGAATGACAAGACCATTTAATGCCAGTACCCGGGTATTAGAAAGGTGGACGGGGCCGGGAACGTCCAATTCTATACCTAGAGCATTGGGAGCTACACAAAATACTAATGCTTCCGATCGATTTGTAGAAGATGGTTCGTACACGAGATTAAGAAATTTGGTGTTAGGATATTCTATTCCGTCCGAATTTTTTAATGATACCTTTTCGAAATTTAGAGTGTATTTAAGTGGGCAAAATTTATTAACCTTAACAAATTACTCTGGTCTTGATCCAGAAATTGGAAGGGTTTCACTAAACAATGGTGCAGGCAGAGACAATTTTGAGCTTGGAATAGATCGAGGAAATTATCCACAACCAAAATCTGTTCAAATAGGTCTTCAAGTTGCATTTTAAAAATAAAGTTATGATGAAAATATATAAAATTACAATAATTTTTATTTCTGTTTTATTTTGGGTTTCCTGTGATACAGACCAATTAGAGCAGAATAATCCGACTCAACTTTCTCCTGAAACGTTTTTTCAGAATGAAGCACAGGTTAGAGCATCGGTAAATGCGGTATATGCCAGTTTACAAACGATAGGTTCATATAGTAGAAATTATTACTATATGATGGATAATATGGCACATGATAATACTGCCAATATACAGCAGGAAGCTAATAAAATTATATTCTTAAATTTTTCCTTTGACGCCAGTTCAGAATTGGTTAGGGCATTTTGGGATAGTGAATTTAGAGGAGTTAATAAAGCCAACTTTGTAATAGAAAATGCAGATAGGATCAATGCAATCCCAAATTCTCTTTTAAGTCAGGAACTGAAAGATAAATACATAGGTGAAGCAAAATTTCTTCGTGCTTTATATTATTTTAATTTGGTGTCAAGGTTTGGAGATGTACCATTAATTACAACTATTCCAGAAGGTGGACAAGGGCTTCCAAGAACTGCTTCTGAAGAGGTTTATGCGCAGATTATTACCGATTTAAAAGATGCGTCTCAGATGTTATTACCTAAAGCTGAAGAAGAAAATGGAAGAGCAACCCGAGGTGCGGCCTACGCATTTTTGGGGAAAGTTTATCTATATCGTGAAAATTATACAGAGGCAATGAATGCTTTTGAAAATTTATATGGAAAGTATGCATTGGCTGAAAATTATTTTGACAATTTTAAGGAAGAAACAGAACATGGTCCTGAAGCTATCTTTGCGGTAGAATATGACGAGTCTATGCCTAACGGGGCTTTTTGGAATTCCGATGTGAATGGAGAAGGAGGAAATGAATCTAGCTTAAGAGGTCAGTCTTATGGAATGTTTGATTGGTTCAATGCATACCCATCAGATGAATTAAGAGCTGAATTTGAAGAGAATGATCCACGTTTTGATGAAAGTTTCTATACTGTGGGTGATACTTATGCTGGAGGTGTTATTACTGAAATTAGCTTAGACCGACCTGCAGGTTGGAGAAAATATCAAAACTATTATAAAAGAACTAATGAAAATCTGCAATCTGGCATAAATATGAATGTAATTCGCTATGCCGATGTACTTCTTATGATGGCAGAAGCGAGTAATGAGTTAGGAAATCAAGCTGAAGCAATCGGATATATTAATGAGGTACGAGATCGTGTCGATATGCCATTATTACAAGATGGACTTAATCAACAGGAAGTTTTTCAGGCAATTGTACACGAAAGGAGAGTTGAATTGGCAGGAGAGCAAGTACGTTTTCCCGATTTAGTAAGATGGGGGCTTGCAGAACAGGAGTTAGGACAGTTTGGCTATCAAGAAGGTATTCATAACCTTTTTCCCATTCCAGAGGTTGAATTAAATACAAATGATAATATTAATAGTGAGGATCAAAATCCTGGATATTAGTGAAAATAGAACATAACTATTTTGTGACATTGATATACTTAGACTAGAAATAGGCAGTTTCTTTAAATTAAATCAAAGAGGCTGCTTATTTTAATAGGTGCTGTTTTGTTCAATTAGGGAGAGAAGGGAAGAATAATTGCAAAACATATTCAGGACTCGCTTTTTTAGTTACAGTTATCATATTACACCTTCTTAGCAAGTTAATTCTAAATTGATCTTATAACAGATCTGAAATGTAACATAGTTGAAAGTATTTGTAACACCCGGAGAAAGATATCTAGTATATATTCGAGTAAATTGCTTTCTATATAGGCACTAAAGTTTATCTCATTCTACCTCGAAGTTATACACGGTTTGCAATATAAAATCATGAAGAGATTTGGGCAATTTTTAAGTATTTTATTTCTATTGGGAATCTCCAAGGCATATGGTTTTCAGGATACTTTAATGACTTTAAATTATGATGAACCTGCTGAAATTTGGGAAGAGGCTTTGCCAGTTGGGAATGGTCGTTTAGGAGCAATGATTTATGGCAGAATAGCAACTGAAACCATTCAATTAAATGAAGAAACTGTCTGGGCTGGAGAACCCGGAAATAACGTGGTGGATCTAAGTGAAGATCATTTACAGGAGATTAGGCGAGCTATTTTTAAAGAAGAATATCAAAAAGCCCAACAACTAGCAGATAAATATCTCTCACAAAAAGATAACAATAACGGAATGAGCTACCAGACGGTAGGTGATTTAATTCTAAATTTTCCTAATTCTGATGATTTTCAAGAATATCATCGGGAATTAGATATTAGTAAAGCTCTTAGTACAGTTACTTATAAAATAAGTGGTATTGAATATAAACGCCGTATCATTTCTTCTTTTACAGATGATGTGATTATGGTAGAGCTTACTGCAAGTAAACCAGGAAAAATTTCTTTTGAAATGGGCTTAAAAAGCCCACAAGAAAATCATGCTATTCAGATTAAAAATGATGAAGTGTGGCTTTCAGGTACTTCATCAGATCAAGAAAGTAAAACAGGGAAAGTGAAATTTCTTGCAATTGCAAAGCCGAAAATCGAAGGTGGAAAGATTGTAGCTACAGATAGCAGTTTAAAAATAAGTGAAGCCAACCGTGTGGTAATTTACATCTCTATAGCCACCAATTTTAAAAACTATAAGGATCTTTCTGAAAATGAAGAAAACAAGGCCGTTAGGTTATTGAACTCGGCGTATAAAGATGAATTTGATAAGTCTCTAAACACCCACATTGCCAAGTATCAGAACTATTTTAACAGGGTACAACTCGATTTAGGAACTTCAGAAGCTATAAAGAAACCAACCAACATTCGGCTTCAGGAATTTAATGAAAATCACGATCCGCAGCTTATCGCGCTATATTTTCAGTTTGGGCGCTATCTTTTAATTTCTAGCTCGATACCGGGAACGCAACCTGCCAACCTTCAGGGGATTTGGAATAAGGAAATTAATGCTCCCTGGGACGGTAAATACACCGTGAACATAAATACGGAAATGAATTACTGGCCTGCAGAAGTCACTAATCTTTCCGAAATGCATGAACCTCTTTTCGGGTTAATTAAAGATGTTTCTGAAACTGGAAAAGAATCAGCACAAAAAACCTATCATGCTCGAGGTTGGAATATGCATCATAATACGGATATATGGAGAGTTACCGGAGTGGTGGATGGCCCTTTTTTTGGTCTTTGGCCACATGGAGGTGGATGGCTTAGTCAGCATCTATGGCAACATTATTTGTTTACAGGGGATCGGGAATTTTTAAGAGAAGTATATCCAATACTAAAAGGCGCGGCGCTATTTTACAAAGATATCCTACAACAGGAGCCCGTTAATAAATGGATGGTAGTAAATCCTTCTAATTCTCCTGAAAATGGACACCCTGGCGGCTCAAGTCTGGCAGCGGGTACTACTATGGGAAACCAGATTGTGAACGACGTTTTTTTAAATGTAATCGAGGCTTCTTCAATTTTACAAAAGGATACTAAACTTGCAGATACTTTAAAAAATATCATTCCTAAACTAGCACCAATGCAAATTGGTAGTTGGGGGCAATTGCAGGAATGGATGAAAGACTGGGATCGACAAGATGACAAGCATCGGCACGTTTCGCATTTATACGGACTTTTTCCTTCTAATCTTATTTCTCCTTATCGCAATCCAAAATTATTTGCTGCCGCTAAAAATTCTTTGCTGGCTCGTGGTGATGAATCTACCGGATGGTCAATGGGCTGGAAGGTGAATTTATGGGCGCGACTTTTAGATGGTGATCATGCGTTGGTACTTATTTATGATCAGTTAACACCAAGTCGACAGGCTGAACATGGTGAAAAAGGTGGAACTTACCCTAACCTTTTTGATGCTCATCCACCATTTCAGATCGATGGAAATTTTGGTTGTACCGCAGGTATTGCTGAAATGCTGTTGCAAAGTCAGGATGGCGCGATTCATATTCTACCTGCACTTCCTTCTTCATGGAATAAAGGAAGAGTAAAGGGCTTAAAAACCAGAGGGGATTTTGAAGTAGATATCACTTGGGAAGACAATAAACCGATTAGGATTAATATTGTCTCAGCAATTGGCGGAAATTGTAGATTACGCTCCTATTATCCGCTTTCAGGTGATGGATTAAAAAAAGCTACCGGTGTAAATCCTAATTCACTTTTTAAACTTCCACAGACTAAAGAGCCACTCATCTCTTCTGCTGCAACTATAATAGCACCTGAATTAAAACCGGTTTATGAATATGATCTGGCAACAGAAGCAGGAAAAGAATATCTCATAAAACTTGCAGATGATGAATAATATTAGACTAAAAAGTTCCTTTGTTTTTGTAGTTTTTATGCTATTTGGGATGCTGGGTTTTTCGCAGCAAAAACCCTATCAGAATCCTAATTTAAGTCCCGAAGAACGTGCTGAGGATTTAGTGAACAGATTAACATTAGAAGAGAAAGCCTCGCTGATGTTTGATGTTTCTGAAGCAATTCCCCGTCTTGGCATTAAAAAATTTAACTGGTGGAGTGAAGCCTTACACGGTTTTGCAAATAATGATGATGTAACTGTCTTTCCAGAGCCAGTAGGAATGGCAGCTTCTTTTGATGATGAATTAGTGTATCAGGTTTTTGATGCAACCTCAGATGAAGTACGTGCGAAATATCACGAGGCTCTTCGGAACGGAGAAGAAAATAAGCGTTTCCTGAGTCTTTCCGTATGGACACCCAATGTCAACATTTTTAGAGACCCGCGTTGGGGACGCGGGCAGGAAACTTATGGCGAAGATCCATACCTGACTTCAAGAATGGGAGTTCAGGTCGTGAAAGGATTACAGGGGCCAGAAGATGCGAAATACAAGAAATTACTGGCTTGTGCCAAACATTATGCGGTCCATTCGGGGCCAGAGTGGAGCCGTCATGAACTTAACCTAAATAACGTATCCCAACGAGATCTCTGGGAGACCTATTTGCCTGCTTTTAAAGTACTGGTACAGGATGCCAATGTACGCCAGGTAATGTGCGCTTACCAGCGTTTAGACGATGAGCCCTGTTGTGGCAGTGATCAGCTACTTCAGCAAATATTACGGGAAAAATGGGGTTTTGAGCATCTTGTGGTTTCAGATTGTGGTGCCATACAGGATTTTTATACCTCACACAATGTATCATCAGATGCGGTGCATGCCGCAGCAAAAGCTGTTCTGGCCGGTACAGATGTAGAGTGCCAGTGGGATAATCATAATTATAAATTATTGCCAGAAGCTGTAGAGAAAGGACTGGTTAAAGAAGAAGATATCGACAGGAGTGTAAAGAGAGTTTTAATTGGCCGTTTTGAACTTGGTGAAATGGATCCCGATGAGATTGTTCCTTATGCCCAGATTCCAGCATCGGTTATTAATAATGAAGAACATCGGCAGCTGGCTTTAAAAATGGCCCGGGAGTCAATGACCTTACTTCAGAATAAAAATAATATTCTGCCACTCAGCAAAGGTCAGGATAAAATTGCAGTTATAGGGCCTAACTCAGATGATGAACCGATGCTTTGGGGAAATTATAATGGTACGCCAGTAAGAACAATAAGCATTCTGGATGGAATTGCTTCTAAAATTGGTAAAAATAGTATTGTATATGATAAAGCCTGTGATCTGGTTGAAGATAAGGTGACACAAAGTTATTTCTCTAAAATTACGGCTGATGGGAAACCTGGATTTAAGGCGACCTATTGGAATACTCCTGATTATACCGGGGAAGTAGTAGCTACCCAACAAATTGTAAATCCTATAAAACTTACCACAGCGGGGCAGCACGAATTTGCTTCCGGAGTAAAACTTGAAGGTTTTTCTGGGAAATTTGAGACTGAATATGTTCCTGAAAAAGATCAGGAAATTACTTTTAACTTTGGAGCTACAGGCCATTTCGAACTTTTTGTAAATGGTGAATCACTACGTAGCTATAATAACTGGCGCACATTACCTTCTAAAATCCCATATAAGGTTGAAAAAGGCAAAAAGTATAAAATCGAAATTCATTATGCCCAGCTTAATAACTGGCAGGCCAATTTAGAATTCAATTTTGGAAAAGAAATTCCTGTAAACTATGAGGATCTTCTTAAAAAACTGGAGGGGATAGAGACCGTAATTTTTGTTGGCGGTCTTTCTACAAAATTGGAAGGTGAAGAAATGCCTGTTTCTTATCCTGGATTTAAAGGAGGTGACCGTACAGATATTGCGCTTCCTTCGGTACAAAGAAAGTGTCTAAAGGCGCTGAAGGATGCAGGGAAAAATGTCATTTTCGTAAATAATTCAGGTTCAGCGATTGGTCTGGTACCAGAAACAATGTCCTGTGATGCTATTTTACAGGCATGGTACGGAGGTGAATCTGGTGGGCAGGCAGTAGCAGATGTATTATTTGGCGATTATAATCCTTCTGGAAAATTACCAATAACATTTTATAAAGACACCACTCAACTTCCAGACTTTGAAGATTATTCCATGGACGGCCGAACTTACAGGTTCATGAAAGATAAACCTCTTTTCCCTTTTGGACACGGTCTTAGTTATACCAGTTTCAAAATTGGTAAAGCTCATCTAGAAAAAAATGAAATTGATACTTCTGCATCGGTTAGTATTACCATTCCTGTTAGTAATGAAGGAGAAAAAGAAGGTGTAGAAATTCTACAGGTGTATGTTCATAAAAAAGTACTTGAAGAAGGACCTATTAAAACTTTAAAAGGATTTAAGAGGGTAAATCTTAAGCCAAATGAAACGAAAAATGTAACGATTAATCTGGCTTCAAATTCTTTTGAATTTTATGATAAGAAAGCACGAGCCATGAAAATAATGCCGGGCGTTTATGAGATTTTCTATGGAAATTCTTCAGACGCCAACCAACTTAAAAAAATGGAATTAAAAATCAACTAATATGAAAACCAGAATATTTTTACTTTTTTCTATGCTGCTTTTGGCATTCAATGCCAAAGCACAGGATCCTAATTTTCATATTTATCTGGCTTTTGGTCAGTCTAATATGGAAGGACATGCAAAAGTAGAACCTCAAGACACGATAGCTATCAGTGAACGTTTCAAGGTGTTATCTGCAGTAGACTGTCCAGATCTAGATCGTAAAAAAGGGAAATGGTATACCGCCAAACCACCGCTGTGCCGGTGTAACAGTGGATTGACTCCCACAGATTATTTTGGTAGGAAGATGGTAGAAAATCTGCCAGATAGTATTAAAGTTGGAGTGATAAATGTTGCTGTTGGCGGTTGTAAGATCGAGCTTTTTGATAAGGAAAATTACCAGTCATATGTAGATTCGGCGCCGGGCTGGCTAAAGAATATGGTTAAGGAATACGATGGAAACCCTTACAAGAGACTTGTTGAAATGGGGAAAATTGCCCAAGAGAGTGGTGTAATTAAGGGAATCTTGCTTCATCAAGGTGAATCAAATACCGGGGATGAAGAATGGCCTTCCAAAGTGAAGGATGTGTATAATAATCTTATTAAAGATTTGAAGCTTGATCCTAAAAAAACTCCTTTACTGGCCGGTGAGATGGTTACTAAAGAAGAAGGAGGTTCTTGTGCCAGCATGAATACTATTATTGCTAAGCTTCCAGAAGTTCTCTCTAATGTTTATGTGGTTTCTTCTGAAGGCTGCACTGCCGTAAACGACCATCTACATTTTACAGCTGAAGGTTATCGAAAGCTCGGTAGACGTTATGCTGAAAAGATGCTGAAGGTAACAGGCTTTGAACGGCTGGAAAGAGAAGCTCCTGAAGGTTTTGACCAGAAAAGAGAAAATATTGCTCATGGAAGCATAGACAGCATAAGCTATAAATCGAAAACGGTAGGAACAAATCGAGAAGCTTTAATTTATACACCACCAAATTATTCGAAAAACAAGAAATACCCTGTGCTTTATCTGTTGCATGGGATCGGAGGCGATAAAAAGGAATGGCTACGTGGTGGAAATCCACAGGTTATTCTAGATAATTTATATGCTGACGGAAAGGCTGAACCTATGATAGTCGTGATGCCTAATGGAAGGGCTATGAAAGATGATCGTGCTGTAGGAAATATTTTTGATAGTATTAAAGTAGCGGCATTTGCCAATTTTGAAAAGGATCTTCTAAAAGATCTAATTCCTTATATAGAAAAGAATTTCCCTGTTAAGAAAAATAGGGAAAATCGAGCAATAGCTGGTCTTTCAATGGGTGGAGGACAAACCTTGAATTTTGGTCTTGGCAATCTTGATACTTTTTCTTGGGTAGGCGCTTTTTCATCTGCGCCAAATACTAAAGCACCAAAGGAACTGGTTCCAGATCCCGAAAAAGCCCGAGAGAAATTAAATCTGTTGTGGATTTCCTGTGGAGAAGCCGATAATTTATTGCCATTCAGCGAGCGAACTCATGAGTATTTGGTGAAAAATGATGTCCCTCATATTTATTATATAGAACCAGGGGTACACGATTTTAAAGTTTGGAAAAACGGACTTTATATGTTTGCTAAAATGATATTTAAGTCGGTAGACAAATCAAAATTTAATGATTACAGTCTGTTGGGGAAACCAGCATCTACCAATGTGGGAAGTGCTAAGTATCCTCAGATTTTACCTAATGGCCGGGCAGTTTTGCGGCTGAAGGCTCCTGAAGCAAGAGACGTAAAAGTAGATTTGGGACGAAAGTATGATATGGATAAGAATAAAGATGGAATCTGGGAAGTTACTACAGATTCCCTTAGTGAAGGCTTTCATTATTATTCTATTCTTATAGATGATGTTCCTGTGGCCGATCCCAATAGCGAAAGCTTTTATGGAATGGGAAGAATGGCCAGTGGCATCGAAATTCCTTTTAAGGGCGATGATTATTACGCATTAAAAGATGTTCCTCATGGAGATATAAGAAAGGAACAGTATTTCTCTCCGGTGCTGAATAGCTGGAGAACATTTTATGTTTATACCCCACCTGGATATGAAGAAAATATGAATAAAGAATATCCTGCTCTTTATTTATATCATGGTGGAGGAGAGGATGAACGTGGATGGGCTCAACAGGGAAAAGCGAATCTTATCCTCGATAATCTAATTGTGGAAGGTAAAGCAAAACCTATGCTGATTATAATGCCAGATGGGAACATGCCAGTTGCTGCATTTGATGAGAACGGATTAAAAATTTTTGAAAATGAATTGCTTAAAGGGGTGATTCCTTATGTTCAAAACAAGTATCGTGCTGCCGATGGCTCAGCAAGCAGAGCACTTGCCGGTTTGTCAATGGGTGGTATACAAACTCTTTACGCGGGTATTCCCAACACCGATCATTTTTCCTCTCTTGGTGTTTTTAGTTCGGGCTGGATTGGAAAAGATAATAAGATCGCCGAGGTGCAATATAAATTTATGAAAGAGAATACAGATGAAATCAATCAGAATCTCGATCACTTCTATATTTCTCAGGGAGGTAAAGAAGATATTGCCTATGATAATGGAAAAAGAATGATGTCAAAATTCGATGAAATGAATATAGATTTTACCTATAGCGAATATCCTGGCGGGCATGCCTGGCCAGTATGGAGGCACGATTTATATACGTTTGCTCCTTTATTATTTAGCAACAAATAAAAACATTATGAAACATCAAATTTTAGTTTTTGTAATTACGCTGCTTTGTTATTCTGGGTTCTCTCAAAATCAGTACCAAGAAATTAAAGAAGATTTTAAACCTTCTACCAAAAATCAGCCGGGGCAAGAATATCCTCAGGTAAATTCACAGGGTTATGCCCGTTTCAGAATTGTAGCTCCCGCAGCCGATAGTGTTCGGGTTAGCTTAGGACTAGGCGGTCAGGGTGGTACTAAACTTGAAAAAAATAAACATGGAGTTTGGATGGGAACTACTGCGGGACCTATGGACGAAGGTTTCCATTATTATCACGTAGATGTAGATGGTGGTACTTTTAACGATCCGGGAGCAAAGAATTACTATGGCTCGGTTCGTTGGGAAAGTGGTATCGAAATTCCGGCACACGACCAAGAATTTTACGCTTTAAAGAATGTTCCTCATGGAAGTGTTAATCAAATTCTTTTTCCATCGCCAAGTACAAAAACTTCTCGTCGTGCTTTTGTATACACCCCTCCGGGATATTATGAAAATTCAGATAAGAACTATCCTGTTTTATACTTACAGCATGGTTGGGGTGAAGATGAGACAGCATGGAGCAATCAGGGACATGCTAATCTTATAATGGACAATCTTATTGCTGAAGGGAAAATAGAACCTTTCCTAATCGTAATGACATATGGAATGACCAATGAAATTAAATGGGGCGGGTTAAAAGACTTTGATATCAAAAATTTTCAAACCGTTTTGGTAGATGAACTTATTCCTTATGTAGATCAAAATTTCAGGACCATAGCCGATGAAGAACATCGCGCAATGGCAGGTCTATCTATGGGTGGTATGGAAACCAAAATGATTACTTTAAATAAACCTGATGTATTTTCTTATTATGCCCTTTTAAGCGGGGGAACGTATACTCCTGAAGATTTACAAAATTATAAAGATGTAAAACTTGTTTTTATAAGCTGTGGAAGTAAAGAACGTCCCGAGGCGGTTAAAAAATCAGTAGAGGATTTGAAAGCCTCTGGTTTTAATGCGGTTAGTTATATTTCAGAAGGTACTGCACATGAATTTCAAACCTGGAGACGAAGCCTTCATGAACTAGCTCCTTTAGTATTCAATTAAAAGATATGAAACCAATTCAGCTCCTAATATTTATTTTCTTTGTTAGTTTCTCTTTGCCGTTTTCAGCGCAAACCGATGATAAGGTAAAGCAAGATTTTCAGGCTTCATCGGTGAATCAGCCGGGAAAAGAATTTCCGAAGGTGAATTCTGAAGGTCGTGTAAGAGTACGCATAGAAGCTCCACAGGCTAACAATGTACAACTTGATATTGGCGGAGTAAAATATGACCTCGAAAAGAATGATGAAGGAATTTGGATTGGAGAATCGGCTCCCCGGGATGAAGGTTTTCATTATTACCAGATAAATATAGATGGAGCGTCTGTTCCAGATCCTGGTTCAAAGTATTATTATGGTGCTGGTAGATGGGGAAGCGCTATTGAAATTCCGGCTCACGATAAGGAGTTTTATGTGATGAAAGATGTTCCACATGGCAGTATTACAGAGAATATTTATTTTTCTGAAATCACTCAGAGTTGGCGCCGCAATTTTGTTTATCTACCACCAGGATATTTCGGAAATTCTGAAGAGCGCTACCCGGTACTTTATCTACAGCACGGGAGTTTTGAAGATGAAACCGGATGGGCTTCCCAGGGACATGCCAATTTGATTCTGGACAATCTTATAGCTTCCGGAAAAGCTAAAAGGATGATAGTGGTTATGGATAATGGATATGCCTACAAATCGGGCGCAAAACAAAATGCTCAGGAAGGACGTTCAAAATCTGCCTTTGAAGAAGTGCTTATCGATGAGGTTATTCCTAATATTGATAAAAAATTTAGAACAAAAGCCAGTAGAGCATATCGTGCCATTGCCGGATTATCCATGGGTGCCAATCAGACGATGAGAATCATAATGAACAATTTAAACCTGTTTTCTTACTACGGTGGATTTAGCGGAACGTCTAATTATCCTGGGAATAAAAAAATTGATACTAGCATATTTCTGAATGGAGCTTTTGAAGATGCCGATGAGGTAAATGAAAAGCTGAAAGTACTTTGGCTTGGTCTCGGAACTAAAGAGCCTGAAGTGTTCTTTAAAACCGTGGGTGATTTTAGAGAAATGCTAGAAAATAAAGGGATACAGTATACTTTTTACGAATCGCCGAAAACTGCTCATGAGTGGCTCACTTGGCGCAGATGTTTGCATCAGTATGCACAATTATTATTCAAATAAAGGAAAAAGAAATTGAAAATTATATAATTAAAATTAATACAACAATTAGATAGAATGAAAAAACCACTTAAATCAACAATTTACAAGCATAGCCCAGTGTTTCTTTTAATGACACTATTGCTGTTTTCATTTTCAGGTCATAAAAATGATAATGAACCAAAACCAAAAAGAGCAACGAACGAGCCCGTTTTTCTAAGTGCTACTTACAAAGGTGATGACGAAGTTTATAAGAAATATCCCTTGAAAGAAGGCGAATTTTATAACCCTATACTCCAGGGAACCTATCCTGATCCTGCAATTACCCGTAAAGGAGATGACTATTATATGGTATGTTCTTCTTTCGCCATGTTTCCGGGTGTACCGATTTTTCATTCTAATGATCTTGTAAACTGGACGCAGATAGGACATGTACTCGATAGAACTTCGCAGCTAGACGTCCACAATACTAGTATAAGTCAGGGAGTTTATGCACCGGGTATCACTTATAATGAGAATAATGATACTTTTTACATGATTACTACTGCATTTGCTGGAGGTTTGGGAAATATTGTTGTAAAAACTAAAGATCCCATGCAAGGTTGGAGCGAACCTTATAAATTAAAGTTTGATGGAATCGATCCTTCTATATTTTTTGATGATGATGGAAAAGCCTTTGTGGTGCATAATGATGCTCCGGAAGAAGCACTTTACCAAGGACACCGGGTGATTAAAATCTGGGAGTATGATGTAGAAAAGGATCAAATTATTGAGGGAACCGATAAAGTGATCGTTAACGGTGGAGTGGATTTAGAGGATCAACCAATCTGGATTGAAGCGCCGCACGTTTATAAAAAAGACGGACTGTATTATCTAATGTGTGCTGAAGGTGGTACAGGTGGATGGCACAGTGAAGTAGTTTTTGTAAGTGACAATCCAAAAGGGCCTTATGAACCTGCACCAAGCAATCCTATATTAACTCAGCGTTATTTTCCTAAAGACAGAGAAAATATGGTAGACTGGGCAGGACATGCTGATTTAGTAAAAGGTCCTAATGATAAATATTATGGTGTTTTCTTAGCCATTCGTCCAAACGAGGCCGGGCAAGTAACTACCGGAAGAGAAACCTTTATTTTACCTGTTGACTGGTCTGGTAAATTCCCTGTTTTTGAAAACGGACTTGTACCTATGGAGCCAAAACTTCAAATGCCAGAAGGAGTAGAGAACCACACTGGTAAAGATGGATTTTTCCCTAACGGAAACTTCACTTTTACAGACGATTTCCAGGCAGATATTTTGGATTACCGATGGATTGGACTTAGAGGTCCAAGAGAGGATTTTATAAAAAAGACTAAAAATGGACTCCGAATTGAGCCTTTCGAAACCGATATTAATGAACTGGCACCAACTTCTACATTATTTTATCGCCAGATGCATAAGGATTTTACCTTTATGACTGAGATGAAATACAAGCCTAAATCTTCTGAAGATATGGCGGGAATCACCTGTTACCAGAATGAGCGTTTTAATTATGCTTTTGGAATTATCCGAAAAGATAAGGACTATTATGTGCTTTTGGAAAGAACCGAAAAAGGACAATCTAAAATCGTAGCAAGTAAGAAAATTGATTTGGAAAACCCTATTTCATTGAAAGTACAGGCTCACGGAGATCAATATGAATTTAGCTATTCGCTTGATGGAGAAAATTATGAAAATCTTGGAGGTAAAGTTTCAGGAGACATTCTCTCTACAAATGTAGCTGGAGGTTTTACCGGTGCAATGGTTGGTCTATATGCAACCTCGGCTAATGATGCGGCTCCTAATTAATCATATTAAAATTTAAGATTTTGAGAAATTTAAATAAAGTTGTAGCTGTATTAACCCTAATTATGGGTTTTACAGCTACAGCTCAAAAGCCAATTATTCAAACCAAGTATACTGCAGATCCTGCACCAATGGTATATAATGATACTATTTTTCTATACAATTCACATGATGAAGATGATGCGGAAGGTTTTAAAATGTTGGACTGGCTGCTGTATACATCGACCGATATGGTAAACTGGACAGAGCATGGTGCGGTGGCTTCGCTGAAGGATTTTAGCTGGGCTCCCCAAGATAATGGTGCCTGGGCTGTGCAGTGTATTGAAAGAAACGGTAAATTTTATTTGTATTGCCCGATGCACGGAAGTGGTATCGGAGTTTTAGTTTCAGATAGTCCTTATGGTCCATTCAAGGATCCATTGGGAAAACGCTTGATTGATACAGATCATATTTGGAACGATATAGATCCTTCTCCATTTATCGATGACGATGGGCAAGCCTATCTATATTGGGGAAATCCTGATGTGTATTATGTTAAGCTGAATGAAGATATGACTTCTATTGAAGGAGAAGTTGTAAAAATTGATTCGAAACCTGATAACTATCAAGAAGGTCCTTGGGTGTGGAAGCATGATGATCATTATTATCTAGCTTATGCTTCGACCTGTTGTCCTGAAGGTTTAGGATATGCAATGAGCGACTCGCCTGAAGGTCCTTGGGAGTATAAAGGAATGATCATGGATGCTACTGAAAAAACTAGAGGGAATCATCCTGGAATAGTTGAATATAAAGGGAAGTCGTATGCTTTTGGTCACAGTTATGATATTCTAAAAAGTAAAACTTCAACCTTTTACGAAAGACGTTCAGTTGATGCAGATGAAATGAAATATAATGAGGATGGAACCATTCAAACTATCCCTTACTGGAATGATAAAGGCCCAGAGCAAATTGAAAGCCTAAATCCATTCCGTAGAACAGAAGCTGAAACCATTGCTTGGAGCGAAGGTGTAAAAACCAAAAAAACTCAGGATATGATCTATTTAAAAGCTATTGAAGATGGTGATTATACGATGGTACAGGGCGCAGATTTTAAAAATGGAGCCAAGAAATTCAAAGTTTTTGCTCAGCCAGTTTCAGGAGGAACTATTGAGATTCGGCTAGATGGAAAGGACGGGCAGCTTATCGGTAGCTTCAAAATTGAGAAAGAAGCCGGGAATGCCTATAATTTATATACTACTGAAGTAGAAAAAGTATCTGGAGTTCACGATATCTACTTTGTTTTTAAAGGAGCTGATGGTGAGCTATTCAATCTAGATTATTGGGAATTTCAAAAATAAAAAATATGAAAATATTCAGCCTTATATGCTTTATGCTTTTAACGGCTTCAATTATTGCTCAGGAAGAAGCCTCCATTAGCAGTCCAGACGGCAAGTTGGAAGTTTCGGTCACGGTCGAAACTGGAAAACCTTTTTACAGTGTTGCTTATAATAATAAAAGCATGTTAGAAAATTCTCAGTTGGGACTCGTGACTAATGAGGCAGATTTCACTTCAAAAATGACATTGCTGAAGTCCTCAAAAGGTACTACCAGTTCAGAATATAGCATGGAAAAAATTAAGCAATCTCATGTTTCTTATATGGCCAATACGCTTACAGTTACTTTTGCTAATGCTGAAGAAAAAGAGATGTCTGTGGTTTTTCAGGTAAGCGATAACGATATCGCCTTTAGGTACGAATTACCTAAATGGGGAGATACGCGGGCTTGCGTGGTTGAAAAAGAACTAACCGGATATAATTTTCCTTCCGCTAGTACTTCATTTTTGTCTCCTATGATGCAACCTATGGGAGGTTTTGCCAGAACTGCACCTAGCTATGAGAGTGGTTATTCCGCAGATGAGCAGCTTGAAAGCAATACTTCAGAAACAGGTTATGTTTTTCCAAGCCTTTTTAAAATTGGAGAAAACGGATGGGTTTTACTTTCAGAAACTGGAGTCGGTAGCTCTTATAATGCTGCACATTTAAGCAGTTTTGAAGATGGAATTTTTACAGTAGCATATCCAGATTCGGCACAAAACAATGGTTTTGGTAGTGTTGGCGCTCAGATTGGATTACCGGGACATACGCCTTGGAGAACTATTACGCTTGGAGAAAATCTTAAGCCTATTGTGGAAACTACCATTCCTTATGATGTGGTAGATCAGCTTTATGAGCCTTCCCAAGATTATAAATATGGAAAAGGAACCTGGAGTTGGATCGTTTGGCAAGATAACAGTATGAATTATGAAGACCAGGTTAAATACATAGATCTTGCTGCGGCAATGGATTTTGAGTATATCCTTATCGATGCCTGGTGGGATGAAAGAATAGGTTATGAAAAGATGGAAGAACTTATCGGTTATGCCGAATCTAAAGGGGTAGATGTTTTCCTCTGGTATAATTCAAACGGAGTAGCTAACGATGCATTTATGACTCCGCTTAATAAAATGAATACTTCTATAGCCCGAAAAAAAGAAATGAAATGGCTAAAAGAAGTTGGTGTTAAAGGATTGAAAGTTGACTTTTTTGGAGGTGACAAACAGGAAACTATGAAGCTCTATGAAAATATGCTTTCTGATGCCAATGATTATGGGTTAATGGTTATTTTTCACGGCGCAACACTTCCAAGAGGATGGGAAAAAATGTATCCCAATTTTGTAGGAAGTGAAGCAGTTCTAGCTTCAGAAATGCTCATTTTTTCTCAAGATACAAGAAATAAGGAGGCTTTTTATGCTTCCATGCATCCGTTTAGCAGGAATGCTGTTGCTAGTATGGAATTTGGCGGAATACTACTGAATAAGTATCTAAATAAAGGTAACAAGGAAGGTCAGGAGCGGTTAACCTCTGATGCCTTCCAGCTAGCTACGGGAGTTTTATTCCAGAATCCTGTACAAATGTTTGCGTTAACTCCAAATAATCTGGAAGATGTGCCTGAATTTGAACTTGATTTCCTAAGGGAGTTACCCACTACATGGGATGAAACGGTATTTATTGATGGATACCCGGGAAAATTTTCGGTTTTGGCAAGGCGGCATGATCAAAATTGGTATGTGGCCGGGGTTAATGCTGAAAAAAGCTTGAAGAAATTAAAACTAGAGCTTCCTATGCTCTCCGGAAAAACAGTGACTTTATTTTCTGACGATAAGAAAAAAGAAACCCATTCCAAAGAAATTAAAATCCCTTCTAGCGGAAAGATTTCTGTAGATATTCAGCCAAATGGCGGATTTGTAATTAAAAACTAAGCAATTTATGAGACGGTCATTTAATATATTGATGCTGTGTAGTGTTTTGGGAACTTCATTCCTAAATGCACAAAATCCTATTATTCAAACTTCTTATACGGCAGATCCTGCACCTATGGTGCACAATGATAAAATGTACCTCTATACCAGTCATGATGAAGATAATTCAACATGGTTTACTATGGACGATTGGCGGTTGTATACCACAGATGATATGGTAAACTGGACCGATCACGGAGCGGTTTTAGAATATACAGATTTTGATTGGGGTTTGAAAAATGCTTGGGCGCCAGCTGCTATAGAACGAGATGGTAAATTTTACCTGTATGTACCTATAACCGATCGCAGCAATCAGAATGGGATTGGAGTGGCAGTGAGCGATAGTCCTTATGGACCATTTATTGATCCTTTGGGGAAGCCTTTGGTTTCTGAAAGTAACGCAGATATCGATCCCGCAGTTTTTATCGATGATGACCGCCAAGCTTATATGTTTTGGGGGAATCCGGTTTGTTATTTTGTAAAGCTTAGTGAAGACATGATTTCTATGGAAGGGAATATTCAACAAATACCGAATACTATTGAAGCTTTTGGCAAAAGGGAAGGTGAAAAGAACGAGCGTAGACCCACGACATATGAAGAAGGTCCCTGGGTTTACAAACGTAATGATATTTATTATCTGTTCTTTGCAGCTGGTCCTTTACCCGAGCATATTGGATATTCTACGAGTAAAAGTATCAATGGGCCCTGGAAATATCAGGGTAAATTGATGCCTACGGAAGGAGGTAGTTTTACGAATCATCCCGGGATTGTAGATTATAAAGGTAAAACCTATTTTTTCTATCATAATGCTGGACTGCCAGGCGGTAGCGGTTTTACACGTTCAGTGTCTGTGCAGGAATTAAAATTTAAGGAAGATGGCAGCATTGAACAGATGAATATGACTAGCGGAATACAGGAAGCTTTAGAAAACCTTAATCCGTATCGCAAAACAGAAGCTGAAACCATTGCCTGGTCTGAAGGTTTTAAAGCAAAATCAAATGATGTAGTCGGTAATTTTGTGACTGCGATGAAAGACGGAGCTTATATTCAGGTGAAGGCAGTAGATTTTGGGGAGACTTCTCCAAAATCTATTACCGCCAGAATAGGAAGTGTTCATAACAACAATGTTTCGATGGAAATTCGAACAGATTCCAAAAATGGTAAACTTTTAGCCACTTTAGGTGTTCCTTTAACTGGTGGAGATGATCGCTGGAAATTGGTTAATGCTGAAGTAGAAGAAATTACCGGCGTACATGACTTATTCTTTGTAGTTAAGGAGAAAGCTCCAACACAGCTTATGTATTTCGATTACTGGATGTTTTCAAAATAAGTATAATTTATTGTTATGAAAGGACTGTTCTATATTCCGGTTTTTCTAATACTTTTTACTCGACTTTCTGCACAAGAGATGGTACTTTTTTCACCAAATGAACTTATTAGGGTAGAATTAAATCAACCTGATGAGGTTGATGAGAACTGGTATTTTAAAGTCTTTTATAATGAATCTTCTTCGGAAGAAGCCATAATCCCTAAAATTGAACTGGGGCTTGCAAGAAGCGATGGAAATTTCTCTTCTAATCTTAAACTTCAGAAAACCGGCAAGATAAAAAGTGTTGCTGAAACCTATAATCTTGTTCATGGCAAGAAATCCTCACCAAGTAATACTGGCAGAGAAGTTACATTTTACTTCCGCAATGATAGCGGTAAAAAAATGAATACAGTACTTAGAGTTTATAATGATGGAGTAGCTTTTCGTTATGAATTTCCGGATAAAGAAGGGGATTTCAGTATAGATAATGAGTTTACAGCCTATTCGATACCTGTAGAGGCAACGCGGTGGCTGGAGAAATGGAATCCTGCTAACGAGGGATTATATCAGCAAATGCAGGGAGATAGTTTACAGGGGGAATGGGGATATCCAGCGCTTTTTCATGATCGTGATACCATAGGCTGGTATCTTATCCATGAAGCTAATCTGAATCGCACTTACGCGGGTACAAAACTCAGCAATAAAGAAGATATCAATACCTATAATCTGGTATTTCCAAATCCAGGTGATGGTCGCGGTACAGGAATATCAAACCCCGATATCAGTACGCCATGGCAATCACCCTGGCGCGTTATAATGATTGGTAATTTGGCAACAGTTACTGAATCAACGCTGGTTACCGATGTGTCTGATCCTGTTAAACTAAAAGATACCGACTGGATTGAACCCGGGCTGGTTTCTTGGAATTACTGGTCTAGCAATCATGGGACTAAGGATTATCAAATCGTGAAAAAATTTGCTGATCTGGCTGAAAAAATGGATTGGAAATATACACTTTTGGATTGGGAATGGGACGCTATGGGGAATGGCGGAAATCTGGAGGATGCCACAGCTTATATCAACAAATTAGGGGTTAAACCGCTTATTTGGTATAATTCGGGTGGCGATCATACTTGGGTTCCCGCTACACCAAAAGATCGAATGCTTACACACGAAAACCGCGTGGAAGAATTTACTAAACTTAACGAACTTGGAATTTCCGGTGTTAAAGTTGACTTTTTTGAAAGTGAAAAGCAAAATATGATCAATTACTACCTTGATATTGTAGAAGATGCCGCCGATTTTAATTTATTGGTTTATTTTCATGGTAGTCTGGTACCACGGGGATGGAGCAGAACATATCCAAATTTGATGACTTATGAAGCTGTTCGTGGTGCGGAATGGTACAATAATGTTCCCACGTTTACCATGAATGCTCCGCAGCACAATACTATTTTACCATTTACTAGGAATGTGGTGGGACCCATGGATTATACTCCGGTAACTTTTACCAATTCGCAATATCCGCATGTTACTTCTTATGGACATGAACTGGCTCTGGGGATATTGTTCGAATCTGGTTTGCAGCATTTAGCCGATAGGCCAGAGGGCTATTATTCCCTTCCAGAAGAGGTAATTACCATTCTGAAGAAATTACCCGCAGCTTGGGATGACACTAAATTTATCTATGGTTATCCGGGGAAAAATGCAGCGCTTGCAAGGCGTAAAGATGAAACATGGTATATGGCAGGCATTAGTTCAGAGCTTCGGGAAACCAAAAAGGAGATCACTTTGGAGTTTTTAAAACCTGGAATTAAATATCAGCTGAAGCTGATTCAGGATGGGGAGCATGACAAAGCGTTTAATATTAGTGACGAAAAAGTGACTTCGGAGGATACATTAAAAGTAAAACTTTTAAGAAGGGGAGGATTTATCGCCGTATTCGAACCAATAAAGGCACTTACAAAATGATATTAAAAGGACTAATTATACTTTACGACCCTAGGTGTATTTGATAATCTAGGTTAAATGCTCTGGGGGCTTCTCTTGAGGTAGTTTACAGTTAGGAGTTTTAAATGAGAAGGATATTTGCTCTTTGATAATGATAGGGTGGATTGCGAATAATTAAAAATTTAAATATGATTGTCATAAAAAAAATACAGGCAGTAATTCTTTTCGGTGTATTTGCTATCAGTTTTTTAGAAGTAAGTGCACAGGAAAAACTATACACCAATGAATTTCCACTGGAGAATGTCACACTGCTCGATGGCAAATTCAAGAATGCCCGTGATCTTAATATGTCGGTTTTGCTAGAATACGATGTAGACCGTTTACTTGCACCTTACCGAAAAGAAGCCGGTCTGGAACCAAGAAAACCCTCTTATCCCAACTGGGAAGGACTAGATGGTCATATTGGTGGTCATTATCTTTCAGCTCTTGCTATGAATTATGCGGCTACCGATAGTCAGGAATTTTTAGCGCGAATGAATTATATGCTGAAAGAACTACAGGAATGCCAACTCACTAATGCAAAAAAGCATGCGGAATGGGGTGTAGGCTATGTAGGTGGTTTTCCTAATAGTGCGGCATTATGGTCTTCCTTTAAAAAAGGAAATTTTGCGAAGTATAATTCTGCCTGGGCTCCTTTCTATAATTTACATAAAATGTATGCTGGTTTAAGAGATGCCTGGCTTTATGCCGATAGTGAGCAGGCTAAAGAAATGTTTCTTGATTTTTGTGATTGGGGTATAGTGCTTATTGAAGATCTTTCCCACGAGCAAATGCAATCAGTGCTGAACATGGAACATGGTGGTATGCCTGAGGTTTATGCCGATGCCTATCAAATAACCGGGGAGAAGAAATATCTGGAAGCAGCTAAAAGGTATTCTCATGAGCAGGTACTTAATCCTTTGTCGAAGGGCATTGATAATCTGGATAACAAACATGCCAATACACAAATTCCAAAATTTGTAGGATTTGAGCGTATTGCTGAGATGGATGGAGATGAAAAATTTGCTAAAGCCGGAAGCTATTTCTGGGAAACAGTTACTAAAAACCGTAGCATAGCATTTGGAGGCAATAGCAGAAAAGAACATTTTCCCAGTAAATCGGCCAGTATTGATTACATAAACGAAGACGATGGTCCTGAGTCTTGTAATTCATATAATATGCTGAAGTTAGCCGAAGACCTCTTTCGAGTGAATCCTGAGGCGAAATATGCTGATTATTACGAAAGAACATTATACAACCATATACTTTCAACTCAGCATCCGCAGCATGGAGGCTATGTTTATTTTACTCCAGCCCGGCCACGCCATTATCGAATTTATTCTGCGCCGGAAGAGGCGATGTGGTGTTGTGTTGGAACCGGAATGGAAAACCATGGAAAATACAATCAGTTTATCTACACCCATCAGGGAGATTCCTTATATGTAAATTTATTTATTCCTTCAGAATTGAACTGGGAAAAACAGGGAGTAAAAATAAAACAGGAAACCAATTTTCCTTCTGAAGAGGGTACAAAGCTTAAAATTACTAAAGGTACCGCTGAATTCCCTTTATTTGTTCGCTATCCGGGATGGGTTAAAGAGGGCGAGATGAAAATCAAGGTCAATTCAGAAGAAATTAAAATAATGGGTAAGCCTTCTTCTTACGTTAAAATAGATAGAAACTGGCAAAAAGGGGATATTGTTGAAGTTAACCTTCCTATGCATAATCGCATAGAAAAGCTGCCGAATGTTCCTCAATATGTGGCATTTTTTCATGGACCGGTATTATTAGGAGCTCCATCGGGAACTGAAGATCTAAGAGGACTTATCGCAGATGATAGTCGTTTTGGACAATATCCTTCTGGAAGACGCTTACCCATTAATGAAGCGCCTATTCTACTTGTAGATCATATTGAAGAACTTCCTGAAAGTCTGGAATCCATAGAAAATGAGCCTCTTCATTTCAGAATTAATGCTGAAATGAAAAATCAAATCGATGCTGATTTACAGCCTTTTTATACGATCCACGATTCCCGGTATATTATGTACTGGCTGGCGCTGACTCCCGAAGAATACGGAAGCTATACCGATTCTCTAGCGAATATCGAAGCTAAGAAGCTGGCGCTAGAACAACGTACCATAGATTATGTGGCTACAGGCGAACAACAGCCCGAGAGTGATCATTTTATGGAAAAAGAGAATTCAGGAACCGGTAATAACAGGGATGAATTTTGGAGAAGCGCTCATGTTGATGGTTATTTCAGCTATAAAATGAAAACCAAAAAGGAAACTGGTCTTAGCCTGATGCTAAGATATTTCGGATTTGAATGGGGTGATAAGCGTTTTGATATTTATATTGATGATGAGAAACTTAATTCCGTAAATACTAAAGAACATACCAGAATAAGTCAGTTTCAGGAAATGAGCTATGAAATTCCTGATTCTATGCTTGAAGGTAAAAATAGTATAAGAGTAAAGTTTCAACCAAGAGAAGGAAGTGCAACCAGTGAAATCTATTTTGTGCGATTAGTCAGGAATCAATAAAAAAAGATAGAGATTTAAAGGTTTTCAGGTAATTAGTATTGCCCTTGTTGTGATAGAATTATAGAAGGTTCTTAAGAAGAATTCTCTCAAAAAAACCTTTGTTTAAAAGATAAAAAATAACCAATGATGATAGTAAGAAAATTTAGTGTTCTAATTAGCTGTTTGCTTTTTTCTATTCAGGGTTTTACGCAGCAAAAAGCGATTAATCCGATAATTCATGCTGATGTGCCAGACGTTTCCATGATT
Source organism: Zunongwangia endophytica (assembly GCF_030409505.1). Classification (NCBI taxonomy): domain Bacteria; kingdom Pseudomonadati; phylum Bacteroidota; class Flavobacteriia; order Flavobacteriales; family Flavobacteriaceae; genus Zunongwangia; species Zunongwangia endophytica. The sequence continues at coordinate 1,326,749 of NZ_JAUFPZ010000002.1, read as the reverse complement.
CGAGTTGGAGACAATTATTATATGAGTAGTACCACGATGCATATGAGTCCCGGAGTACCAATCATGAAATCAAAAGACCTCACGAACTGGGAAATTGTAAACTATGCCTATGATATTCTAGATGATACCGATGCTCTAAATATGGAAAATGGTGAGAATGCTTACGGAAAGGGTTCTTGGGCTAGTAGTTTACGCTACCATAATAACACATACTACGTTTCCACTTTTTCTAGTACTACTGGAAAAACTTATATCTATACTACCAAGGATATTGATCATGGAGCCTGGGAAAAGCATTCTTTCAAACCAAGTTTGCATGATAATACGCTGTTTTTTGATGATGATGGTAAAATTTATATGATCTATGCCGCGGGTGAACTTAGAATTGTCCAATTAAAAAATGACCTTTCTGGTATTGTATCTGGCAGCGGTAAAGTTTTGATTGAAAATGCGAGTGCGCCTGCGGGAGAAAATATCATGTTAAAGGCAGAAGGTTCTCAGCTCTTTAAAATAGATGGTAAATATTACTTATTTAATATAACCTGGCCACAGGGAATCATGCGAACTGTTGTTATTCATCGTGCTGACAATATTATGGGACCTTACAAAGGGAAACTGGCTTTACAAGATAAAGGTGTGGCACAAGGAGGTTTAATAGATACCCCTTCAGGTGACTGGTATGCGTATTTATTCCGGGATAATGGAGCGGTAGGCAGAATTCCTTACCTCGTTCCGGTTAAATGGAAAAATGACTGGCCTATTTTGGGTGAAGATGGTAAAGTCCCTATGGAACTTGATCTTCCTGCTAACACAAGTCTTATTCCAGATATTGTAAATTCAGATAATTTCAGTAGAAACAAAAATGATAAAAAATTGCCGTTGGTTTGGCAATGGAACCATAATCCAAAAAATGATTTATGGAGTCTTGATGAGCGTGAAGGTTATCTAAGGCTTACCACTGGTAGGATTGATACTTCCTTTATAACCACCAGAAATACGTTGACTCAACGTACCATTGGCCCTAAGAGTACAGGAGAAACTTCGTTAGATCTTACTGGATTAAAAGATGGCGATATTGCTGGTTTTGGTGTGCTTCAGGATAAATATGCTTATGTGGCAGTCAAGTTAGAAAATGATAAAAAAAGCATTCAAATGGTTAAGGGACGTGATGGAAAAGTGATAGAAGAAATTCCCTATAACGGAAACGATATATGCTTTAAAATTACCTGTGATTTTAAAAATAGGAAAGACATCGCACGCTTTTATTATTCTGAAAATGGCAAAAACTGGAAAGAAATTGGAGAACCTTTAAAAATGGAGTATAGTTTAGGCCAATTTATGGGATATCGATATGCACTTTTTAACTATGCTACCAAAACTTCCGGAGGTTATGCCGATTTTGATTATTTCAGGATCGATGATGAGTTATATTAAAAAAATTGGAATATAATTATAAGTTTTTGTTGCCTTTTGGTATCTAATTTGGTGTATTCAAAACCCATTTTAAATTTGATTTCTTAATTTTTACGCATTAATTTGAAAGAAATAAAAAGAGCATTGAAGTTATATACGATTCTCAACTTAAGATTTTGTAAATAGTTGAAATTCCCTCTCTTTTCTACTTAAATGTCGTTTAGTTTAATGAGCCCTGCATTTCGTTTTTAAATAGATGAAAAACAGAGTAGCAGTTCGTTCTTAAACATTCTTAATTCAAAACCATGTTTACAGGCTTCAAAGACTTTTAAAGAGTTTAGGTAAAGAAAATTTGGTGGACATAGAAGCCCAGAGTTGTAACATTATCAACTTGCAAAGTTTCTTTACAAAAATGGTTTATCGGTAGTAAACCCTTTGTCATTCAAGAGGGTAATAACTGAAGTAAAAGTATATTTAAATAGCCTTTTTCTAACAGAAGGTTTATAAATGCTATCCGTTCAATAATTATCACAGCAGTGCTTACTTCGCTTTTAGCATATCTTCAATTACTCCTAAAACATATTTGGTAATGCTCTCAAATCAAACTCGACCTTAGAAGATATGATTTATCTACATTGAATATGTTTTCAGAACCAAGAATAAATTCGACCATTAGACCCTTCAAATGAATATAATTTTTGCTGAATTAAATGAAGGTAAATATTTTTTAAAACTTAGAATCCAAAATTGAAATTTAAAATAAGGAAGTCGATTAGATACATTTCTCTAAAAAGGCTAATTTATTTTTGATAATTTTTCAATGTTGATTTTATATAAATATCAAAACAAATAATCTTCAATTTCTTCCCATTTGATTGAATAAACCCAATAATTGTTCTCAATCACTTGACTTACTAAATTGGGAATAAATTTTATAGAAATAAAAATTGATAAAATTCAGTTAAGAATTCGCGATATTTTGTTTTAAAAACTCTTTAGGAAACAACGAATTTTAAATGATTTCTACAAAATAATCATGTAAGAATGGTTTCTGATACCACTTCTTTAGAAAATAGACATTTCTTCATAACTGATCATAGTCAAAGTTACAATAATTCGATCAGTATAGGTTTTATAGGGGTTCGCATTAGTAAATTAGCTTGAAATATGTACTGTATTAAGCCAGTTAACAATCATTTTACCATAATTTTTTCATCATGTAACATAACGTAAAGTATTTGTAACACCACAATTATCTATAAGATGAAATAACGGATATATTTGGCAGAGATTTTTTAATGAATAATTCACAATTAGAGGTATTATAACTTATCAAAATCTTAAAATTACTGGGTTTTTAATTATAAGTTAATAAAAATCGAAGTCCTGTTTCTGAAAAATATCCTAAGCAATAACAGTGAATAACGTTCTATTCTAAAATTTCAAATAATACTGAAAATGAAATATTAATTGAGGAATGAAAAACTATTACCAAAAAGAAAGAAAGCGATGCCTGCCTATTATGGTTAGGAGGTTTTATTCAAGAGATATGGTACTTCAAATGTTACTTTTTTTATTCTTAAACACGAAAACGTTATCGAGTATGAATGGCAAGCCAACTAGAATGATTATGAATCATTTTAAAATATTTTAATATGAAAATAAATTTACTAAATCATCCTTTCTCAACTAGAATAGTGTTTATTCTACTATTGATTCATCTAGTTTTTTTTTCTTCGGCTTACGCTAGTTATAATAACCCAAACAGTGGAAGTGAACAACAAACAATTAGTGGAACGGTTACTTCATCAGAAGATAACCTTAGCATACCGGGAGTGAATATTCTTGTGAAGGAAGTACCAAATCTTGGTGCTGTTACCGATATGGATGGAAATTTTACCATAAAGGCTCCAGCAAATGCTACCCTGGTTTTTAGTTTTATAGGTTATAAAACTATCGAAAGAAAAGTTAATGATCTATCTGAAATTAATGTGATAATGGATCCAGACCAAGATGCCCTTGAAGAAGTGGTTATTGTAGGTTACGGTAAACAAAAAAGAGAGACAGTTGTAGCCTCTATTGCAGAAGTTAGTGGTGACGTTTTGGAGAGAGCAGGAGGGGTAACCAATATTGGTTCAGCACTAACAGGAAACGTACCTGGCGTTATAACCAGTGCCAGTACTGGGATGCCAGGAGAAGAAGATCCTAGGATTTTAATTCGAGGACAAAGTACTTGGAACGATTCTTCTCCACTTATCTTGGTAGATGGGGTGGAGCGCCCAATGTCTAGTGTTGCAATAAGCTCTGTAGAATCAATTTCTGTATTAAAAGATGCTTCTGCAACTGCAGTTTACGGGGTTAGAGGTGCAAATGGAGTTATTCTTATAACTACCAAAAGAGGTGAGAAAGGTAAAGCCACAATAAGGGCACGAGTAAACACTACCATGAAAAGACCATCAAAATTGCCAGGAAAATATGATGCTTATGATGCCTTAAAAGTTCGTAACCAAGCTATTGAAAATGAACTTGCTTTAAATCCCAATGCGTGGAGCGATTATATGCCATTAGATATTATTGATAAATATAGAAATCCAGCAAACCAATCAGAGCGAGAGCGATATCCAAATGTTGACTGGGCGAATACACTTTTTCGTGATTATACAATGTCCTATAATGCTAACTTAAATGTTAGTGGAGGAACCGATTTTGTAAAATACTTTGCAACTGCGGACTTTCTTAGAGAAGGTGACTTAATGGAGCAATATGATAATGACAGAGGCTATGAACCTGGATATGGTTTCAATAGACTAAATGTTAGGGGGAATTTGGATTTTCAAATAACACCAACCACATTATTTCAGGTCAATTTGGCTGGATCTCATGGCGTAAAGAAAAGTCCTTGGGGAGCTACCGGTAACGAATATACCATGTGGCTAGCAGCATATACAACAGCACCTGATGTCTTTTTACCGCAATATTCTGATGGTACTTGGGGATATTACGCACCTAATGAAGGTGTGGCCACCAACTCTGTAAGATCTTTAGCTATTAGTGGTATACAGTATATGACAACTACTCGCTTAACTACTAATTTCACAATAAACCAAAAACTTGATATGATTCTTGATGGTCTTAATTTTAACGGTACCATTGCTCTGGATAATACCTTTGTTGAAGCTGATCGTGGAGTTAACGATTTAAATAACGGAACACAAGAAAAGTGGATCGACCCAGATACAGGAACTGTTTTATATCAGCAAGCTTATGATCCTAATAGTAGATTTGATTTTCAAGAGGGTGTTAGATGGACTACAAGTCCAGGAGCTGTTCAAAATTGGTCATCTTACAGAAAATTATTTTATCAACTCCAATTAGGGTATAATCAAACTTTTGATGGTAGACATGATGTCTCATTAATGGGTCTTATGAATAGGAATGAGAATGCAACAGGAAGTCAATTACCACAATATCGTGAAGATTGGGTGTTTAGGACAACTTATACGTTGGATGATAAGTATACCTTCGAGTATAATGGTGCCTATAATGGGTCTGAAAAATTTAGTTCCGAAAATCGTTTTGCATTTTTCTCTTCAGGTGGTATTGGCTGGATTTTGTCCAGAGAGAATTTGATGAAAAATCTTTCCTTCCTTGATATGCTTAAGATTAGAGCGAACTACGGAGAAATAGGTGATGATAATGTAAATGGTCGTTTCCTTTACATGACGCAATGGGGTTATGGGGGTGCATCGAGAATGGGGGTTACTGGAGTTAATGCTGAAGAGAGTCCATATACCTGGTATTTAGAGGATTCCGTAGGTAACCCTGAAGTAAGCTGGGAGAAGGTTAAGAAAACTAATTTGGGGCTTGACTTCGGTTTTTTTGATGGATTTATAAAAGGTAGCTTTGATTATTTTAGAGATGAAAGAACTGATATTCTCATCAATGGAGGGGATCGTGCGATACCTTCCTATTTTGGGACAGAAGCACCAGTAGCTAATTTGGGGCGTGTTAAAAACGAAGGTTTTGAATTTGATTTAAACCTAAGTTATAGGTTTGAAAATGGCTTAAGATTATGGTCAAATATCAATATGACTCATGCTCAAAACGAAGTTATAAATGCGGATGATCCTACTTTATTGCCAGATTATCAACAAAGAGCGGGATTACAAATAGGCCAGGCTTATTCGCATGTTACGCCAGGTTATTATAATACTTGGGATGATCTCTATGCTAGTACAATTCACAATGCGAATGATGGTCAGAAACTACCTGGAAATTATCATATTATCGATTTTAATGGTGATGGAGTTATAGATTCCTATGATAATATTCCATTTGGTTTTACTGGTTCACCACAAAATACCTATAACACTACCGTGGGATTTGATTGGAAAGGTTTCAGTAGTTATGTGCAGTTCTATGGGGTAAATAATGTAACCCGTCAGGTAGTATTAGGTAGCTTGGGAAGTCAAAATAACGTGGTGTACGAAGAAGGTAGTTATTGGTCTAAGGATAATTTTAATGCAGACTCCCCGGTGCCACGCTGGTTGACTACACCATCAGAGTATAATGATGCTAATAGATATATGTACGATGGGTCTTACTTAAGACTAAAAAATGCAGAAATAGCTTATACTTTCGATGCAAACTCAGGTTTATCGGAAAACCTGGGTATAAAAAACCTGAGAATATTCTTAAATGGTAACAACCTTTTCCTATGGTCTGATATGCCAGATGACAGGGAGTCTAATTTTGCTGGCACGGGTTGGGCTTCTCAGGGAGCATACCCTACTGTGAAACGATACAATTTAGGAGTAAATATTACTTTTTAAAAAATAGCATTATGAAAAATTGTTTCAAAAACATAATAAAATTCAATTTAGCAATCAGTCTTTTAATGATAGTTTCTTCCTGTGAAGATTATCTAGACAGGGAAGCCGATTCCATTGTCTCTGAAGAAGAAGCATTTAAAAACTTCACTAATTTTCAGGGTTTTACCGAAGAGCTTTACCATTGTATACCTAATTTTACCAACGCATATTGGACCAATTCTTGGAATTGGGGAGACGATGAAATTCAATCTACGGCACGAGATTTTCACATTTTACCAAAGTTTGAAAACGGAAACTTTTGGGCCTGGCAACACGAATTTGATGGTTGGGATGCTGGCTGGATGAACAGAAATGATGCTTCTACTAATGATCCTAATGATCAACGTATGAGCAAGGATTTATGGACATTAGGCTGGTATGGAATACGAAAGGTCAACTTAGGACTTGCCAATATGGATAAGCTTACCGACGCCACTCAGGAAGAAAAAGATTTAATTAAAGGGCAACTTTTATTTTTTAGAGGATGGTTTCACTTTCAGTTTATACAATATTTTGGTGGCTTACCTTATATAGACGAAGTATTGCCCAGTGATGAACAGCTCCAGCTTCCTCGTCTTAGCTATCATGAAGCTGCAGATCTGGCAGCAAAGGATCTAAGGGCCGCAGCAGATTTACTTCCAGTAGATTGGGACGATACGGAAGCCGGTACCGCTACTTTAGGGAAAAATCAATTACGTATTAATAAAATTATGGCTTTAGGCTATCTAGGGAAAAATTATTTATGGGCAGCTAGCCCACTTATGAATCAGGAATCTACTGGTAGTTCTCAGTTTAATACCAACTACGCAGAGCAAGCTGCAAATTCTTTTGCAGAATTGTTGAACCTTACAGAATCGGGAGAAGCAGACTATTCGTTATTACCATTTTCAGATTATTATTTAAATTTTTACACCAGTGGCCAAAACTGGCAAATGCCAGGAAGTAACGAAGCAATTTTTAGGGGACCCTACTTTGATGCACATGGTTCTAGTTATGGAACAGCAAAGCAATATCAACCGGCTCCTATTTTAACCGATGGCGATGTTAAGTTCTTACCTACTGCCAATTACGTAGATTTTTATGGGATGGCTAACGGCATGCCTATAGAAGACATAACTCAAGCAGATCCAGAATCTGGTTATGATCCCGAGTACCCATGGAGGAATAGAGATCCCCGGTTCTATAATGATATAGTTTATGATGGAGTACAAACGGTACAGGGGTCTATGCCTGAAGATGAAGAATATAATCGTTATGCTAATCTATTTACCGATGGAAGTTACAGAAATATAAGAACCGGTAGTAGAACTGGTTATTTACTATACAAATTTATTCCAAGGACTGCCAATAAATATGATGAAGGATATGGCTATGGTAATAGCCTAAATATTCATATTCCATGGATGCGGTTGGCTGATGTATATCTAATGTATGCTGAAGCAGCGGCACAAGCTTACGGTTCAGCAACCGGGCAGGCTCCAGGATACAGTAAAACTGCGGTTGATGCTATTAATGTTGTAAGAGAAAGAGCTGGCGTTGGTCAGGTAGCAGATGAATTTTTAGGATCTCTAGAAGGTTTTATGAGTGAAGTACGCCGGGAGCGATCAGTAGAGCTGGCTTTTGAAAGACACAGGTTTAACGATTTAAGAAGATGGTTATTATTAACCGAAAGCCCATACACTTTAAAGAAATCTGTAGAGTTTGATCGCGCAGGAGAACTGAATACCGATGATCCTTCCCAAAACAGGGTTTTAAATTTAAGGGAGGAAATAATTCTGGAAAGAAATTACAGTAGTAAACACTATTGGCTTCCTTTAAAAAATGTGGATGTAAACATGTATTTGGAATTTAGTCAGAATCCTGGCTGGTAACCACATTGTGTTCAATTTAAACCTATAAAGAATGAATTATATAAAATTTAAATTAGTTTTTTGTGCACTAATTGGCTTTTTGCCTTTTGCAGGTGTTTCACAAACATCTGAGAATATACAGGTGGAAGCTACTGTTCGAGGTAAGGATAACAACCCTATAATAGGTGCTAGCGTTAGCTCAGCGGATAATAGTGTTTTTACCGATTCAGTAGGTAGTTTCTCTATTTCAATAGACTTGTATTCCATACTTAAAATAGAAGCTCCTGAATATAGCGCAAAGACGGTAATTGCTAACCCAGAAGTGAATACGATTAAACTAGATCCATTAGAGGATTATAAGAATGTAAATGTTGCTTTCCGAAAAGTCGAAAAAAGAAATTTAATAAACGGAGTTTCTTCTGTGGATCTGGAATCTTTGATGAAAAAAAATTACAATATTGCGACTTTGCAGAATATGGAAGGCTTCGCAAATGGTTTTCACGGTAACATTTGGGGAATGGATGAGTATCTAGTACTTATTGACGGAGTGCCAAGAGATGTTGGTAGTGTGATGCCCACTGAAATTGAACAAATAACTTTTTTAAAAGGAGTTTCAGCTGTGGCTTTATATGGTAGTCAAGCTGCAAAAGGGGTAGTTCAAATTACCACAAAAAGGGGAGAAATTCAGAAACAGGAAATAGACGTTAGGATAAATGCCGGATTGAATGTTCCTAAAAGTTACCCAAAATATCTTGGATCTGCAGAATACATGAGTCTTTATAATGAAGCTAGAGCTAACGATGGTTTAAGTCAACTGTATGACGAGGAAACTATTTACAACTATGCTTCTGGGGATAATCCTTATAGATATCCTGACGTTAATTATTATTCTTCAGATTACTTACAGCGAACCTATAATCGTTATGATGCTACAGCTCAAATTACCGGTGGTAATGAAACTGCTCAATATTATACTAATCTTGGTTTTTTTACTGCAGGCTCACTTCTTGATTTTGGAGAAGCTGAAAATAACAGAACTCAAAGATTTAATATTCGCGGAAATGTTGATATCGATATCACCGATTTTCTTTATGCTACTGTCAATGCATCAGCCGTTTATTATAATGGTTGGGGCGTGAATCAAGCAAATGATACCGATTACTGGGGAAATGCTGCAAGTTTAAGACCAAACCGATTTTCCCCACTCATTCCAACAAACATGATTGAGGAAAATGATGAGAACTCTATGCAGTTTGTAGAAAATAGTAGCTTCCTTATTGATGGAAAATATCTTCTGGGAGGTACTCAATTAGACCAGACAAATCCTTTTGCAGCAATTTATGCGGGAGGAAGAACTAATTTCACCAATCGAGAATTTCAGTTTAATACAGGGATTGGTGCAGATTTGGGAGGTATAATCAAAGGCTTAAGTTTTCATTCCAATTTTGGGGTAGATTATTCAACATCCTATAATCAGTCATATAACAATGAATACGCTGTATATCAACCTAGTTGGACAAATTACAATGGCTCTGACATGATTTCAGGTCTTACTCAGTTTGGTCAAGATGCTAGATCGGGAGTCCAAAATATAAGTGATAGTTGGTACAGGCAGACACTATCATTTTCAGGACAGTTTGATTACGAAACCAAAATAGAAGAAGATCATAATATATCTGCAATGCTTATTGCTAACGGTTTTCAGCAATCTATTTCTCAGGAATATCATCGTACTAGTAATGCTAACCTTGGTATATATTTGGGTTATGATTACTTAGATAAATATTTTGCAAACTTTAGTGGTGCCTTTGTCCATTCGGCCAAATTGCCTGAAGGAAATCGACAGGCTTTTTCTCCAACTCTTACCTTCGGATGGCGTTTAAGTGAAGAAAATTTTCTTCGAAATTCTAATGTAATAGATAATTTAAAACTTACCGCTTCTGCAGGAATTTTGCATACCGATATAGATATACAGGATTACTTTCTTTACCAAAGTATCTATACTCAAACAGATGGAGCTTGGTTTAACTGGCGAGATGGTGCTTTAAGCCGTTCGATAGATTCAAGAAGAGGACAAAATGATGATTTAACTTTTGCTAAGAGAGAAGAAATTAATTTTGGAGTAGAGGCGTCGTTATTTGATAAGCTTTTTCAGATTCAGGGATCATTTTTTGCGAACAGGATGACAGGAGGTATCGTACAGGCTTCTATCTTATACCCAAACTATTTCAGTACAGGTTGGCCAAACTCTTCTTTTATTCCTTATGTCAACTATAATGATGACCAAAGGATCGGATTTGATTTCCGAGCAGATTGGAATCAACAATTTGGAAATATAGAGACTAAACTTGGAATAGTGGGGACCTACTATGAAACTAAGGCCACAAAAAGAGCTGAATTGTTTGAGGATGCCTATCAAAATAGACAGGGAAATCCTTTAGACGCTATTTGGGGATTGGAGAGTGAAGGCTTGTTTAGTAATGATGAAGAAATCGATAACTCAGCATCGCAAAGTTTTGGTGAGGTTGCACCGGGAGATATAAAATATGTCGATCAAAATGGAGATGGAGTTATAGATAATCAAGATGAGGTATACCTAGGCAAAGGTGGTTGGTATGGTGCTCCTTTTACCTTAGGTGTTAACTTTACTGCAAAATGGAAGAATCTTACTTTCTTTGCACTGGGTATAGGACGATTTGGAGCTCATGCCATGAAAAATAACTCTTATTTTTGGATGGATGGCGAAGATAAATATTCAGTAATAGCTCGAGATCGTTGGACACCGGAAACCAGTGAAACGGCAACATATCCAAGATTAACAACAACCAATAGCAATAATAATTTTAGGTCTTCAGATTTCTGGCTTTATAGTACAGATCGTTTTGATCTGGCAAAAGTTCAAATATCCTATAACTTGCCAAAAGCGTTATTTCGTAAGTCTTTTGTAGAGGAGTTGGGTGTATATGTTAATGGGGCTAATCTTTTAACCATATCTCCTGAAAGAGAAATTTTGGAGTTAAACGTTGGAAGTGCGCCTCAAAACAGGTTTTATAATCTGGGTTTAAAAGCAATATTTTAAAAAATTTAAACATAAAGGAAATGAAAAGTAAATTACTACTTCTTTTATTTATAGGCTTTACAATTGTAAGTTGTGATGATCTTATAGAGCCTGCCATAGAAAATAACCGTAGTCTGGAAGATATGTATTCTGAGGCCGAGTTTGCCCAGGGTATTTTACTAAATGGATATACACGGCTTCCTAATAATAATTATACCTTTAGTGATGTAGCTACCGATGATGCCGTGAGCAACGTGAATGACAATCCTTACCGTGAGATTGCTACCGGACAATGGACTGCTCAAAACAATCCGTTTGATCAATGGCAAAATGCTAATGCAGCCATACAGTACCTCAATATTTTTCTGCGAGAAGCCGATAAAGTGACTTGGGCTGAAGATGAGGAAGTTAGTGAAATGTTTAATAACAGACTTAAAGGAGAGGCTTATGGGCTAAGAGCTTTATTTATGTACTATCTTTTACGCCAGCATGCAGGCTGGGCAAATGGAGAACTCTTGGGCGTTCCAATTTTATTAGAACCAGAGGAAACAGGTTCTGAATTTAACCAACCACGAGCAACTTTTGAAGCTTGCATGCAACAACTATATGCAGATGTCGGAGAAGCTGAAGCATTATTACCATTAGACTATGAAACACTTTCCAATTTGCCAGAAGGCTATACAGATTTGGCAGATTATAATAGAGTTTTTGGAGAATATGCCAAGCAAAGGATGACTGGACGTATAGCTAAAACCATAAGAGCAAAAGCTGCTTTATTGGCTGCCAGTCCTGCTTATGCCGATGGGAATAGTACTACCTGGACTGATGTTGCAAACTATGCGGGTGAGGTTCTTGCACAAAATGGTGGTGTAGATGGAATAGCTGAAAACGGTCATACCTGGTATAAAAATGATTCCCAAATAAGCAGTATTGGGGGAGGGGACAATCCACCCGAAATTATTTGGAGGACAGATGTAGTTCAAACAAGCGATTTGGAACAACAACATTTTCCGCCCACGTTATTTGGAGATGGGCAGCTAAATCCATCACAGAACCTAGTAAATTCATTTCCTATGGCTAATGGTTATCCAATTTCAGATCCTGCAAGCGGTTATGATCCGTCAAACCCTTACACAAACAGAGATCCAAGACTAGACCATTATGTAGTAGTCAATCAAAGTACAGTAGGACCAAATAATTCTACGATAATAACAGCGGTAGATGGTACTACTAATGATGCCTTAAATGCCGCAGAAACTTCTACTAGAACAGGATTTTATTTAAGAAAATTATTGAGACAGGATGTCAACTTGGATCCTGTTATTAATAATACTCAGCAGCATTATACGGCACGCATGAGGTATACTGAATTATATCTGATTTATGCGGAAGCGGCTAACGAAGCTTGGGGCCCCCGTGGTAACGGAACAGTTGGCTTTTCAGCCTACGATGTTATTTCTGGAATACGTGAACGAGCCGGGATAACGCAACCCGATCAATATTTAGAAACTATAGGTTCAGATAAAAATGCGATGCAGGAGTTAATAAGAAATGAACGCCGATTAGAACTTTGTTTTGAAGGATTCCGATTTTGGGATTTACGTCGATGGGATAGTGATTTAACAGTGCCAGCAAAAGGGGTAAGTATTCTTAATGGCAGTCATGAAACTATAAATGTTGAAAGTAGACTTTATGAAGAATATATGCGCTATGGTCCAATTCCTTTTAGTGAAGTTCTAAAATATGATGCCCTTGTCCAAAACCAGGGTTGGTAATTAATTTAATTCCTAAAAAATAGAAAATGAAAAACAAAATATATGTAGTGGCCGTAATTATTTTCTCAATGCTTACTTCCTGTGAAAATAATAGTTGGGAGTTTGATGATTATGAATTTCAGACGGTTTATTTTGCTTACCAATATCCAGTTAGGACAATTACTCTTGGAGAAGATATTTTTGATACCTCATTGGATAATGAAGGTAAAGCGAAAATCATGGCGACTACGGGAGGTACTTATGATAATGATCAGGATGTCTTTATAGATATCGTTGTCAATAATTCATTAACTGATGGTCTTATATTTGATGATAATAATATGCCTATTCAAGCTATGCCAGAGAGTTATTATACTTTAGAATCTAATGAAATTATAATTCCAAAAGGAGAACTTACAGGTGGGGTGGAATTTCAGTTAACCGATGCATTTTTCGAGGATACTCTTGCTATTGGTAGAAATTATGTTATACCAGTTCAAATGACCAATGTTGTTAGTGCAGATTCTATTCTTTCTGGCATTCCGCTCGCAACAAATCCAAGAAGACCATTGCCACAAGACTGGGATGTATTACCTAAAGACTTTATTTTATATGCAGTAAAGTATGTAAACCCCTGGCATGGTAATTACTTAAGACGGGGAGTGGATATAATAGAAGGAACTGCGGGTAATGAAAATCTGGATGAGACAGTAAATAGGCGAGAGGAATATGTAGTAGATGACGAAGTAGTTTCTTTAGAAACTAATGCTCTGGATCAAGTACTATTGGATTTAGTGTTTAGAAATAGTGATGGTTATGAAGTGAACTGTACACTTATCCTAAGTTTTGATGATTCCGGTAATTGTACCGTAAGTGCTGCATCTGATGATTATACCGCAAGTGGAAGTGGTAAATTTATAAAAGATGGAGAAGAAAATAGTTGGGGGGGGAAAGACCGTGACGCACTTTACTTAGATTATGAAGTTAATCTGGACGAAGTAAATGTTAGTACTATAGACACGCTAGTACTTAGGGATCGCGGTGTTACTATGGAAACTTTCTCTCCAATACTAGAATAAATTATAAAATAAATCGATTATGAAATATTTAGATCGTTTACTTTTTTGTGGTGGATTGTTTGCTCTGGTTTCTTCCTGCGCAGATCCAGATCCATTAGAATTTAATGTTCAAAAACCTGAAGGCATAGAGGCCCAGGAAAAAATTAATGAATATGCACCTCTAAAAAGCTATTTAGATAGTACTTCTAACTCAAATTTCAAATTAGGAGGGGCTGTTTCAATTTCCGACTATATTAATAAAGGATTGATGTATAGGTTGATCAATAGAAATTTTGATGAATTTACTGTGGGTTACGGTATGAAGCATGGCGCAATTGTACAGGCAGATGGTTCTATGGCACTTTCTCAGCTTAAAGAGCTTATTACAGCTGCAAAAGAAGCAGGTACTTCTATTTACGGCCATACCCTCACCTGGCATGCCAATCAAAATGCTAGTTATTTAAATAGTTTGCTTCAACCACTAATTATTGAATCACCATCCATTCCCAATGATTTAAATAAAACAGGATTAATAGATAGCACTTTTACAGGTTTTTCAACTAATCCTGAAAATGCTTTAACAATTATTGAAAATGAAGGAATAGGAGAAGGTAGTCACGCTATTAAATTAACGGCACCTTCAACCGCAACCGAACCCGAAGATCTTCGATTTTCTACTTCGCAAATACCAATAGTAGAAGGTCACGAGTATGAAGTTATCTTTTATATAAAGTCAGATAAGCAGGGAGAAGGACGGATATCTTTTGAAGGCTTAAATGAAAATTTACCACTGATAGATTATACAGGAGAAGGAACCAGTACAGAAACGTTCCAAACCGATTTTTCTTGGAAAGAAGTTAGATTTAGGGTAAGTGATTTCGTAGGAGAATCTTTCAGCTTAAATTTTGATTTAGGCTATCAGCCTGGAGTAACTTATTACATAGATATTAATAACCTATACATTTATGATACGCAGGGAGATCCAATAGTAAGTAATCTTGTAGAAAATGGAGATTTTGAAACCGGCACCGGTTGGGGAGGCTGGGGAAATGGTTCATCGAGAGGAGTAACCGAAGATGGACTTGGTTTTGGAAATGAAGGAAGCGCTTTTTTCGTTACTAATCCAACGCTTGCAGATTACTATTTAGTGCAATCAGTTTATGAATTTTCAGAAAATTTAGATAATGCCGAAACTTATACGCTTAGTTTTTGGGTAAAGGGTGATGCAGAAGGTATCATTAGACCAGAATTGCAGAGTCCCGATTATAGTGCTGACAGTTTTGGTCAAATCACAGTAAATCAGGATTGGAAAAGAGTGGAATTAGAAACCACAGTTACTGCTGATGATCGTGGTCGGCTACTCTTTAGTTATGGAGAATTTGCAGGTACGGTTTATATAGATAATGTTAGTCTTGTTAGTGCTTCTGGAGGTGGTGGTTCTACTACTATTTTAAATAGAGAACCGGCCGTAAAACAAGCTATTATTGAAGAAGAATTAGAACGTTGGATTTCTACAATGGTAACTACCGCTTCCTATATAGATGCTTGGGATGTGGTAAACGAACCGATGGACGATGGGAACCCATACGAATTAAAAAGTAGAGAAAACGATTCAGATATTACTAGTGACGAATTCTATTGGCAAGATTATCTTGGTAAAGATTATGCTGTTAAAGCTTTTAAACTAGCTAGACAATATGGGAAACCCGAAGATCTCTTATTTATAAATGATTATAATCTGGAATATAATTTAGATAAGACCAAAGGACTTATTGAATATGTAGAATACATAGAAAGCAATGGTGCCACAGTAGATGGTATTGGTACACAGATGCATATAAGCATAGATTCTGAAAGAAGTAATATAGCTGAAATGTTTCAGCTTCTTGCTGAAACCGGTAAACTCATAAAAGTTTCCGAGTTGGATGTTAAAACCAACGTTTCTGAACCAACAGCTGACGTTTTGCAACAGCAAGCCGAGATGTATAGATATGTTGTAGAGGCTTACAAAGAACATGTTCCACATTCTCAAAGATATGGAATAACCATCTGGGGAATATCTGATAGTGGCGAAGATGCAAGTTGGTTGCCGGGAGAATTTCAGGGTTTGTGGGATGAGAATTTTAATCGAAAGCCCGCTTATAAAAGTTTTGCTGAAGCTCTGGAAGAATTATAAAATTGCTATAAATAAGTACTAAAAATTTTTCAAGAATGATTGCGTTGCTATCCGTTTTGATTTATAAGTGTTTGAATTTTACTGATTAGTTCTCCTAACAAAAAAAGTCTGTATACCGGCTGGATGGCAACGCTTATCCGGTGTGAATTAGCCTTTTTTAGAAGTTAGGGGAACTTTTTTTTATTAAGAAATTATAAATTATTGAAAACTAATTTTTTGAAGTTTTAAAATATTACTGCTATGTGCAAAAGAAAAAAAATGTCTATTTTTATATTAATTTTAAGTGTGTTTTTTACATTTTACAGCTGTAATTCTCATAAAAATGCAGTTGATAATAGTGGTAAGTACAAATTGAGCCTAAAAAATGCCTTTAAGGATAATTTTTATATTGGAACAGCGCTTAATGCATGGCAAATTACGGGACGGCAGCCTGAAGAACTTAAGGTTGCCACACAGAATTTTAATTCTATAGTTGCCGAGAATATAATGAAAAGTGCACAAATTCAACCAAAGGAAGGGAAATTCAATTTTGAACTTGCAGATAAATTTGTGAAGCTCGGCGAAGAAAACGATATGCATATTCACGGACATACCCTAATATGGCACTCCCAGGCTCCCGATTGGTTTTTTACCGGTAAAGATGGGAATACGGTTTCAGAAGAAGTGCTTATTCAAAGAATAAGAGATCATATTCATACAGTTGTGGGTAGGTACAAAGGGAGAGTTCACTCTTGGGATGTGGTCAATGAGGCTATTGAAGACGATGGGAGTTATAGAGATAGTAAGTTCTATCAAATATTAGGTGAAGATTTTATCAAATTGGCATTTGAATTTGCGCATGAAGCCGATCCAGAAGCCAAGCTTTATTACAATGATTATTCTATGGCGGTACCGGAAAAACGCCGCGGAGTAGTGCGAATGGTAGAAAGGCTTAAAAATGATAATGTTCAAATCGATGGGATTGGAATGCAGGGGCATATTGGATTAAAGCATCCTGATATTATGGAGTTTGAAAAAAGTCTGGAAGCTTATGGAAATCTAGTAAAAGTGATGATCACAGAATTAGACCTTAGTGTTTTACCTTCACCGTGGGGAGATGCAGGAGCAGAAATTTCTGATAATTATGAGTACGATGATAAAATGAATCCTTTCCCAGATGAGCTACCAGCTTATGTTGAGAAACAGTTTACGAAAAGGTATGTAGAATTTTTTGAATTATTCCTGAAACATCATGATAAAATTGAAAGAGTTACTCTTTGGGGAGTAAACGATGGAAATTCATGGAAAAACAATTGGCCGGTAAGAGGAAGGATCGATTATCCGTTGCTATTTGATCGTAAAAACCAGGCTAAGCCTGTGGTAAATGAGCTTATAACTTTGGCTGAGGTAAAGTAAGCCTACAAAATTTGAAATTATAAAAGAAAAAGTCTGTTTACTTATCTGTGTATTTGGCATTTTTCCATGTAGTGATTACAAATTAAAATAGGTTAATTCTACTGTAAAATTTTAAAAATGAAACGATTATTTATCATTGCATTTTTCTTTGGTTTCATCAGTCAATCGATGGGACAGTTTTCTCAGCAGGAGCGGGACAGTATTTATCGCCTAAGCGTGAAGGATCATCAATTAATGCTTCAGAAACTACAAATAGAGTTCCTAAGGCCGGGACCGTCCGGAAATCCGAACGATCCTAATGCTGCGAATGCAGATGAATCCAAAGTAAAAGATTACAGTTTGCCAGAACTCTTGATTTCTAAAGGTGGATCAAAAGTCACTTCAGTTTCTGCATGGGAAAAACGCAAACAGGAAATTAAAGAATATTTTAATGCTGAGGTTTATGGACACATCCCTGAAAATATTCCCGCTGTAAATTGGAAGGTTATTTCTCAAAAAGATTCAGTTATTGGCAAATATGAGGTTCAGATTAATAAACTTTTGGGAGTAGTAGATAATTCTGCTTATCCAGAGATCGATGTGGAGATCCAGATGACTTTAACCCTTCCAAAAAATACAGAAAAAAAAATACCCTTAGTTTTAAAATTCGATTGGAATTTTCCAGCAGGCTTCAACCCAAATGCTGACCAAGAAAATCCCTGGCAGCAACAATTGCTAGCTCAAAATTGGGGTTATGCCAGTTTAATTCCTACAAGTTATCAAGCAGACAATGGTGCAGGACTAAGGGAAGGTATTATTGGTCTTGTAAATAAAGGAGAACCACGAAAATTGGATGACTGGGGAACTTTAAGAGCTTGGGCCTGGGGTGCTAGCCGTGCTATGGATTATTTTGAAAAGCATCCAGAAATTAATGCAAAGCATGTCGCTATAGAAGGACTTTCTCGTTATGGAAAGGCCGCAATGGTCGCTATGGCGTATGAAGATCGATTTGCAGTTGGATTTATAGGATCTGCTGGGGCGGGTGGAACAAAAATCCTTCGACGTAATTTTGGAGAACAATTAGAGAATCTGATCTCCAGTTCCCAATATCATTGGTTTACTCCTAATTTTATAAAATACGGTGGCCCTTTAAAAACAAAAGATCTTGCTGTAGATGCCCATCATCTAATTGCACTTGCAGCGCCGCGTCCGATTTTTATAAGTAGCGGAGATCCTAAAGTTGAAGGAAACTGGATTGATGCCAGGGGAATGTTCTTAGCCGGCGTTCACGCGAGTCCGGCTTACGAAATTTATGAAGAAAAAGGACTGTCAAAAACCGAATTTCCTGAAGTAGGAGAATTTTTATCTGAAGGCAAAATTGTTTTCAGAATTCATAAAGGCGGTCATACCGAAGTACCTAACTGGCCTTTTTTTATAGAATTTGCCAAATTCTATTTCAAATAAAGATTATGGAAAAGAAAAAAATTTACACTTTATAATTTTCAATCTGTTTACGGGATATAGGTTTGCGCTATTCAATTATCCTACAAAAGAAGCAGGAGGGTAGGTAGATTTCGATTACTTGAAAATTGAAACTGAAAAAAATAATTAAAATGAAAAATATAAATATTCTGAAAACGATATTTCTAAATCTGTTAATACTTTTCCTTTCGTTGAATGCTTTTGCACAAAATCCGCTGATAATGGATCAGTTTACTGCAGATCCTACAGCAAGAGTATTTAACGGGAAAGTATATGTATTTCCTTCCCATGATATTGTGCAGCCGGATGGCGAAGGCCGTGCAGAATGGTTTAATATGGCTGACTACCACGTTTTTTCTTCGGAAAACCTAACGGATTGGACAGACCACGGAAAAATTCTGGATCAAAAAGATGTTCCCTGGGCAGATTCTAAGGCTTACAGTATGTGGGCACCTGATGCAATATCCAAAAACGGCAAATTTTATTTGTATTTTCCTACCAGACTCAAAGAAGCCGGAGACGGAGAAAAAGGCTTCTCCATTGGGGTGGCAGTTGCTAATAGGCCTGAAGGTCCCTATAAGCCGCAGCCAAACCATATTGAAGGCGTGGAAGGCATAGATCCCAATGTTTTTATCGATAAAGACGGACAGGCTTACTTGTATTGGTCACGCGGAAAAATCTATGGCGCAAAACTGAAGGATAATATGTTGGAATTAGATTCTAAAGCAAAAACTTTCAATGAGATTCCTCAAAAAGGGCATATTGAAGGACCTTTTGTGTTTGAGAGAAATAGCACTTACTATATGACTTATCCGCACGTTGCCAATAATACTGAAAGACTGGAATATAGCATAGCCGATAATCCGATGGGACCTTTTACCCATCAGGGTGTGATTATGGATGAATCGGCTTCGGGTACCTGGACCAACCACCATTCCGTCGTAAATTATGACGATCAGTGGTACTTATTTTATCACGATAATGATCTTTCTCCCGATTTTGATAAAAATCGTTCTATTCGCGCTGATAGTTTGTTTTTTGTAGAGAATGGAAACATTAAAAAAGTGATTCCAACTAAACGCGGAGTGGGAATTACCTCCAGCACTTCTGAAATTCAAATAGACCGATATAGCGAAAAAGGCAATTATGGAGCTGAAGCCGTTTTCTTAGACCGGCTTGATCCTTTTCAGGGTTGGAAAGTAGTATTGAATAAACCTGATGCCTGGATCAGATATAATCGTATTGATTTTGGCTCCAAAAAATCAAAAAATGTTAAAATTAGGGCAAGATCATTAACCGGCGGTACTGTAGCGCTGAAACTGACAGGTGAGAATGCTAAGAAACTTGCTGAAATAAATATCCAAAAAGGGGGAAATTGGGATGTTTTTTCAGTTCCGATAAAATTCGATATAACCGCCGTTCAGGATTTAATAGTGCAACTGCAAAGTGGAGAAGGGGTTGAAGTCGACTGGATTCAATTTGATAAATAGAAAGGTATGGGTATTGGTAAGATTATAATTTTAAAAAATAGTACTTCTGTTTTCTTTGTTTCCACAATTTTTGGGATACTTTTTTTGATTTTACCTTTCCAATCCTGGAGTCAGGAAGATTCCCAATTAAAACTCTGGTATGATAAGCCTGCTGAAAAATGGGTAGAGGCACTGCCCGTAGGAAATGAACGATTGGATCCACTACTAAAGGAAAGCAACATAAAATAGAACTTAAAAAATGACCAAAATCGTAAATTGTGAAACAAAAGATTAATATCCCCACATTAATGGGAATCTAGATGTTGCTTACTTCCCATTTTTTAATTGCCCAAAACCCAATTATTACTGATGTGTTTACTGCAGATCCTACTCCGTTGGTTTATGAGGACACCGTTTATTTATATACCAGTCATGATACGGCATCATTATCTTCCACCAATTATGAAATGAAGGATTGGTTGGTTGGTTTTCTCTTCAACCAACATGATGCATTGCATCAATCATGGTCCAATGCTTTCACCAAAAAAGTTTTTCTGGGCAACTGGAGATGACTATGCGGCAGAGGTGGTAGAAAGATATGATAAATTTTATTTTTATGTATCCACATTTCAAAAAGATGATGAAAGAGGTGATGGAGCGGCAGCCATAGGAGTAGCGATTGCTAACTCCATTAGGTCCATTTAAGTATGCTAAAGTAGAAGCCTTTCGTAGAGGAGGATGGTCAGGCATATTTGTACGGGGTAATGGTAGCCTTAAACTTGAAGGATAATATGATCGAATTGGATGTACAAATCCACTATTGCAATCCAAAGAATTTTATAGAGGGTCCCTGGGTTTACAAAAGAAAAGGCTTTATTATTTAGTGTATGTAAGCAAGGTAGAAGAACGAGATAGAATTGAATAAGCTACTTCTAATAGTCCGGAAGGACCTTGGAAATACCGTGAAATACTTACAGATAGCGCTCCCAATGGTTCTACGATTCATCAGTATTATTGAATAAAGGGGAAAGATAATTGCTTTTACCATAAGGGGATATTACCAAGTGGAGGAAGCTATCGGCGATCAATTAAGGTAGATTATATATATTACAATGAAGACGGCATCATTAAGAAAGTAGAACAAAAAGAAGAAGGGGTAAAGTAAAATAATTTTGCTCTTCAGCTAATTGCTGTTTTAAAAAATAAAGTAACAATCATAGTGAAGAGAATAAATATTAATAGTAAGCTTTTATTTGCAGGTAAATTGATCTCTTGGAAAATTCAGCTATGTTTTCGATAGCTAAAATTTCAAAAATTTGCGAGATATCGTTTCAGGAGATTTTCTTTTAACTAACAAAGATAGCCGGAAGCATTACCGTGAATATAATTGATCTTTGCGTAACATCGGCAAACGAAGCAGAGCCAGAATAAGAAGCTGTAAAAACTTCTAATTTGAATTAAAAAATAGGAATATGAATAAAAAAATTTATTTATCGCTGGTATTTATCATCGGCTTGATGTTATTAACAGAAAATATCATCGCGCAAGATTGTGATGAGAAAGTACAGGATTCGCGTGGTGAAATGGTGCCTTGGACTAAAGGTGCTTCGGAAACCGGAGAGTATAGAAACCTATTTTTAGAAGCTGGTTATTCTCAAGCGGATATTGATGTAAAACTAGAAAAGGCCTATTATGATGTTTTTGAAGGTCCAAATAGAGTATATTTTGAAGTAGAGGATTCTTTGGCTTACGTTTCTGATCTTAAAAATAAAGATGCTCGTACCGAAGGACTGTCTTACGGGTTAATGGTGGCAGTTCAGTTAAATAAGAAAGAAGTTTTTGACAAATTATGGCGCTGGACGGTTAAATACATGCAGCACCAGAAAGGACCCAATGAAGCTTATTTTGCATGGAGCGTAGACCCTAAAACGGGAATTAAAAATTCGGGAGGATCAGCTTCAGATGGAGAATTATTTTTTATTACTTCATTACTTTTCGCTTCGAATCTTTGGGGGAATGAAACGGGAATAGATTATTACGGTGAAGCCAGAAGGATTCTGGATGCGATGTGGAGCAAAGATGGTACTGGAGGTGTTAGGAATATACTAAATGAGGAACATAAACAAATAACTTTTGTCCCTCATAATGGCGGATATGACTGGACAGACCCTTCTTATCATGTTCCTGCCTTCTTTGAAATTTGGGCAGAATATGCCAAAGACGGCCACGAAGAATTTTACCAGACAACTGCCGATACCGCAAGGGCTTTTCTACACCGTACTACACACCCCGAAACAGGTTTAAATCCAGATTACGCCGAATTTAGTGGGGCACCTCATAGTCGTGGAAAAATGGGGGACGCATTTAGGTACGATTCCTGGCGGGTTCCTTTTAATATCGCTATGGATTATAGTTGGTTTGCTAAAGACAGGGAATGGCAGCAACAATATGCGCACCGATTCCAAAACTTTTTGTACTGTGAGGGTATAGAAAATTACGTAGATCAATATAATATAGATGGCTCTACTCCAGATTGGATACTTCCAGCGGGAGACTTTCAGAAGTTAAGACATTCGCTTGGTCTTGTTTCTACTGCTGCTACAACTTCCCTAATGACTACCCATCCTAAGGGGTGGAAATTTTTAGACGAAATCTGGGATGCAAAACTAGAACCTTATGAAGATGGCTATTTTGACCCTTATTTTGATGGGCTGCTTCACCTATTTAGCCTCATGCAATTAGGTGGTAAATATCGGATTATTACTCCGCAAGTAAACTAAAATCTAATTGATAAACTATCAGGAATGTAAAATATGCTCTATAGCATTTTTAATAGCACGATACTTCGATTTTGACAGTTTACAGTTTTACCTTTATTTAAGATTTGGTTAGCTCAACAATCAAGTTCCAAATTTGAAGAATAATATGTTGATTTTTAGAAAAAAAAGAGATTCGATAATATTAAATAATGTAGCCGTAATAGAGTTTGCATAGAAGCTCAATAAAAGTGTAGTATATGAATACTTCTGCATTAATGGAATCTAATACCGGGAACGTATACTATTATTAAAAAGGTATTTGTTATAGTCTGAAGTTTAAATCTAAAAAAATACTTTAATGGTACACGAGAAATTGTTTCAGGAGAAACTATACGGATATTTACTAATATTAATACTTTAAGCAGTGATCAATTTATTTAGAGATTCATTAAATTAAATATTATTATGCTCTTTTCGGTAGCTTGTGGGGGACATTCCATACAAGTCTTTAAACTTAGTAGAAAATTTTGATGTGCTGGAAAAACCTACGGCATACGCTATTTCAGCTATATTAATATTTTTGGAAATCAGTAAATTAGCAGCTTCTTTCAACCTTATATTGGTAATTAATTCTCCGGCAGATTGGTTGGTGAGCTGTTTTAATTTCCGATAAAGATGAACTCTGCTTATACCTAATTCTGAAGCAACCATTTCTACGTTTAATTCTGAATTACTAATGTTAGCATTTACAACATCCATAAATTTTTCAACCAAACTTTCATCACCAGATTTTAAATCTATATGTTTAATTTTTTCTTCATTCAGTTGATTTCCAGAATAAGTGTTCTTTAAAATATTCCTGTTTTTAATAAGGTTTTTTACAGTCTTTTTTAAAATTTCTATATTAAAAGGTTTGTTGATATAAGCATCAGCTCCAATTTCTAAGCCTTCAAGGTTAGTTTCTTTATCGGTTTTACCGGTTAAAAGGATAATAGGAATATGGTTTGTATGAATATTTTTCTTGATTTTTCTGGTAAATAGTATGCCGTCCATTTCAGGCATTACGACGTCACTAATTATTAAATCGGGAGCCTGTGAAATCACTTCAGGAACAGCTAATTTTCCGTTTTCTTTCTTTATGATGTTGTAATGGCTTTTTAATTCAATAGCGATATAATTTCTTATTTCACTATCATCATCCACGATTAGGACGGTGGGTTTATTTTTTTCAGAAGTATTTGTTATGTCCTCTTGATCATCAATAGTATCTATAATGCGATATTCATTGCTAGTAAAGGTAGTAGCATAATTTTCTCCAGTAATCTCACTTTCCTTTAAGTGGCTTTTCCCCAAAGGTGCACTAACGATAAACGTACAACCCTGCTGATTCCTATTGTTCTCCGCCTTAACAGTGCCGTGGTGCAGTTCGGCTATAGACTTGGTTAAGTGTAAGCCAATACCAGTACCTTCAAATTGCCGACTTACATCATTAGAGATTTGGTAAAAACGGTTAAAAATATTGTGTAGTTCACTTTCTTTAATTCCCACTCCATTATCTTTAACGATAATATAAAATTGGTTTTTATTTTCCTGAGTGCCTATTTTCACTTCAATAGTTCCATTTTTTGAAATAAATTTTATGGCGTTGGAAATTAAATTTTGAATTATCTTATCAAAATGATTTGGATCGATAAAGGCTTCTATTGCTGAATTTGGATGATTAATTTCGAATTTAATTCCTTTACTTTTTAATTGGTCTTCAAAAAGTATGGTGATAGACTTTACAAAACTTATTATTTCAATCTTTTGAAACTTTAATTCAATTTTTCCCTGGTCAATTTTCCGAGCATTAATTAATTGGTTTAAAAGATGCAAGATTCTTTCAGAATTTCGTTCCATCACTCTATAGAGTTGCTGTCTGTCTTCTTCAGGATCGGTTTTTATAAGTTTTTTTAAGGGATTTATAATCAGTGATATTGGCGTCTTAATATCGTGGGAAATATTAGTTAGGAATTGAAGTTTAGACTCGTTTATTTGTTCTGCTCTCAAGTGCTCTTGTAGTTCATTTTTTATTTTTCGACGTCGAAGAACTTCCTGCACAATCACATAGGAAATTACGATTAGTAATAATAAATAAGCCAATTTTGCCCAATTGGAAAAATACCATGGCGGATAAATAATTATGTTAAGTCTCTGCTCGTTAGAATATTCTCCGTACTCTTTGCCCCTTACTTTAAAATTATAAATTCCAGGTTCAAGATTATTAAAGGTAACAGCATTTATACCTGGCCTTAATTTAATCCAGTTTTCTGAATTAAGAGAATAAGAATATGTAATCCATTGCTGATTTTTGAATGCAAACGATGAGAATTCAATGCTGAAATCGTTATCGTTATGGGCAAGTTCAATAGTATCAGCATCAATAATAGCTTTTTCTATAATAGAATGAGAACCAGATTTCATTCCCTTTTTTACCGGTTCATCTTGAATATAAAATCCTGTAATTCTTAAATCTAAGTTACTCCCTTTTGAAGTTATTTCAGAGGGATCAAAAAAAGTGACACCGTTGTTGCTTCCAAAATATAAATGGCCATTGGCTTCAGAATATGAAGCGTTTTTATTGAATTCGTTTCCCTGAAGCCCATCACGGAAGTAATAATTTGTAAACTCTTTAGCTGCAGGTTCAAATTTCGAAATACCATTATTAGTACTTATCCATAGATTATTTTGGCTGTCTTGCTCTATTGCGCTTATAACATTACTTGGCAGCCCTTGCTTGATAGTATAATTTGGGAGAATACTATCATTATTTGGTTTGTAAAATAGACCTTCCGAGGTTCCAATCCATAAATTATTAGTATCATCTTCATAAAGGCTGTAAACAATCTTATTAGATAAAATATGATTTTTTCCATCTTTATCAAAAAAGCTATTTTTTTCTAAATCCAACACGGAAAGACCGTCATAGGTACCTATGTAAAGTTTATTTGATTTGGATAGGAGTAAACAATTTATCCACTTATTGTGTAAACGATCCTTTTCGTTATTTCCCTCAATTATATTGTGACGTACGGCTGTTTCTGTTTCAATATTGTAAGAATAGAGTCCGTATCCCAAAGTTCCAATCCAGAGATTCTTTTTTGTGTCTTCAGTAATACTATAGATACGTTCTACAGTATTATTCTGTTCGTCTTTAAAAGGCTCAATATATTGTAAGTTCTTGTCTTTCTTATTTATTTTTGCCAGACCGTTAAGATATGTACCAATCCATAATTGATTCTCTGAATCCTGAAAAATACTCATAATACTGGCCGATTTCTGTATGCCATGGTGCCCAAGATGAAAATTTTGTTTTTTTTCTCTAGTGATACCATATAACCCATCGCCATCAGTACCTACCCACAAAATATCTTGGTTGTCTTTAAATATAGATACTACACTGTTATTACCTATTATATTATTTTTCACAGATTGGTAGCCTATGTACTTAAAATTATTGGTTTTGTCTGGGATTAGTAAAACTCCTTTTTGATAAATGCCGAGCCAGATATTATTTGCTCTGTCCTGCATTATAGAGTGTACTTTAGTTTTCTTAAAATCGAAATTAGCAATACTAAAATCGTTAACACTCATTTCTTGCTTTATAGGGTCATAAATCTTTAGACCTCTCCCGTCTGTGCCTACTAAAATTTCATTAGCTTTATTTACTAAGAGTGTTTTTACCGGTAGGTTTTCAGAGTCTTCTATCAAGCTAAAATTATCTTTTTCACGGCTATATCTAAACAAGCCGGCACTTAAGCTTCCCACATATAAATTACCACTCTGATCTTGGGCAATACTGGAAATATGAGTTTCATAATCATTTTTATAAAAATACTCATTGATTTTATCCTTTTTACTTATTTTAAATAGTCCTTTATCTTGGCTAAGAACCCATAGATTTTCATTTCTATCTTCAAAAATTTTTTCAACAAACGAAGTGCGGACCATTTCTGGTAATTTTCGTGCTACTGGTTTGTTATTCTCTTGAGTTAATTTTAAAATGCCCTGGCCAGATGTACCTATCAAAATTTCTCCGTTTTTTCTTTCAAGCATAGTAGTAACGTGAGCTGGATAAGCAGAACTGTCTTCTATTAAGAGTGGGATTTTATGGAATTTTTCTGTAGCGTGATCAAAATATTGTAAACCGTTAAAAAATCCGAAATATAGAACATCGTGACTATCTTGAAATATAGACTTCACATAATTATTTAAAATTGAAGTAGAATCTTTTCGCTTTTGTTTGAAAATTGAAAATTTTGCGCCATCATATCTGGCCAAACCATCTTCGGTAGCGATCCAGATATAACCTTTGTCATCCTGATAAATTTGATTTATTAAGCTGTTGGAAAGTTCTGCATCTGTAGAAAATAGTTTTCCTACTTGGCCCAAACCAACCAAAGGGAATAATAGAAAAAAAGTAATATATATAAGATTTCTACTCAAAAAGGCTATATCTAAATTCGATTCTTTCATATTGATTAGTAATACTTTGCAAAACCAAATTTATACTAATTAGTTTTTTTGAATTTTAGCAAATGATCAGGGTAAGTTATTACTTATAGTTTTTATGACTATAGCACAAGTTAATTTTTTTTTAGTAAATTAAAAACTGCTAATGAAAAAGGGACTAAAGAAGCCCGTTTAAAATTGTTATTATAAATTTAAAGTGTTCCTTCATCGGCAAAACTCAGATAGATTCCTTCACTGTTTATAATCAAATGATCAAGGAGCTTAATCTCTGAAATTTTAAAAACCTTTTTTATTTTGTCGGTTAGTCGCTTATCGACTTCACTCGCTTGTAATTTCCGGTAGGATAATTATAGCAAAAGATAATAGCAATAAAAAGATTTAAGATCAGTGCAAATAAGATGCGCATATCCACTAAAATAGCCATATGTCCACCCGAGGAAATCTGGCAAATTCCTTTTAAGATATTAGAATCATCGGGTCTGTAAATTAAACTCCGTCTGATGTTCCAATTCCACTGAGGAGTACCAGTGGAATTAGCGTTTATGTCCAATAGTTTCTGTCTCCAAATTTAATATAAAATTGCTGAATCGTGAAGCTCCATTTATGCGAAGGAGCGGTCCTTTTCTTCTCGATATTCCTTGTTGAACTTACTACATTAGCTTGGACGGTAAGTTGAGTTAAAAGTTGTTGGTTATTATCCATACAGAGATGAAACGAAAACCAAAACATTACACCTTAGAATTGAAACAAAAAGCAGCTAAAAGATGCTGAATTGGAACGGGATATCTTAAAAAAGGCGATTGGCATCTGCTCCAAGAGTGACAGGATAAGTACCGGTTCATAAAACAACACCTTATAAGATTTACAGTCGAGATAATGTGCAAAGTATTAGAAGTAAGTAAAAGCAGCTATTATCATCGGTTGAAGTCGGGGCCGAGTAAGCTCTGGAACGAAAAACAGAAACTTTCTACCCTGATCACCTACCTATTTGAGCAGAGTTATCATAATTATGGCGCTCCCAAGGATAAACTCAGAGCTACAAGCTATGGGACTTAATGTGTCCAGGCCACGGATAGCACGATCATGAAAGCAAATTATTTATATGCCAAGAGTAAGCAAAAATTTAAAGCGACTACCAACAGTAAGCATAATTACCCTATCGCACCAAATTTACTGAACCAGTGCTTTAAAGTAGATAGACCAAACCAGATATGGGTAAGCGACATCATCTACATCCAAACCAGGCAAGGCTGGTACTACCTAACAGTAATTATCGATCTGTTTAATAGAAAGGTAATTGGGGACTTTAAGTGGTTACCTTACTACCGAAGGTAACATTGTAAAAGCGTAGGAGATGGGTACTAAGAACACAGTGCTAGAACAACCGCTCATATTCAATTCAGACCGAGGTGTCCAATATGCCATACCAGCATCCTCAAAAGCTATAAGGGCTTAATACGACAGTCCATGAGCCGGAAAGGGAACTGCCGGGAAAATGCCGTAGCAGAATCATTCTTTAAATCCTTAAAATTAGAATGGGTTTACTGGAACAGGTACAACCTTAGATCTGAAGCGGAATTATCCATCTTTCAATGGATCGAGACCTAGTACAATACCAGAAGAAGACATTCTTATTTAGGAAACAAAACCATTAAAGAATTTGAATTAGATATGTATAATCAAAAGCTAGCAGTTTAGTCACTCAACTTAAAGTGCAATTTTTTGTTGCAAGTCCATAAATACAGGGAATTTAGTGCTGCAAATAATGAAAGATATAAAAATAACATCTTCTTTTACTATTTTAATTTCACCAATAGTATATAAATTCTATTTGAACGAATTACAAATAACAAAGTTAGTCTCGTGACATGCTAATAATTTTCCATTTAATGGATGGCTGATAAGCGTAAAAATTATAGTTATAACTGACCTTTATCATCTTCTGAAGACAATTTTCGAAATATTTTTGAACAGCAATAAAATTTAAAAATTATGAGAAAATTTGTATTCACATCAATTGCCGCATTATTACTAAGTTTTTCGTTTCAAGCTCAGGAGAGTAAAAACCTTCAGGATAATCCGTGGCAGTTTAGGTTAAGAGGCGTAGTGATTTCACCCGATGAAAAAGCATCTATAGAGGCTATAGGAGGTGATGCCGATATCTCTACTTCGGTTATTCCTGAACTGGATATTACTTATTATTTTACTAAAAATTGGTCACTAGAGCTTATACTTGGAACCACAAAACACGATGTAGAAGCTATAAATACTTCTGTAGCAAATATTGACCTAGGAAGTGTTTGGCTTTTACCTCCAACACTAACTTTTCAATATCACCTTACTGAATTAGGTAATTTTAAACCGTATATAGGTGCAGGTTTAAATTATACTATTTTTTATAGCGTGGACGAAGGTCCTGTTGCAGACGATTTAGACTATGACAACAGTTTTGGTTTTGCAGGGCAAGTAGGTATAGATTATATGATTAGTGATAAGTGGTTTATTAACCTAGATGTCAAAAAATTATTTCTTCAAACCGATGTTACGGTAAATGCTACTACAGCATTAGATGCGACCGTTAATGCTGATGTAGACATCAACCCTTGGCTTTTTGGAGTTGGTATTGGAGTGAAGCTGTAATCATTTAATTCATTTGAAAATAAAAAGTTTACTTAAGAATAGACACTTGGAGTGCTAAAGATTATTTTAGTTATAGATAAGCCATTTATAGAAATAAGTGTAATAAAAATTCTTTTATGCCAAAAAATAAATTTTTAAATCATTTTAAAAAACTTAATAATAAAAGACTGGATGAAATTCCGGTCTTTTTTCTTACGCAATGTATTTATTTCTAGAGCTATATATTTTCAAAATTAAATTAAGCAAACGTTTAAGGCTATTTGTTACATCAATCTCAATAAGGCCTACGTTTGTAATTCCTCTATTTTTAAAATTTTCTAATGCTTTCTGTCCTTTCGTTTTATTCCTACTTCCTACATTAACCATATAACCTAATTCAGCCAACTGTTTAGACGTTTCTAATCCGATTCCTTTGTTAGCTCCTGTTATAAATACTGTTTTCATTATTATAAATTGGAATTGATTAAGCATTGCAAACTTATCGATGATTAAATGCTAAAAAGTAGTTGACATTACGCAATTTTGTAGCTAAATGTATACTCTCGTTTAGCTAATGTTTTTTTTTTCGATCAAAAAGTAATGTATAAGTGAGTAAATTCGAGAGCTAACTATTTATCCTTTTTTAGCATACTGGAGAAATGAAATTTTCATTATTTTATATTCCTCCTAATCCTGCTCAATGCATTGGGAGTAATCCCCAAAATACTGGCCAACTGTTTTACCGGCATTTTTTGAATAAACTCCCTGTTTTCCATTAGTTTTAAATAAATGCCTTCCGCCGTTAAGGTCTGATAATTTACATTTTGCTCAATTTGCTGAATACAAATATCCTCCCAAATTTTACGTCCAAACTCCTGCCATATAGGAAATCGCGCATACAGCACATCCATATCAGTGCGTGCGATAACCAATAACCGGGTTTTACCAATCGATTCAATCGTAAAACGTGTAGGTTTACGAGGTGCCAGACTACTAATTTCCGTAATGAATTCCCCATCAAAAAAAGCCCAAGCTGTATGTTCATTTTCGTTTTCTCCTGAAAAGAAACGTAATCCTCCCGAAATGATAAAATAATACTGATTAGCAATCTGTCCCCGTTTAAGCAGCACCTGATGGGGCGCATATTCTTTTTCCTGAAATTTAGTAAGCACTTCCCGTAATAGTTCCTCTGTAATAAAAACTTTTGATTGTATAAATTCAGTAAATGATTTCATAAGTTGAAAACGCTTTATGTTCATTTTTAATGCAGCTATGGATAGTCATCTGCATCGTATTCAAAAATAGGGAAATTAGCCAGAGGATGTTGGAGAAAATCTTGAAGACCAAGAGACTCCCCCAGAATAATTTAGTATTGAAGTTTACAAGAGTTAAGTAAGCGTTAAAATTTTAAATGGAAAAATAGCGTTATCCTAAAAATTATATATTTGTAGTGACTAACAGTCATTTTTTATATGATAGACACTAAAAAACAGCTTCGTTCAACTTCACGCCATACGCAGATAGTAAATGGTGCCGATATTGTTCTTAAGGAAAATGGGGTACAGCAATTTACCATCGATAAGGTAGTGGATTATTTAGGGATTGCTAAAGGAACATTTTATAAATATTTTGAAAGTAAGGATGATGTTTTAGCCGAGGTAAGTATAAAAGCATTAAGCTTAATGTTGAATTATTTTAAGCTAAGCCAGCGTGAAGATCAGGTGGGTATTGAAAATACCAAAGCCTTTATTCTTTCCAGTTACGCATTTTCACTAGATTATCCTGCTTATTTCGAACTCATCATATATATGGAGCGACCAGAATTTAAAAGTGAAGTCGATGGTTATAAAAAAATAAGCGATAAAGTTACCGGTTTTGTGATCGATCATTTAAAAAATCAACAAGAAAAAGGAATCATCAGGAAAGATATAGATCCAGTATATGGAACTTTTGTCTTATGGGGCAGTTCTATGGGGGTGATGCAGTTTATGGAAGCTAAAAAAGTTTTTATTGAGGATGTAAAGCACCTGAGCCAGAACGAAATGATGAAAACCTATGTCGATATGATTATCAACGGAGTTACTTAAAAAATTTTAAATTAAAATGACTGTTAGTCATTTTCGCATTAAGTAGTTGTTTAAAATGTAAGGAGTTCTGAAATGCCTATGCTTGAATATTAAAAACTAAAAAGTTGGCCTATCTAATTTTCGATTAACTCCTTTACAGTAATTCCTTTAAGTTTTATAAGTAAGTATTGTCAATTAAATTTTTTTAAACAAAAAATGACTGTTAGTCACTAAATAATATTGGTATGTTTGAAGAAACCTTCAGCAGGACACAAGATCGCTATTACAATGGGCAGACCACTGCACTCGATTTGCGAGATACACAAATCGCGCTGTTTAATGCCAAAGTTCAGGTAAATGAAATCAAGCTACAACTGGTGAATAGTAGAATACGCTTAGAAAGCTTGAAAGGGACGCTGATGAGTGCAATTCAATGACTAGGCTTTGATAAAAAGCAGAAATAATCAGATTAGCGATTGAATTTCGAGTTTGTATTATTTAATAATGAATTAAAAAATAAGATATGATTTTAGTAACCGGAGCAACAAGTGATATAGGGCAAAAACTTTGTCAATTATTGACCGAATCCAATATCAATTTTCAGGCGATGTGCCGAAAAGAAAAACAAATCAAAGACTTTAAGCAGCAAGGAATAAACGCCGTGCTAGGTGATTTTCAACATCCTGAAAGTTTGAAAGCTGCTATGAAGGGCTGTGAAAGTTTAATTTTAATAACGCCACCCACACAAGAACAGGTAGAATGGGAGAAAGCGGCCATAGATGCTGCCAAAACAAGCGCTATAAAATATATTGTCAAGGTTTCGGCCTCAGATGCCAACATTAGGTCAGCCGTACCCTGGGCAAAATCACACGCCACTATCGATCATTACCTACGTGGTTCTGGCATAGCGTGGACTATTCTGAAACCTACGGCTTTTATGCAGAATTTCCTTTCTTCAAATAAACCGATTTCTCGAGGTTATCTGCCTCAGGTAGCAGGAGATGGAAAAGTAGCGTATATCGATTCACGCGATGTTGCCTATGTGGCTTTAGAGGTTTTAAAAGACAAAGAGAATCATAGATTTGCTACTTATTATCTCACAGGGCCTGAAACTTTGGATATGAAAGAAATTGCAGGTCAATTGTCTGGCGTTCTAGATATGAAAGTACGCTATCTGAATCTTCCCAAGCTTGTTTTCCGAACTATCTTAGGACTTTCTGGAGCTTCGAGTTGGTTCGCTAGTGGAATTGTGGTTCAATTTGCAGATGTTGTGGCTGGAGCTCACGCTTTAGATATTTCTTATGAAGTGAAGCGTATTGGCAAACGTGAACCAAATTCGTTTGTAGCGTTTGCTCGGGAGCATAAGAAAACCTTCAGCGATGAACTGTCTTAAACTAAATAAGAGGCTGTCTAAAAAATTGTTCTGTATTGGATTGTTAGTCCGATCCTGACGAAGATCATTTGGTTATTAATATCTTAAGAACTTCGATAAATTCAGTTTTACAGCTTAAAGTTACTTTTTATATAGCCTCTTTTCAATACATTAGTTTAGAAATTGAAGCACGGCATCAATGACGGCCTGTGGATTTTCTTCATTAAAATAGTGCCCGGAACCTTCTACCTTAATCACCTCTACATTTTTTGCAATATAGGGCAATCCTTGCTTCATAAATTCGTAGCTGCTTTCGCTGGCCATTCCCAGAACTGGCATTTGCAGGGTGGCGTAAGTATTCATATCCTTGATGTCCCGTTCAAAAGTCTGGTACCAGGCATTAGATGCCCTAATGTTTTCAGGCCGATTATAATGGTAGGCGGCAACTTCCCGGTCAAAATCACTCATTTTAGCATCATCCAACATTACGTAAGAAAACAACCAATCTAATAGGTACCTAAACCGGCCTTCCAATAGCTGTTCTGGTAATTCCTTTACCTGATTAAAAGCCATCCACCATAAAAATGGCATTTTATCATTTATTTTATCTCCAAAAGTTCCCGGCATAGGGAGCAGGCGCATTTCCCGCATTGCTTCGCTCGGGTGGGCGCCGTCCATCAGGATAAGTTTATCCACGGCCTGCGGATAATTAAAAGCAAGACTTGAAGCCACCATTCCACCAATATCGTGTCCCAATACATGTGCTTTTTGAATCCCTAGTTTTTGGATCAGTTCAAAAATATCCTTGGCCATCGTTTTTTTGTCGTAGCCATTGAAGGGTTTATCTGAGCTGCCCATTCCCCGAATATCGACTACAATAACAGTATATTTTTTTGCTAGCTCCGGCATTACCTTATGAAAAGAATACCAGGTTTGCGGCCAGCCGGGAAGGCAAATAAGCGGTTGCCCAGTACCACCTGCAACATAATGTAATTGAATATTATTTGCCGTGATCAGGTGGCTGGTAAATCCCGGTAATTGCTTGACCAATTCTTTATCTGAATATTGAGCTTGAGTTTCCATAGATTCTTACTTTTTAATTACTTGTGCCATAGAAGCCCATTGCAGGTCTTGATAACGGTTATTGTTCAGTTCTAAATGATGCACCAAAAACATACTGTGCAGGTATTGCATTTGTTGCCAATCGGCATACAGTTCCTGTTCGCTCTTCGGATTAGCTTTTCTTTTTTCCTGAATTACGGTAGCGAAATCTTCTAAGGATCCGCCATTGATCAGTTCAAAATCTTTATCAAAAAATTGTTTTCCAATGGCTCCAAAATCCTTTGGACTCGGACTAAAACTGGCAATATTCAGGTTTCGAGGAGTCTTATCGTCCAAAGCTACTTTTGCGGTATATTGTGCGGTATCTTCTACCGTCGTAAAATCGATTGAAAAATCCTGTTTTTCTCCGTAAAAAAGTACTCTTCCTTCTTTTACATTGAATAATGGAAGGTTGTAGTTTAAGAGGTAGGC
This sequence comes from Zunongwangia endophytica, assembly GCF_030409505.1. Lineage (NCBI taxonomy): Bacteria > Pseudomonadati > Bacteroidota > Flavobacteriia > Flavobacteriales > Flavobacteriaceae > Zunongwangia > Zunongwangia endophytica. Next base: position 1,291,383 of record NZ_JAUFPZ010000002.1, on the reverse strand, counting down.
AAAAGCCCCGTTAAAAATAGAAGTCGACTGTATTGGTTGCTGATCCAAATACACTTTAAATTCTTTCCTGAGGTCGAAGTTTCGATTGAAACCTTTATCCATTTGCGTAAAATCTGTCGAAAAATCGGAAGGAATAAAACGGGGAACCTTAGCAGCAATGGCCGCATCTAACAGGCGCGACTGAAAATCAATAATGGTTTCACCTAAACCGGCTACTGCTGAAATTACGCAGGAAACTCCTTCGCATGCTCTTTGGAGCGCTAGGCGATCTTCCATTTGAAGTGGAATGATGGTTGCCCCACTATACTTTAACTGGCTAATTTTTTCTGTCTTGCTGGACTCCCGAACAATGGCGATGACTTCAGCTCCTTGTTGTAAAAGATAGTCTGCGATTTTACTCCCCAGCATCCCGGTGGCACCGGCAATTAAAATTTTCTTCTTCATCATTATAGATTTTCTTGCTACTATAGTTCAAATGTATGCCGGAATACTATTGCTAAAACTACCATTTGGTAGGAAAATTTTACGATGAAAGTTGAGACTTATGGACTTGTGGCACTTCTTATGCTTAATAAACTGAGAAAAAAAGTAAGTTAATCATTATTAGAAATCTATAATTTCTTTTTATAAAATACCTTCCTACCTTTATTCAACTACTCTAATTCCAGTCTCAATTTTTCCTTATTCTAGAGTACAAATTTGGGTAGTACATATAAAACCGTAGCGATTGGCTGTTGTGGATCTTAGAAGGTATTTTGTAGGTATAGATTGGTTTCATTTACAGTTTTTGAAAGAAAGGTTTTTTTTATCTGTTGCCACTAACCCGGTAAACTTCCGGTAAATCTACTTCTAAGGTAATTCCGAAAGTCTTGTTGATTTTTCAATTACATATCGTTTTCCGAACCAAAATAGACTTTCCCTCGTAAATGAATCTTGATGCCATTATTGCGTTTGGTCTTTGAATTTCTTGATCGGGGTTTAAGTATATGCATTCCAAACCGCATAAATTTCACATCTGGCTTTATTGGGCTATCCATGATGCTAGAGTTTTAGATCACAAGTTAAATGAAGATATGTCAATAATAATATAAATTAAAAATTTTCGAATTTGAATGAGGTCTATAATCATTATTAGACCTCTTTAATAACATGGACCCATATTTTGGCAATGTATAATAACCTAAAAAATTGATCTAATTCTATTTTGGATAACTTATAAATCTTGATTTTTTAATGTTAGTATTTATAAATTCGGAAAGTTGACCACTCTACTATTCACTTTTAGATCGATATGTCGTTAACCATTAGCTTCGATGAGATCAATAAAAAGCCGTTTATCTTTAACGATGGAAAACTTATCAAAAGCGACGACAAAACTCGCTGTTGCTCCACCAATTATTTTCTTTGGTAAGTGGAAGGAGTCAATAGGTTTTTTCAGAACACTTTGCATAGATTTTTTCTTTCCCCTTTGCTTCGTTTGTATATATAGTTTAAGAAAATTAAAATCATAGTCCAGAGTAGAGGTATTGCTTAATTGAAATTTAAAATACAGCTTATGATCCCTAAACAGAATATTTTGAAGCTTCAAGTTGGTACCATACTTACTTTTTTTCTTTTTTCGAATATGCTCTTGACTATTTAAGATTGCCTTGCATGTTGGTTTATAATCAATACTATCATTTTTAATCATAGGAGAATCACTTGTAATATTCTGGTTCTTTTGCTGTTCCGATATTCCTTTTTGATACCGTTCGTTTCCAATACTTGATGCCGGACTTAAAAAAATAAGTAAGTTTGGAAAGATCTTTTTTATACTTTAGAATATAGTTATATACGGAACCATCGCTGCAGATCACCAGTAAATTGGTAAGATTACCTCGTCTGGCCTGTAAAAGTCCAAGATTTTGTTGCTGATCACAATTAAATGTAAAAGCAAAATTTTCAGCTTCGGAAATTCCCTGACGAATTGGTTTTGGAAAAAACAACGCTACATTATAGGTTTCGTTGGCATAAAGGGTATCCAGAGCTCTTGAATTTTCTGCTTGGATACTTCCATAGAAGAGGATATGAAAAAGAGTAAATACAATTTTCGTGGTTTTAAATTTTAGAAGGTTTTAAAAGAAGCTTATAGTTATTGCTAATGGTGATTTTGATATTGCGGTAATTGATTTTAATAGTCAATAGTTTAAACCAAAGCTAAACTCGCAAAATATCCCTTTCCATAAGACTACGGCATAAACCGCTCGATGCCTTGCTATTTATTCCGTTTCCTTCTGGTTTGGAATTTTGTCTTCCGTTTGTGATGAGGTTAAAATTATTGTTTAACTAAATTCACATATTATGTATTTATCAAATCTTCAACAAGACAACCTTTACTTACCGAATGAGATGGTAGCCCTTGATCTGCTAACCGGTTATCCATCACGAAAAGGTCTTGAGAATGCTATTCTAAGTAATGGAAAGATCGTTAATGTAGTCTCCAAAAGTTATGGACATCTATCAAATCGTTTGTTTTTTGAAAAAGCAGAAAACATGCTGATTGAAGCTGGTTTGAGCTTTCAAAGACGGAGTATTAATCGTAACGAACGCTCTTTTGTACTCGACTTGATCATTGAGGATCAAAACCAGTTTAGAGTTAAAAATGAAAATGATCAGATCTTACCCATGCTTAGATTTACAAATTCTTACGATGGAAGTGAGAACACAACTGGACACTTTGGCTTCTTTCGTAAAGTATGTAGTAATGGTTTACATGTAGCAGATACATCAATAGCTTTTTCAGTGAGACATACCCGAAATAATACTGAATTAGTAGTGCCCAAAATGAGTGATCTTTTTGAAAAGTTTCTAGAGAATGAGTATTATAGTATTATTACAAAATTTGGTAAACTTCAAACCGTAAAACTTCTGGATACTAAGCAATTCGTAATGGATATTTTAAAGCAAACAAAGTTGTTTAAATATGAGTGTAGCGATAAAAATCCATCACCTTCTAAAAAGTCCAAAGAAGTACTCGAAATTATAGATCAGGAATCTTTGTTGCTTGATGAAGCGCCTAATCTTTGGCTAGGCTATAATGCATTCAACCGTGTATTGCATACAACGCTTAAAAAAAGTTTTCAAAGGCAAAAGCAGTTAGATCAAAAGCTATTCAATACCGTATTAGAAATGGTATAGTCTTTAAAAGGTTCATCCAGTACCTTAAACTGGATATTTTAATTCAAGCCTTTTTGATAAACCCGCCTTAGTGACTATCGCGACTAAAAATCACCGAATAATCTAAGTATTAACCTTTCTTGATACGTAAGTAGGTAGGAATCACGAATTCTTAGATACTGAGTTTTAATAACCTCTTCTCACTTACCTGAGTTTAAACTCAAAGAAATCTTCTATTTCTTGCAGCTTTACCGCTTTTAAACATAACAAGGCCTGCAGGGAGATCTATGAACGCATAATTGCCAAGGGTAAAAGTAAAAAGCTTGCACTTATTGCCGTTTGTAACAAGTTACTTAAACTGGCATTTGCTGTGGCTACATCAGGTTTGCCCTACGATGAAAATTATGTATCACAATTGGGATAATATACTTGGAAGTTAGCTTAGTTCTTTGTTGAACTAAACCTAAAGGTAGCTTCAAGAGATTTAGATCACTATTCACTACCTTTAGGTATTGTGTAATTAATTCATTGAAAGTTATGAAAAAAAAGTAGTACCCTTATTGAAAGGGCCTGTAATTCTATTCCTGAGTTCGATGAACTCTACCGCAAGTTAAAGCGTTCCGTAGCACTCGCCGGTAAAAGTCAAAGCACCCTTACCAACTATGCCCGTTGCCTCGCGTACATGACCCTCCATTTTAACTATAGTCCGCTTGCTCTCGATGAAGAACAGGTTTTGGACTACCTGTATGTTTTAAAGTCCCAGCACAATATACCATCGGATAGTTTCTTTAAGTATACTGTTTACGGTCTTCGCTATGCCTATCGTATCTTTGGGATGAAAGAGATGCGGATCATGCTACCTTCCATAGAACGGCCCCAAAAACTTCCAGTGGTATTAAGTCGTAGTGAGATTAAGCAACTGCTTAAAACACCCAAACTGCTCAAACACCGATTGGTACTGGCGATGCACTATGGCTGTGGCCTTCGCTGTTTTGAACTTCGTGGCCTGGAACTCAAGGACCTGGATTTTGATCGCGGGATGCTCCACATCCGCCAAGGTAAAGGAAAGACCGTTATTTTCCTTTATCCCAGATGCAGGTGCGTGGCCTAAAAAAATATGTTGCTGCTGAACATCCCATCACCTGGTGTTTTAATGGCAACAACAGCAAAGGTGATCCAGTCCAGTTATCGGCTATGGGAGTGCAATGGATCGTTCGGGAAGCCCGGAAACATAGTGGGATCCAAAAAGAGATCACTACCCATAGCCTTCGGCACAGTTATGCTACCCATCTTTTGGAAATGGGACTGGATATTATGAGTGTCAAGGATCTGCTGGGACATGCAGATATCCAAACTACGCTGACCTACCTTCACGTGGCACAACTCGGTAGGCAGAAGCCCTTCAGTCCGCTGGATCGGCTCTACAAGGTATAGCCGTGAAACCTGCTGCTCACGATGTGGCCCAGGTTCTGGAGCGGAACACGGAATCTTTATCCCGCTATTGTTACAACAGCTGGCAGACAAGAACCCTGCACGCCTTGCGCAAATGCCGTACTGCTGCCCTGGGTGGCCATATTGACCGCTGTAACAATCCTTGCTGCCATAGGCTTCATCTTAGTTACAATAGTTGCCGCAACCGCCATTGTCCCAAGTGCCAGGAGCATAAAAAGGAGCAGTGGATCCGTGCGCGGGAAGAAGAACTTCTAAACGTGCCTTACTTCCACGTGGTCTTTACCCTGACATCAGCGCTCAATCACCTATGCCTGTACGAATCTAAAAAAATGTATGGCCTACTGTTTAAAATATCATGGCGGGTAATCCATGGTTTTTCATCCAACCATAAATTTTTGGGTGCCAATCCCGGAATGATCGCCATCCTGCATACCTGGGGACAGAACCTGTCCTTACACCCACATTTACATTGTATCGTGCCCGGTGGTGGGGTAAATAAAATCGGTCAATGGAAATCTGCAAAAAGCAATGGAAAATACCTGTTCCCGGTTAAGGCTATGAGCACCGTTTTTAGAGCTCGTTTTGTAGCTTCTATTCGCACTGAACTTCCACCACAATCCACGGACTTTTATGACACCCTGTTCAAACACAACTGAGTAGTTTACTGCAAACGCCCATTTTTAGGCCCCGCCTAGGTGGTAGAATACCGTGGCCGCTATACCCATAAGATCGCCATCAGTAACCATCGGATAAAAAACCTGGATAATGAAAGCGTTATATTTTCTGTGAAAGATTACCGACACGGGGGAAGGAAATCCCTGTTACCTCTATCCGATCCAGAGTTCATCAGGGGTTTTGCCCTCCACATCCTTCCTAAAGGTTTTGTGCGCATCCGTCATTATGGGATCTTGAGTGCATACCATAAAAAAATTACGCTTACAGAACTACGACAAAGCCTTGGACAGGTCAAACTCAAAGAGCGTAAACCATTACAACACCAGCTTTGCCCGGTGTGCAAGAAAGGAAATTTGGTTATCCTGCATACCTTTACGGCACGTGGCCCGCCGGAATACTGGATGAAAAAATTAAAAAGCCAAAATAATAGTGACCAGAAGAAAAACAGCTCTCAAAAAGCGTAAGGGGTGACCTATGGCTTAAAACCAACGATGATGTTATAATTTAATAATGAATTGTAGAAATATTCATTCTGAACTTTATACTTTATCCTCTGGCTGCAATAACTCAACCTGCTAGAGGTAAAGAAGGACTAACGGTTCTTCATAAATTAAATTCCTAAAAGAGAGTAATCCCCATAGAAGACCAACCGGCAAAGAACCGGTTTAGTCAACAATGCGTTCATGTTGGGCCGTACCGACCACACGAACGCTTAGTTATTGCCACACGTTTTTTTACGCTAACTCTTCGGAAACTATTTCCGTTTTAATTCCACTTTTATTAATCGCCCAAATTTGCAAAGAATCAAATCCGTTTCGTTTTACAATATTGAATGCCACGTTTAATCCATTAATCAGCTCAATATTTCCGTTTTTGTCAACTTCGTCTCTGAATTCATCTTCGTAATCTATTCCGTTACGTGTAGAAATTACTATTTCAAATTGGTCATTTCCTGTTTTATCGGTATAAATTTTTACAGCTATTCTATTATTAATTTGGTTATTAGAATATTTGTCGCAGAACATTGAATTATATCCGTGATTACAACCATCAAATAATAAAATTTCATTTCCGTTCGTAACGTCAACAGCGAAAATTTTTGCAGGTGCAAAATCAGTTCCCACAATCAAATTCTTATAATCTTGATGAAGTTGTCCGTAATATTTTATCTGAAATTTATTTTGACCGAGTTTCGTTTTTAGCTTTCTTCTCCATTCAATAGATTCCAATTTTACAGGATTTGGTATCTGCTCAGTAATTCCCTCAAGATATGTTGGTCCTAAAATTCCGTTATCCGTAGTTGATGGGGAATCATTTTTTCCTTTACCAAAAATATCAAATAATCCCATATTTTTTAATTAAGCACGATTTTAAATGTGTGGCAAAGTCTCGTATAAAAACTGTGCGAGCTGGTGAGCGTGATTGTCCGAAAGACAATCTGCTGAGCAAGCTAGCAGGGAGTTTCGATTTGAGAACAAATTAAGCATTGTTTTTATATGTTGTTACCCCCTGTTATTCTGTTATATTTATCCTTCTATTAACTTCCCTTTTAAGGCTATCATTTTTAATGTCAATATCGTAACCATACTCATCAAGCCAATTCCTTTTCGCTAGTTGATATTCCTTCATAACGTCTGGCAAAGCTCCCAAATAAACTAGCGTTAAATATTTCAATTTTGGCAAGCTCATTAAACCTTCAGTGTCAGTTATAGCAGATTCGATTATGGAGTTGTCAAATCCCTCTATAATAGATTGTGCGTAGTAAATATTGGTTAAAGACTTTGCTAATTCGAAATCAACATTATCGATTATATTGGAGTTGAGATAGGTTTGATATGCTGTGGAACGGAGCATAGGCGTTTGTAAACCTTTCCAGTTTCTTAAATCACTACCGTCTAATTGCATCCAATTTGAATCGTTTTGTCCTTCTAAGCTATCAATTTCTGTAAGCAAATTCGAATGATATTCATAAATATATTCAATTCTATTGTGATTATACTGTATTTCGGAAGCAATATATTTTATAGAAACCTCAAGAGTTTTAGCATCTTTTTGCGTTTCTCTATATTCTGTAAGCCAGAAAGCAAAAAAGACACTTAGAAAAATCAAGAAGCCTTGAATTAAATGATCACTAATTCTTTGGCTTATCTTCAATTTAATCTTATTATTTTTTGCCATAAATTAATTTTCTCTTGTCTGTGTTATATATCCTGATTCTAATAGTGGGTAACCTACGGATGGCACAACTAGTTGTGTTATCTATTTTATTAAGGGTCTAATCTAAGGGATTTTTAATCGATTTAAAAGAACACTCTTGTTTTATAGGGATCAAAACAGACTGCGCTATTCCACCAATCAAAACCAGTAGGTTTTTTAAAGTGTTCATCTAAAAATAAAAGGGATTGAGTAGTCGGAAACTCATGTTTTAAATTATTTAAAATAATTTTTTCTAACTCTGTATTATTTTTAACTAGCGAGATATTAGCTTCTTCTTTTTCATTATTTCTTCTGGGGTTCGCGATTAATAAATATATATTGGCATCTTTGTTTCCCATAAAAGGTTCGGGGAAGTCCTTCGTGCTAACTTGTAAGCTATTTCTATATTTATCATTGTGTGATGTAATAATTTTTTTCTCGATCGCTAAGATATTATCATTAGAAGATGGTGTAAATAAACTCCACGAATTTTTCATGTTTTATTCTAATTTGAATTATTAATTTTGCAAGACAAATTTCCTAGGATAGAATAAGATATGGTTTTCCGTAATCTGATTTGCTCATAGGGTTTTGAAAAAAATACTATTAATACCTGAAAAAAGTGGTTTTAAACACCACTTTTTCCATATTTTTATAGTTGAAAGAAAACATTCATGCAAAAATTAAAAAGTCCGAAAATAGAAGGCATTATCGAAGAGATAATCGATCAATATGCTTATTCGGATACTTCAAAAACGCCTTGGATAATTGGTTTTAGCGGAGGTAAAGATTCTACTGTTTTGCTAACGCTAGTTTGGATCGCTATTAAAAGATTTCGAGAACAGACTGATCATCCCTTTCAATCTGGTAGACCAGTTTACGTTGTGAATAATGATACTTTGGTAGAGAATCCTATAATTTCGTCGTATGTGGATGAAGTTTTAGATAAGATTGAGAAAGAAGCTAGAGAGCAAAATTTGCCTATATATGTAAGAAAGACTACTCCTAAGCTAGAAGAGTCATTCTGGGTAAATATTCTTGGAAAGGGGTATCCAGTGCCGAACAACAAATTTCGCTGGTGTACAGATAAAATGAAAATCAAACCCACGTCTGCTTTTCTTTCAGACCAAATAGACGAAATGGGGAAAGCCATCATTTTATTAGGTACTCGATATGAGGAAAGTCAAAGTAGAGAGCGTTCTATGAAAAAGCATGAAATGTATCAGAGCCGTCTATCAAGGCATGCTAATGAAAGAAATGCCTTTGTGTATGCTCCGCTAAAGGATTTGATGTTAGAGGAGGTCTGGTATATTATTAACGCTGTACCCTCGCCGTGGGGTGCTGACAATTCTTTATTGTTTAAAATCTATGCGGATGCAAGTGCCGATGATTATGAATGTCCAACGGTTGTAACAAATGAATCTCATAAATCTTGTGGGAAAAGTCGATTTGGATGCTGGACATGTACGGTGGTTAAGAAAGATAAATCTATGTCTGGATTAATTGAAAATGGACAGGAATGGTTACGACCACTATTAAATTTCAGAGATAGGCTAATCGATAATAGAAATATTAGCGACAATAGGATGGATATAAGACGAAACGGCACTTCTGCAATTGATGCCGATGGTCATAAAAAAGGAACTTATGCACTTAAATATAGAGCAGATACTTTAAAAGAACTATTAGAGCTTCAAAAAAATATTCAAATTGAGAAACCTTATTTAACGCTGATTACCAATCAGGAACTAATTGCCATACAGGTAAATTGGAATCGCGACATGTATTTTGATCGGAATGTTGGTGACATTTATAGAGAGGTTTTTGACACCAATTTGAGTACCAGCAATATGCATAATACCTTAGATGCAACAGAAAGAAGACTACTCAAAGACGTATGCGATGGGGAAGTAGAATATATTTCTCTTATAAATAACCTGCTTTCTATACAGGAGACTAAAAGTTTAATGCTTTCAAAATATGGACTACATAATGATGTGGAAAGAAGAATTGAGCATTTTGTGGAAAAGGGAAAGTAGATGAAAGTTCAAAAAATCACACTTCATAATTTTAGGGTTTATAAAGGGGAAAACTCCATCGAGTTTTTGACTGAAAAGGCTGAAAATTTAACTCTTATTGCGGGGAAAAATGGGTTTGGTAAAACTACATTCTTAACCTCTCTAGTTTGGGCTTTTTATGGTAAAATGATGTCTCAGGTAGAAGATAAGTACCGTAGAGATCTTAAAGCAAGTGAGGGTTATGAAAATTACAGAAAATCCTTAATTAATAATTCAGTAATAAGAAACGCTAATTCTTCAGAAGAGGAGGTTAAATGCTTTGTAGAAATTAAGCTGATAGACTTATCAATTCCCTCTATACCCTGTAAATCGATCACTATTAAAAGAGAATTCATTCTAAATTCTAATGAGGAACGATTATTGGTTTTAATTGATGGTGCTGAAAATGAATTAACCAAGGAGGTAGGTTACGAAACTTTTATTAATGATTTTATTCTGCCTAGAGAGATAGCTAAATTTTTCTTTTTTGATGCTGAAAAAATAGTTTCATTAGCTGAAGCGAAATCGAAAGCAGAGCTAAGAAGTCTGAGTAGAGCATATTCTGAAGTGCTGGGTATAAAAAAATATGAAGAACTTAAGAAAAACTTAGATTCTCTACTTTCCAAATTACGAAGAAACGGTATAGATGAATACGAGAAAGAAAAACTTGAGAGTTTAGAAAGCAAGAAAGAAGAATTGCAAAAGCTTATAGATTTAAACCAGTCTAACCAGGACGATATAGAAATTGAACTTTCCCAGTTAAGACAGAAGATTGATGAGTTGCAGGAAAACCTAATTAGGGGAGGCAATAGTATTTCAGTAGAAGAGCTAAATAAATTAGTAGCCGAGCAGAAAAGTTTAAAAGATGATGCTATTGAAATAAAACGGGATTTTAAAAAGCTTCTGGAGTTGGCTCCACTGGTTATTGCAGGAAAACAGTTAATTGCACTAGAAGAACAGCTTAAAAAAGAACAAAGTTTAAAATCGCAATCCATAAACTCTGAAGCACTAGGAATTGAATTACAAGAATTCAAAAAAAGTTTGTTTAAGAATTTAGATAAGCTCGATAAAAGGATAAAAGCACAAATTGAAAAATCAGTTGAGCTTACAGTAGAGGAGACCTTAAAGAAAAAAACGCATCAGCAACTAGAAGGAACTATATTACTGAATTTTTCTGATGAAGAATTTCGTGATTTCCAGGTTCTTTTAAAATATTTGAGAACTTCTTATAAAGAAGAATTTGAAAGAGTTACAAAACTGGAGAATGATAATAAAACCAGGCTAAGTATAGTTGGAAAGAAAATCAGGGAGGCAGAAGCGCGAAAAGACGATCCAGTTGCAGTAAAATTAAGAGCTCAAAAGAACGAATATTCTGAAAAGTATGAGAAAGCTTGGATAAAGAGGGATGACCTGAAAGAAGAATTTGGAAGACTTAATACAGAATTGAATAGACATACTGCGGTACTTTCTGAATATGAAAAGAAATTTAAGTTGCAGAAAATCGATAAGAAAAAGTATCAGGTAACTGAAAACCTTTTAAAGAAGGTTAATCAATTAATTAAGAAAATAAAAGAAGAAAAGAGATTTACCCTCCAAAAAACCATTGCTTTAGGCCTTAAAAACCTTATGCATAAAAAGAACTTTATTGAAGACGTGAAGGTTGATATTAGTGAAGAGGTAATGGATGTTAGTTTGCTTGATGGTGACGGTTTAGTAATTAGTAAAGAAAATTTGAGCAAGGGAGAGCAGCAATTATATGCAACAGCATTATTAAAAGCCTTGGTAGATGAATCTGGAATAAACTTTCCTGTTTTTATTGATAGTCCTTTACAAAAATTTGATAAATTACACTCTGAAAAAATTATCCGGGAATTCTACCCTACCGTTTCTGATCAGGTCGTGCTTTTTCCATTGCTGGAAAAAGAATTGTCAGAAAATGAATTCCGGGCATTGGAACCAAATTTGAATAAAGTTATACAGATAGAAAATTCCGAAAATGGATCTTTTTTCCGACCACTGAATAAAAATCAATTATTTCCAGTAGCTTAAAAATTATAGTGTGTTTAAAAGTATTCGTACAAGTGAGGAAAATAAGGAAATTATTTCCAAATTGACCAGGAAGTTAAATCTAGGTTCGGAGAATGTCATTGCCAGAATAGCATTGGCTTATTCATTATCAGTAAATGAGAAACTTGATGTAGAGCAAATTAAAGATTCGCAAGGAAAGGAATATTCTTCAAAAGTTTTATTTGGTCAATATACAGATTTATATCTAGTTTTAATGGCAAACCATTATGAAATACAGAAAAACGATAAAGACCTTCCAAAATATTTTAAGCTTCATATTGATAGAGGATTAGAGTCTTTTAAATCTCAAATCTCTGGAAATTCGATAAATGGAATAGAATTTTTAAATGAATTTATGCTAGAAGGTTTAAATAATTTAAACAAAGAGTTTTAGGATGATTGAAGATGAAATTTCCCTATTGGATAAAATAAGTGATTATTATGGGAACACAATTTTAAAAGAACTAAAATCCAAAAAAAAAGAGATTCAGAAGGTTTTTAATATCTTAATTGAGAAGGAAGCTAAAAAGTTCAATCTAGTTTCAGAAAACTCTGTTCACAATTCAAGATATGTTCAGGTTATTTCTAGAGTTAAGAAAAAGAATAGTTTTCGAGAAAAATTGATTAGAAGGAATATTGGATCTAAGATAATCAATAACCTGAAACTTACAGAGCAAAATTTTGATAGGAGTAAAGCTAAAATCAGTAATGAAGTTGAAAATTTGGATGATGTTATCGGTTTACGTTTGGTTTGTGATTTAAATAAGGATTGTCCGGGAGCCTTAGAAATGATTTCTAACAATTTAGGTTTTCTAAAGGAGCATAAAATCAGCTTCAAAACAGGTGAAATCGAAAGTCAACCACAAAAAATGAAAAATGGTTTAAGTATATACCGATTAAAGGGGGTCTTTGATGACCGGATTGGTTTTGAACTTCAAATTAAAAGTAAAATTGATGAGGCCTGGGGAGAATTGGATCATTTTATCTTTTATAAAGATTATAGCTTCTTTCCCTCGAAAACGTCTGTTCAACAAACTATGAATAATGTTGGAAAATTATTAGACAAAATTGAAGATCTCTTATATGATTTGCGAAGATCAAAGGACGACTATAATAAAAATTTAAAAAACCTGCTATTCACCCAGGAATTATCGGAAGCATATAGTTCTAAGATCAAAGATATCTTGGGTTTTTCATATCAAGTAGAGAAACTTGCACCTACATTGAGATTTTTTATTGAAAATTATTATCCAACTTTCAATATTAAAGATGAGGAAAACTCCGAAATGTCTTTTAAGTTTTTAAAATATGAAACTTCAAATGAAAACTATAAATATTATAGAAACAGAAGTATAGAATTAAAATTAATTGAAGCAATTTATATAAATGTTTGGGAGTGTGAAACTAAACAAAAGCTCACAAGTGAAAATTATAAGAAGTTTTCCAGTCATTTATGTGAAGCCTTATTAGAGAATATTAAAGAGGAGATTTTACAAGCTGATACCCTGTCAGATTATGATCAGGATTTAATAGAAAATAATTTCAATCTTTTAATCAAATTTAATTCTAATGAAAATCCGTGGATTTCAGGAAGATTATTCTCAGAATTCTCAAAAATTCGAAGAGAAGTATTAGATTTTATATCCGAGAATTTTGAATCCGAAATGGAGGACGAAATTTTAGGTGAGGATGAAATTGAACAAATTTATTCTATTTTTTTACTGTGCCAGTTTGATGCTAACCTTGAAGAGTTTTTAGATAATTTAACGGAAAGAAATTATACTCAGCAAGTCATTATTAAACTTAAGGAAAAGTATTCAAACAGCATTTCATTAAATATAATTGAAAAGAAAATTAATGTATTTAGCCTTCAAATTTTAAATCATTTGGCAATATGAAAATAGAATCTATAGTTTTTAAACAAAATAATCAGAAGTATTTAAGTTTTGTTCTGCCATATTCAGAGTTGCACCGAATTAGCAAAGTTTTGGTTTATGAGCAAGATGATAATGGCTATCAAAGGAAACCTAACAAATTACATATAAATAGAATCAAGAAATTTATTACAGATGATATTACGAATTTTAAATTACCTACTTCGATAATTCTTGGTGTAGATTCTTCTGATGTTGAAATGGTAAGGACAACGGAAAATGGTCTTATTTCTATTGATTTCGATAAATTCAAAAATAAACCTTTTAGAATTGTTGATGGTCAACATAGAATTTTGGGTATGGAAAAAGCACTGGAAAATGTTGGAAGTGCCGAGGAAGTTAAAAAACTAAATGAATATCCATTTAACATAGTTACTGTAGTAACGGATGAAAATAATAGGTCTGTTGAGCTAGATATTTTTATAGATATTAATTCTAAGGGTAAGAAGGTTAGTACAGATTTGGCTGAATTAGCTCGTTATAATTACCGTATTAAGGAGAAATCTATTGAAAATAATATCACAAATATTTCTGAGCATATTGCAATGAAAGCATCCAAAAATTTAAGAGAAGATAAATCAAGTATCTGGAGCTATGCAATAAAATTTGATATCCATTCTGATACAAATATTGGGATTATTGGAGTAAGTGCTTTTAGAAAATCAATTACCGGAATAATAAAGAATTACTTAACCAAGAAGAATGCCTATGGTTTATTAAAATTAGATGATGAAGATTTAATTAAAGAATGTGATGAACACGCAAAAATCATTAAAGATTTTCTTGGAAAATGCTGGGATGAGTCAGTAAGGAAAAAATGGTCTGGTTGTTTTAAAGAAAATTTGAAACAAAATGATTATGAAGAATTAGTAAAGGTTTACTTTAGCAGAGATTATTATATACAGAAACCATTAGGTGCTAAGTCCATTAATAAGATGATAGAATTGGCAGTATCTGATACTAATAACTTGGATGAAGCTTATAAAAAATTTGATGAAAAAATTGTTTCCAGTAACGTCACCAGCAAAACATGGAAAGTAGGAGATGTTTTATCTGGTTTAAATTCCGAAAGTGGATTTAAAAAAATTAGAGAAATGATTTCTAATGAGAGAAATATTCCAGTTAATTAAGATATTGATTATTTCTATACTTTTTCGAAAAACAACTAAGCATTAGATAGAATGTATTTCTAAAATTCTTTCTTCTAATTGTTTACTTTCGCTCCCGTCCTTATTTTTCTTAGGAACTTTTTGATATTTTATCTCAATAATATCTTCTTTAGGAATGAACTTTGGCAAAAGTTCATATAGAGATTTTAGTTTTAATGCTTTTGCAATTAAAGCTAAATGTCTAATACTATATTTGTCGGGTTGTCCTAAAGCTTCAACTTTTCCTACAAAGCTTTTACTTAACTTCATAAGTTGACTTAATTCACGTTGAGAAATGCCATTTTTCTCACGCAATTTTCGAACCCGAATTATAATATCGTAGTCAAGTTTAGATATTTTAACTGAAAATTTATTCATAAATATGCTCCGATCATTTGGAGCGTTTGTTTTTTGTTATTATCTTTGGTTCAGTTATATAAGCGACAATTAGAAGAAAGAGTTTTTAACTCTCTCTTAATACGATGTCACTCATAAACGAAAACCGTCAATTTTCCCTATGAGTAGACCGTGAGCTCGCTGTCTATTGGATTTTGTATCTTCGCGATATAAACCAATAGGGCGGGTCTCATGTTAGTCTTTGGGGAACCAAGTTTCGGCTTGGCGGTTCTTGACGGTACCACGTTCAAAGCATTGAGGCTCGCTTTATTGGTTTTTAACCTTTAAAGCACTTCAATGACTTCTTGAGTATACATCGTTACATAATAACCGTCAAGATTATGAAAACGAGTAAAAGAAATCTATTAAAGCACCTCTGCTGCAAATCATTTCTTGCCGGCTTTACCCATTGTCATCCCGAAAAGGTACAATCTCATCCCCATCAATCTATCTTAAAGAACATAATTTGTGCGCCAGAATAATTTGGGCGTAGCCGGTAGCAAAACGCCCTGCCTTTTGCCGGTATAACCGGCCTGGTGCCAGTGCAAACCACATGGGTATAGACCTCCATATTTTTCTAGTACTCGCAATGCTAAAAATAGGACGTTTTTCTTTGTTGTACAAATCCAATATTTGCTATTACAGGCAAGCTGGGTCGGTTTTTAAAAATTGAAGTTGGAAAGTCGAAAGTAAAAAGTAAGGATTTGGAAAGCTGAGGATTGATCGCTAAAAGCTAAATTAAAAATGTTAGCTGTTAACGCTAAACTGTGAGTTATTAATGTAACCCCTAAAACCAATATCTATAAGAGCGAAAAACAAAACCACACAATTTGAATTAGTAGCTAAATGCCTACCCCTCGGGTTTGACAGCAGGAGGGGAAGGCTGATGGCTTGTTAACTTATTAAAGACAAACAAAACCAAAGCTAAATTATGAAAAATAATTACAAGCGCTGCAATATTGTAGTGCTAATACCCCTTTTATATTCATTTTTCTTTCTGGGAAAGATGAATGCCAGTCCTTTTTATTATCATTTTACCTATAAACCTAAACTTTTTGTTCAACAACAAATCACCGGAATTGTTAGGGATCAAAAAGGTGTTCCTATTCCCGGAGTTAATGTCATTGTCGCGGGATCATCTATCGGTACTATGACCAATCTGGATGGTGAATATACCATTACCACCAGTGTAGGGGATACCCTGCTGTACTCTTATATTGGCTTTAAAGCATTTAAAGTTCAGGTAACTGAAACCTTTTCTGGTGATATCACACTTCAGGCGTCTATTGATGCGCTGGAGGAGGTGGTCATCAATGCCGGGTATTATAATACAACAAAGCGGGAGCGTACCGGGAATATCGTAAAAGTAAGTGCTGCTGAGATAGAAAATCAGCCGTTAGTTAATCCCTTGCAGGCCTTGCAGGGTAGAATGGCCGGGGTAGAAATTACACCAACTGTTGGAATTCCGGGAGCGTCTTCCACCATTCAAATCCGCGGAACTAATAGTCTTAGAGAAGAAGGGAATCGGCCTCTTTATATAGTTGATGGTATTCCCATTAATTCAGCGCCAATTGATGGCGTTTCTCTGATAGGCCAATATGGCGGAGGGGCAGATCCCTTAAATACTATAGGACTATATAATATCAAAAGTATTGAAGTGCTTAAAGATGCCGATGCTACCGCTATTTACGGTTCCCGGGGTGCTAATGGAGTAATCCTTATAACGACTAAAAAAGAAACGACCGCTAAGAGTCAGCTGGAAGCGCATTTCTATACCGGAGCGTCAAGTCTTCCGAATCGTATGGAAATGCTTAATACCCAGGAATATTTAAAGGTTCGAAAGGCTGCTTTTGAAAATGATGGGGTAGAACCTACCAACTCGAATGCTTATGATCTTTTGGTGTGGGATCAAAATAAATATACCGATTGGCAGGAATACTTTTTAGGGGGGACCGCCCCGGTTACTAATGCGAGCTTGCAATATTCGGGGGGAAGTAGTCAAACTGGTTTTCGCCTTGGGGGATCTTATTTTAATCAGGGCACGATTTATCCTACTGATTTTAAGTATGAAAAAGTAACCGGGAATTTAAATCTAAATCATAGAAGCAATGATGATAAACTTCAGCTTAACCTTGCCGTAAATTATGGAATTGACCGTAATGATCTGGTAGGAGCAACCAGCCTTCTATCTTTTCCTTTTTCGATTCCGCCTAACGCGCCATCAGTTTTAAATAGAGATGGTAGTCTTAATTGGGATGACTGGCTCGCGGTTGGACAAAATAATCCACTATCAGGCTATTTTAATAATACTACAAGCCGTGTGAATAACTTTATTGCTAATCTAAGTATTTCCTATCGACTGCAGGAAGGATTAAACTTTAAAACCAGTATGGGATATACCAACCTGCAAAGCAGGGAAATTCAAAAAATGCCTTCTTATTCTTACAATCCCAATTATAATAGGGCACACCAATCAACCCATACGAATGTTAACCGAACTTCCTGGATTCTTGAGCCTCAATTGTTATATGAAAAGAACCTCTTAGGAGGAACTGTAAATGCCATTTTAGGAACGACATTCCAGAAAAATACAGGTACCTCGGAGCAACTAACCGGTGTTGGCTATGTTTCAGATGTTCTTATCGGAAACCTGGCTGCTGCAGAATCTGTCACAGGAAATTCTTATCTGGATACAGAGTATAAGTACAATGCAGTTTTTGGTCGACTTGGTTTTAAATGGCAGGATAAATATTACCTCAACTTAACCGGAAGACGGGACGGCTCTTCTCGCTTTGGCCCCGGAAAGCGCTTCGCTAATTTTGGAGCTGTGGGGGCAGCATGGATTTTTTCTGAAGAGAAATTTATCAAAGATGAAATCTCCTGGTGGAGCTTTGGAAAATTTAGAGGAAGCTACGGTACGACAGGGAATGATCAAATAGGGGATTATGGATATCTGGATGCTTATGAAGTAACCACGGGGCCTTCGGGATTATATCCTACACAACTTTTTAATCCTAACTATTCCTGGGAAACAAATAAAAAGTTAGAACTGGCAATCGAACTTGGTTTTTTGAAAGATCGAATCAATTTGGCCGTCAATTGGTATCGTAATCGATCTTCCAATCAATTGGTCGGGCTATCATTACCTGCAATGACTGGTTTTAATTCTGTTCAGGCCAATCTGCCGGCTAGTGTAGAGAATAAGGGATGGGAGATTGAATTGAATACCCGTAATATTCAATCCAAAGGCTTCAATTGGCAGACATCCTTTAATATAAGTTTTCCTAAAAATAAGCTTATCGCTTTTCCTGATCTGGAAAATTCCAGCTATCAGAATACGTATCAGATAGGAAAACCTTTAAATATTAGATGGCTTTATGAATATGATGGTATAGATCCCGAAACGGGATACTACGCTATAGCCGATATAAACGGTGATGGCCGTTATGATTATAATGACCGTATAGAATCTAAAGCACTGGTAAGGGAATATTATGGTGGAATAAACAATTCGATTACCTATAAAAATTTTTCTTTAGACTTTTTGTGGCAGTTTGTAAAGCAGGAGGGAACGCTCCTTTTTATGGACGCTGGTCGAATTGGCAATCAACGCCAAGAGGCATTGGAAACTTTAAATGCTGACAGCCCATATCAAATGGCCTCACAATCGATATTTGGTCTTATTGCTTATGCCAATGTACAGAACAGTCCTTTTTTCTATACAGACGCTTCTTTTCTGAGGCTAAAAACGCTTTCTCTTAATTATGAAATACCAAAGAGTATATTGGAGTTTTTGGCAGTACAACAAGCGAATCTATTTATTCATGGACAAAATTTAATTACCATCACACCGTACAAAGGTCTTGATCCGGAAAGCCCCCAGACAGGTAATTCCTATGGGGGACTTAGGACTTTAACCGCCGGAATTCAACTTAATTTTTAATAGCTATGAATATAACAAACATTGCAAAATATATCGCTATATTCCTATGTGTAGTCCTGGCGGGCTGTGAAGACTTTGTGAGTATCGAGGCACCTAATAATAAAATGGTGCGAGCTGATATTTTCGAAGATGAAACCGCTGCTGAAAGTGCTATGCAAGGCATATATAATCAACTTTTCGTACTTGCTTTCAGTAATGGATTTGAGAATAGCGTCACCAATCTCACCGCATTATCTGCTGATAATCTTCGATTAATTCGTGAAAGTAATCCTACCTATTTAGAATTTCAGGAAAATGAAATTTTACCGGATAACAGCAGAAACCTTTCTTTATGGTCAAGCGCATATAATTTGATCTATTTAACTAACTCCTTACTGGAAGGCATAGAAAAATCATCCTTAGATGAAAACTTCAAGCAAGCCTTGGAGGGACAGGCACTTTTTATTCGAGCATTCACCTATTTCAATCTGGTGAACCTTTACGGAGATGTGCCATTACTGTTAACTACAGACTACACATATAATGCTAAAGCTCCAAGAATTTCAGCAACGGAAGTATATGACCAGATCATTAGCGATATGGAAGATGCAGCACCTTTACTTTCCGAGGAATATGTTCAGAATCAAAGAACCTACGTTAATCAAAATGTGGTTTATGCTTTGATGGCCAGGGTTTATTTATACCTGGAAAACTGGGAAATGGCATTAGAATACAGTAATCGTGTGATCTCAAAAACAAGTTCTTATGAATTGTTAACTGATTTGAATGAAGTGTTTCTGATGAATAGTATGGAAGCCATATGGCAAATTTCTCCATTGGGAAATGGCGTGGTTACTACACAGACCTTTGAGGGAGCGCTTTACATCATTGAGCCGAGAGCGTCAGCAAGTTATAACCTGGCACTTACCCAGGATTTAATAGATACGTTTGCGGAAAATGATTCGCGGCTGATCAAATGGATAGGCTTTAGTGAAGTAGAGTCTGTCTATTTCGCACATAAATATAAAGATCGCTACAGCACAGGGAATATTAGCGAATATTCAATGATTCTTCGTTTGGCTGAACAATATTTAATTCGTGCCGAAGCCAGGGTAATGAAAAATGAGATCAATCTTGCTATAGATGATATTAACAAAATACGAACTAGGGCAGGTATTGAGGCTTTAGATCAGAATAGTTCTTGGAATAAGGAAGCCCTACAATCCCTACTACTGGAAGAACGACGAAGGGAGCTTTTTACCGAATGGGGACATCGATGGTTTGATTTAAAAAGAATGAATAAAACTACCGAGGTGTTATCCCCTAAGAAAACCTCTTGGCAATCCATCGATAGTTACTATCCAATTCCTGATGAGGAACGCAGGATAAATTCCAATCTAACTCAAAATGAGGGATACTAGAATGATGAGCAAAACAAATACAGGCATAGTGAGATTTATTTCCCTTCTGATGATACTAGGATTAGTTTTTCCGGTGGAGAGCATAGCCCAGGTGACCAAAGCTAAAGATAGCCTGATTCAGGGAAGTCTATCCAATGGTTTACGGTATTATATAAAAGCTATCCCATCAGAAACTAAATTGCATATGAATCTTATAGTTAAAGCAGGGGCGATATTTCAAGATAAAAATCAGTACGAAGTAGCCCACCTTCTTGAACATTTGTCATTAAGGGAAAGTGAACATTTTCCGAATGGCATCGCAAATTCCGATAGTTTACTCACGGCAATAGGAAATCGAGGCATAGGAAGAGATTTTTATGCTTTTACAGGCTATGAAGAGGTTTCCTATACATATAATGCAAATGTCGAAAATAATCAAAGTATAGAGACGGGACTCATCTGGTTTAGGGATATTGCAGGGGGACTAAAATTAGCACCAAAAGATATAAAAATTGAGAAGGAATTAATTAAGCAGGAAAATGTACATAAATCCTCCGGAAAATCAGTCAATAAATCTCTTTTGTTTCAGACCATATTTCCTTGTATGGCCAATAAAAATGAATATAATAAGAAAGTAGAAGCTGTAAAAATTAGTGATATTAAAAGCTTTTACAAAGATTATTATCAGCCGCAAAACCTGGCTATAAGAATCGTTGGGAATGTGGATCAACCGGAAATCCTTGAAAATAAGATCAAGCTTATGTTTGGGGAATTGAAAAGTTCAATTTCCAAAGTAAAATTAGAAGCTTACAGCGTTATTAATCCATCTGGGGTGTCAAAATTTGAAGTTTTGGAACGCTTGGTACCCTTAGAGGTAGATGACCAGAAGCTTAGTATAAACTTGTTTTATAGAGGTGAAACTTATATAGATAAACCATTATCTACTCAGGAAAGGATCGATAGATTAAAACAGAAAATTATACAAGAATTAATGGCCGAAGCCTTCCAAAAGGAAATGGCATCTTTGAGAGAAGTTTATAATCCGAAATTTGATTTTTTAATAAAGAGCTATTCTAATTTTATGAACTCACCATCACTTATCTGGATGGAGATTATGACAGATCCCGAGGATGTAGAATACACCTTGGAAAGGGTATTTGACAACATAAATATGTTTACATCTTTTGGGGTTTCAAAGGAAGAGTGGGATGTTCTTAAAAAACAAAAATTAGCAATGCTCAAAAAGAAGGAAAATGCATCGCTATATTATTGGGAAAAAGAAATCCTAAATAATTTCTTGCATGAAGAATTGCTTGTAGATGGAAAAGAAGCAATGATTAAGGACTGGTTGCAAAAATTGTCATACAGGGATTTTAACTCCCAAATCGAAACATATTTTGGGAAAAAACCAAAGAATATAATGATTATGGTGGCTAAGGGGCAAAAGAAATCTATTGATAAAAATTATATATCAAACCTAATTGACAACAAACTGAAAGAACATAAAACTTCAAATAGAAAAAACAATGAAATTTCTGAAGTTCTAATGTCCGATTCATTGAAACAAAGTTTGATGCCAAAGGCATATACCCAAATTCAGGATTCCACGAAATATAATCGCTACAGGTTAAATAATGGACTAGAGGTTATCTTGGTTAAGGATTCCACTGTAAAAAACAAAGTTGAAATTCATGGCTTTAGCCCTATAGGAGCCTTAAGCTTGCCGGAGCGAGATTTTTACGCTGCTTCGTATGCACCCAGATTGATAAAGCACTCCGGGATTGGAAATTTTGATAAATTTCAACTAGAGCATCTTACCAACAAATATAAGGGGTTAAATTACTACCAGTATATAAATCCCAATGAGACAGGCATAAAAGCTACAGCAAATAGTAGAGATGTTGAAAGTTTAATGCAACTAATTTTTTTATCCGTATCCAAACCACTTAAGAATAAAGCTGCATTTGACGATTGGAAGAACAGCATAGCAAAAAGCTTATTGGATCCTACATATTACCTTCGGGGAATTAACTTTTCAAATCATATTAAGGACTATATGAAACCCCACGATATTGCTTTCCATATGGGAAGTACTTTTGTAGAACAGGTACAAAATCTTCAGTTCGATAGGATACTAGAGGCTTATAGAAAATTGTTCTCTCAAAGTGAGCGGTTCACTTATATCATTTATGGGGATTATGATGAAGAAATTATGCTAAAATTGTCACAGAAGTATCTGGGGAATTTACCGGTAATTCCAGAAAAGTTAAATGAAATTGATATTTATAACGAAAAAGATTCTATCGCATTAAAAAGTCACGAAGTTGAATTTCAATCCCTTAGATGCAGTGATAATATTATGTTTTCTATGATCTCTTTTTCTGAGCCTAAACCCTTCTCCTGGAAAGAAAACTTAAAAGTTCAATTTCTTGGGAATATATTGCTAGAAAAGACTTTTGCGCTGAGATTCGATAAAGATTTCGCATTGTATGATCTAATAGGGGGTGGGTTTTATGATGACGTTCTACACCGATATAAATTGATGACAAAAATGGATTGTACCCAGGAAGAATTTGAGCAGGTTAAAGAAGCTACCGGGATAATTTTTAAGGACTTACGATCAGGAAAAATAGAAAATCATTTATATACAAAAGTATACCAGGAAATTGAAAAAAGAATCAGTTTAGCATCAGAAAGTCCGCAATCTTTAAATGATATTTATAAATATTATAGTAAGAATTATCATCAAGAATTTCCAAAAAAAGCAGAGAAACTCGAATTTCTGCAATCATTGACCATTGATGAAATTAAAAGCTTTGCTGAAGATTTTTTGAAGGAAGAACACCTATTTAAATTTATTATGTATTAAACAATAAGAGGCACACTGTTATGTAGTGTGCCTCATTTTTTAAAAAATTAGATTATTTTTAAGGTAAAACAGTAATGCTACCGTCTCCTTCTTTCTTGGAGTTTAAATCCATGGTATCATAAACATCAAATGGTCCTTCACCCCCTCTTACTACCCGACAATCATTGGATTGTGGCGAACAATTAATTTCAGGAATAGCTTCCCATTGATCATCAACACGAATATAATCGCTTTCTTGCTGATTCGCTGTTGTAAACGACATTCCGATAGCACTAACAAAAGCTAGTGCTGGGATTAAAAATTTGGTTTTCATAACATAAAGTTTTGAATTTGTAAAATAGTCCTAGTTTAAACAGATAGACCTTCTCGCTGTAATCACGCGTGAAATTCTTTATATGGCATGCTTATATAATTATATCTTTTTTTTTGGTATTCGTTTTAATCTTTTGGTTCTGTAATATACCAGGCTGTTAAGGCTAGTAAAAGATTGATAAGATTAAATAACACATGTTGCTTCCAGCTTAGTAACGAAATCAATCCGCCACAACTACAGGGTTTGTTGGGTAAAAACCAGTTAATCCAGCCGGAATATAGACTAAGGAGAATAAATAAAGATGTAATGCCTAAATAGCCGATCTTTCTGGTTTTTTTAAAACTGATGCTTAATGCTAGTGCTATTTCTGAAATAGGAATTAACCATTGTCCGATAGTTGCTAGTTCATTATCTAAATATAAAGGGGCGTTTATAAGCGTAGTATATAAGGTTTTCAACTCAGTGATCTTGCTAATTCCTGTGTAGGTTAATAACAATACAAAATAGAATAGTAGTACTTTAGAGACATAGGAAAATAGCTGCTGTCTACTCCGAGTTTCTCTTAATCTCCAGTTTTTACTATTCGGTTTCATCTGCTAAATTTTTATATAGGATTTAGGCCTATTGGAATTGATTTAGTGTAAAACTCGGGATTGTAAATTATTAAAAGGAATTCATTGTTTATTAAAAACTAGAGATTGCTTATCCAATAAAATAAGATTAATGGGTATTGTGAAAAATCTATTGCAAATAGTCAGAGGGATTTTGTCCAAAATATTTTTTGAAGGCAGCACTAAATTGGGTGTAACTTTTAAAATTTAAATCGGAAGCAATGAGCTTTAATGGTTGATGCGTATTCTCTATTCTCGCTTTTGCTTCTTCCAGACGTATTTTATTATAAAACATGAAAGGACTCATGCCGAATAACTGCTTGAAACCATGTTTTAGTCGATTTGTAGATAGCTTGAATTTTTCAGCGAGTTCTGTATCTGATAATTTTGGTTCTCCTACATGATACAATAGGTAATCATAGGCTTCCTGAAGGGAAATAGTATCCCATCTGGAAAGCGACGGTCTTTCGTTATCTATTTTTGCACTATTAGAATAAATACCATTCTGAAAAAAACTAATACTTAAATAGCATTCTTTTCTAATGGTTTGTAGTGGCTTTACGTAACAATCCATTAGTCCACTGGATTGAAGTTGATGTTTAAATTGAATCCGAAACGATAGCTTTTCCTTTTTCTTCCTCTTGATAGTATTAAAATGACCTTGGAAATCTTTTTTAGATTTTTTAGTCAAGTATTTTAGGAATTTTGTGCCAATGATTTCATGATGCCCATCGGAAATCGTTTTTGATGATGGAGTGCAGGCAGCAATAATTCCTTCCTGATCTAATATAATTGTGGAATGCGTGATAAACTTATAGGATAAATGTGGATTGACATATGCAAAATGTTTAAAATTTTCACGGAGTTCCTGCGCCATTAAGTTCAGTTGATGGCGTAGGGTATTCAATAAATCTCGCTCCTCATCCAAAGGTATTTCATAATTGAAATTTCCAGAGGCTACCTGATTGATCATTTCAAAGATATGCTTGGTATTTTTTAAACTCAGTGTTCTTTCAGTCATGGCGATTTTGTTTTAAAAGCTCTGAGGAAATTTAATGCCGCAAATTTGTGACGAAAGACCTTACTTGGAATTCGAGGTTTACTATTGCGGATAAAAAAACTGATCATTTTATAAGAATAATCATCTGGTGCGATATAAGCTACTGCACTAGCGAGTATAGATCCTTCTCTGGCAAGATAGTCTCTGGCCATTTTATGGGAATCTACCAGACCACTGGTATCGCAACAGATAGGATAATATTTATCCTTTTGTATACTTAATCTGTATTTTACGGTTTGCTGGGCTTTTTCTAAGCTTAATACGGTATTTGGATGATATTCAAAATATAATATACCATCATCAATCCAAATTTTAGCCACCCTCTTTTTTCCTGATCTATCCATGAGTTTTCATTTTGGGAGTTAAAAATGGGAGTAGGGTCAGTGTAAAATTAGATGCAATTTCAATTGTAAGCTTATTAAATATATACAATTGCTTATTAAAAATGAAAGAAAACCATGGAAGATGAGATTTTTTGGAGGCATTTATAAATGTTTACTATAGCTTGATTATTCTTTAATTTTCTACTTATGGCAAAAATTAAGCACAATAACTTTTTAGATACCGTAGATGATTACTTCTTACAGGCTCAGGAAAAAGGTATACTTCATCTCTATGCTGAAGATAAAAGCCTCACCGGAAGATTTATTACGGTAAAAGGAAAATCGCTGTATCATTTTGGGACTACCGGTTATCTTGGCCTGGAACAAGATCAGCGATTAAAAGCTGAAGCCATAGAGGGGATAAAGAAATATGGTACCCAATTTCCGCTGAGTAAAACGTATATCTCTCATCCTTTGTATGCAGAACTTGAAACTAGCCTTAAAGCGCTTTTTAATTCACCGGTCATTATAACTAAAAATAGTACGTTGGGACATATTGGCGTCATTCCGGGACTGGTACAGGATCAGGATGCTGTTATTCTAGATCATCAGGTGCACTGGAGCGTACATAACGCTGTACAATTATTAAAACCAAGAGGAATTAGTGTTAAAATGATCCCTCATAATGACAGTAAAGCTCTGGAAGAGCTAATAAAAGATCTCAAAGGAACTCATGAGAAGATATGGTTTTTTGCGGACGGGATATATTCCATGTTTGGGGATTGTGCTCCAATAGCCGATTTATTTTTGCTCCTAGAGAAATATTCTCAACTACATTTATATTTTGATGATGTGCATGGAATGAGCTGGACTGGTACTAATGGTGCAGGTTTTATTCTTCAGTCATGTGAAGAACTAGGATTTTCTGAATTGCCTGATCGGGTGATGTTTATGGCCACCCTAAGTAAGACGTTCGGTGCTAACGGATCAGTATTTATTTGTCCTAATGAAGAGCTTCACCGCAAACTTAAGCTATATGGAGGACCACTTACATTTTCGGCCCAGTTGGATCCGGCATCTGTAGCAGCAGCAATTGCCTCTGCCAAAATTCATCTTTCTGATGAAATTAAAGGTTTACAAGACGAACTCAAGGGAAAGATAAAACTTTGCAGTCGACTATTGAAGGATACGGCTTTGCCAATTGTAAATCTTAATAATACGCCTGTTTTTTATATAGCTTGTGGACTTCCGATTACCGGTTATGAAATGATTGAACGGCTCTTTAAAAAAGGTTTTTTTGTGAATTTAGGATTATTCCCAGCGGTACCGGTTAAAAATACAGGAATTCGGTTTACGATCTCAAGACATAATAATCAAAAGGATATACGAAAACTTGTGAAAGCACTGGCAGAAGCTTTTGAGGAGGCAATTATCGTTAGCGATAGTAGTAGGCGAAGAATTGCAGAACTTTTTAAAAATTACAATTGGAATGCTTCTTATATAAAGCAATTGGAAAAAGAATCTAAAAGTAGTTCTAAAAGTAATTTGAATTCGAATTTAGTTTTGCAATGTTTTAAAAGTATAGATGACATTGATAAAGAGGAATGGAATACACATATTGGTCATGGGCTTTTTGATTTTAGTGGACAGCAATGGCTTGAAAAAGTCCTCTCTGCTTCTTTTATGGATGAAAGCGGGCTTAACCATAAAACAAATTTTTTCTATTTCCGTATAGTGGATCAATCGAATCGCTTGGTATTATTGACCTATTTTTCACTGGAGCGTTTAAAGGATGATATGCTCGCACCGGAATCGGTATCAATAGCATATGAAAAGCAACGTATGCTTCAACCAGATTATATGACCTCTAGGGTGTTATCAATGGGAAGTATTTTTTCTGAAGGAAAACATTTCTACGCTGATGTAAATCATTCCGCTATAAATGATGCCTGGAGACTGCTCTTTAAAAATCTTGAAGAATTGAAAAGAGAAAAGAATGGGCAAATGATCTTATTACGAGATTTTCCAGATGATCATATACACGAGCATCTTTTTAAACAACAGGGTTTTATCAAGATTGGAATGCCCCGTAGTTGTAAAATGTTGCTAGCAGATTGCCATTCAATAAAAGAATGGTTTTCAAAACTATCTAAACGTAATCGTCGCCATTTTAGGGTCGATATAGAACCTTATCTAAAGGATTGTGAGTTAGTCATAAGCCAAGAGGCAACTAAAGATCTAATTCATCAATATTATGTGCTATATCAAAATGTTCAAAAGGAAAATATTGCAATCAATTTATTCCCTTATCCAGAGCAATTGTTCTTTGAGATGAATACACATCCGGCATGGGAGTTTCTGGAACTAAGGACTAGAGATAAGGAGGGAAAGCTGCTAGGAGTCGTTTTTTGTTATACCTCAAAAGAATGCTATTCTCCTGCACTTATTGGTATCGATTACAACTACAATGCATCTCATGCTGTATATCGACAGTTATTATATTATATCATTCAACAGGGCATAGCCAAAAATGTATCGGAAATTGATCTTGGTTTAAGTGCTGCTTTTGAAAAAAGAAAGTTGGGAGCCAACATTTACAATACGTATGCCTACCTGCAAAGCGACGACAATTTTAAATTGGATGTGCTCGAATTGACTCAAAATGAATAACTAAATACATAGCCTATGAAAAGATTCAATGACCTATTAACTAAATTTCATGAGGAGCGTCAAACGATGGAAAAGATACCTTCCATACTACAGCGATCCTCCAACTTGTTGAAATTTTGTAACGAGATATTGTCAGAGATGAAAAATGTTGTGGAGGATATAGATTTTGAGACCGTAGGAGAGGAAATCTACTTCTTTAAAGAAGTAAAGCCCATACCTATGAGTTATTTTATTTACTATACCCATATTCAAAATTGTGAGCTGCATCGGCCCAAAGCGGGAAAACAGTATAAAATTAGGTTTTTGGAAAAAGAAATGCGAAAAGTAAATAAGTTCTTTTTTAAAAATACGGACTTCACCTACTATATGGAACAGGGATATTCCTATCTGGATCATACCTTTTTCACGAGACGTGGGGTTGAAAAATTTCCCATGAATCCTACTGAAAATCAATACTTCTATCCTGAGTTTAGTAGTTCTCATGATTTACTATGGGCTAAAATAAAGGCGATGTACCGATATATTCATTATCTGAGAGAACAGCTTCAAAAACTAAATGGAGGACCGCTGGAATTTACTCAGGATTCTTCTCATCGGGTCATCGTCTGGACCGGTTCCAAAACTGCATTGGTAGAATTAGTATACGCACTGTATGTGGATGGCTCCCTAAATCATGGAAAATTAGACCTTAAAACAATAGCAAGTTCTTTTGAGGCTTTTTTTAATATACGACTGGATAATGTTTCTAAAACTTATATGGAGATAAAATCAAGGAAAGGAAGTAAAACAAAATTTCTGGATGATCTAGGGATGCAGTTTCAATTGAAAATGGAACGAGAGGATGCTTGATTATCGTTCTTTTTTGATCTATTAAATAGATTCCAGCTTAAATCCTTCTTTGTATTTATCTAATAGCAAATAGAAATCCTTGAATTTCTTGGTCTCCCAATTTAGGCTAGTGACGAAGATGGTGTCTATGTTTTTTTTATTTTTTAACCTGATGTCAAAAACAAATTGATGGTTGGCCGACATGGCTTCATAAACCCGACAGGTATCTCGATCAGGAGTACCGTCCATATAAGTGGCCGTCACGATAATTATTTGAGTATCTATATTTACACTTCCCTTGGAATGTATGACAATCGTTTGGGGATTTATTTCAATCAGACGTTCAATATATTCCGAAGTGTCGATATCTTTATAGTAGGTACGATTACTGTAAAATTTCTTCGTAGTCGATGCTTGGCTATATTGCCGTAATGGTAGCATTAAAATTAGTAGTATGATAAACAAGGTTTTCATAACTTTTAGTATTAGAATAAACTTCCCTGAACACCTTCAGGATCGCTTATGGGTTCTAAAAATTCCGCAGTATTAGTATCAAAATCTCTCTTATAAAAATTTTTTATAGAATGCGCCTCAAATGCTTCTTTGGTACTTCCGGTATAAACCAACTCCATAATCTCATCATCGTTCATCGAGGAATCAAGCCATGTAGACGTAAATGCTTCATCCAATACTAAAGGCATTCTTCGCTTCTTATTGTGAAGGGCAGCGAAAAAAGGATTGGCATCAACTGTTACTATACTACAGTTTAGTTGTCCGTTATCCGCTTCATTGTATAGGCCGGCAAAACAGAATAGTTTTTTGTTGGGTAAATAACAGTATTTTGGAACAACTGGCCCTCTGAATTGATTTCCTGGATAATGCGGTTCTATAAAACCATCGGCCAGAATCAAGCATCTTCTAGATCTCGCTGCCTGAGAAAATGTAGGCAAGTCGAGCATGGTTTCTCCTTTAGCGTTCCAGTTCTTATTTTTCTTTCGATAATTTTCAATATCATTCGTT
This sequence comes from Zunongwangia endophytica, assembly GCF_030409505.1. NCBI lineage: Bacteria > Pseudomonadati > Bacteroidota > Flavobacteriia > Flavobacteriales > Flavobacteriaceae > Zunongwangia > Zunongwangia endophytica. The sequence goes on along the minus strand of NZ_JAUFPZ010000002.1, from coordinate 1,261,286 downwards.
CCCCAGGGTGCGATCATGCCCCACTCCATAGTAGTAATGGTTTTCTTATAATCATCCGTGATACCGTATAAGCTAGGGAAATTGAAAGACGAAGCATGATAATAAGGTCTATAATCTACCTGATCTATAAAACGAGCTCCGGTTCTCTTTTCAATCTGCTTTGCTGATTTCGTTAATGATGTTTCGTAACACATAAATATTAATTTAGGATTTAATCCAAAATTATGGAATAATACCTAATTTTGAAGGAAATATTGAAACGAATATGAAAATTTACGAAAAATATTCTTTACATACCCTTCTTATTCCGCTCGTAAATTCCGGAATATCAGCAGGTTTTCCTTCTCCAGCCGATGATCATCTTGAGGATCGTATCGATCTTAATCATGAATTTATCCGAGATAAAGAGGCTACGTTCTTCGGCAGAGTAGAAGGAGATAGTATGGAAGGTGCAGGAATTCATGATGGTGATCTCTTAATTATCAATAAAAGTTTGCCACCAAAAGATGGAAAAATTGCCGTTTGTTTTATCGATGGAGAATTTACGGTAAAACGTATTCGTATCGAAAAAGATACAATATGGCTGATCGCCGAGAATAAAAAGTATAAGCCTATCAAAGTTACTCAAGATAATGAATTTCTAATCTGGGGTATCGTAACTAATGTTATTAAATACTTCTAGAGCCATCTAAATCGCACTCATGTTTGCACTTATCGACTGTAATAACTTTTATGCCTCCTGTGAACGGGTTTTTAATCCTTCTCTTCGTGATAAACCCGTAGTGGTCCTCTCCAATAATGATGGTTGTGTTATTGCCAGAAGTAATGAAGCAAAAGCACTTGGAATTCCTATGGGTGCGCCAGCATTTCAATATGAGGAACTTTTCATACGTCATAATATTCATGTGTTCTCCTCTAATTATACGCTTTACGGAGATATGAGCAATCGTGTAATGGAAATGCTTTCTCAGTTTACTCCAGAAATTGAAATTTACTCGATTGACGAATCTTTTCTGAAATTTTATGGTTTTGAGTTATATGACCTTCAGGAACTTGGTGCTGATATTATTCAAAAAGTATATAAGAGCACTGGCATACCAATTAGTATTGGGCTTGCTCCAACTAAATCACTGGCTAAAGTGGCGAATAAAATTGCTAAGAAATTTCCAGAACGTACGGGTGGAGTATATGTCTTAGATACATCGGATAAAATAAAAAAGGCTTTGCGATGGACTAAAATCGGTGATGTTTGGGGAATTGGGCGCCAATATGAAAAACGTCTTTTAGCTATTAAGGTTTTCAATGCATGGCAATTTATCCAACTGCCGCACGAGTATGTCCGAAAAGAATTTTCAGTAGTAGGACTGCGTTTGTATCGTGATTTATCCGGAGAATCTACCTTGGATTTTGAAGTGGTTAGAAGTAAAAAGAATATTGCAGTAACCCGATCTTTTGAGAAAATGTATACGCAGTTTTCTGATTTAAAAGAGCGCATAGCCACCTATGCAGCCAAAGCAGCCTTTAAGCTGCGAAAGCAAGATTCCTGTTGTAGTATGATTCATGTATTTCTAATCACTAATAAATTTCGTACGGACCTAAATCAATATAAAGCCAGTCGCGCGGTAAGCTTGTCATTCCCGACTAATTCTACCATAGTATTGACCAAAGCAGCGATATACGGATTGAAGTCTATTTATAAGGCGGGCTATCAGTATAAAAAAGCAGGAGTGATCATTATGGGAATTAGCCCACAGTCCAATCGGCAGCTGGCGCTTTTTACCAACGAAAACCCTAAACATCAACAACTAATGAAAACCATAGATGTGTTAAACAGAACTCAAAATGGAAAATTAAAATTTGCCGGACAGGATATTGGTCGTACCTGGAAAATGAAACAGGAACGACTATCCCCACGCTTTACCAGTAGATTGGATGAAATTATTAAAGTGAAGGTTTAATGAAAAAATAGAATTTCACTTTTTTTTGAGGACTCTTTCAATTCCAAAATCTGTTTGTGGGATATATGCCTGTTACTTTTAGGTATGTTTTGATAAATAGGGATTTCATGCTTTATATTTTCTTGTTTTCCCTTCTTCTAAAAAACAGGATGAACCTGTATTTAATTATGTTAAACCTTTTCGAACTACGATAATATTCGAAAAGGAGTAGTACTGTATTTTTCTTGTATTATTTAGAGCAATTTGATGATCGACTTCAGAACGGAGTACCATCAAATTCCCTCATTTTACTTCCTTTCTTTTACTGTTAAAGTTTTTCGTAGTCTGTTTCGAACTACGAAAGATTCCTAATTCTTCTTTTCAGCTTTGTAGTGAAAGTCAAATCAACCTATCCCACCGTTTTGATGTCAAGGTCTTTAAAATATACGGTGGGATTTTTAAAACCTAAACTTATGCCAGCAACAATTCTTACAACTGATGATCTAAGGGAGTTTAAACGACAACTGTTCAAAGAACTCCGCGAGTTAATGAAAAAAAGAGAAGGAGGAACACTCAAAAAATATCTCAAATCTTCGGAGGTCATGGAGCTCTTGCAAATCAGCCCTGGAACTTTACAGCAGCTTCGGCTCAATGGTACCTTGCCATTTGTGAAAATCAAAGGACTGCTCTATTATGAAGCTGCAGATATCCAAAAGGCAATGGATGCCCACCGTATCCACCGTAATACCGGTTTTTCCAAATGAACTATATCCGACACCTTCAACTGGTGTACCAGCAGTTTTTGGAAGATGAACGTCTAAATCCATCGCATATTAGCCTTTATATGGCACTATTTCAGGAATGGAATGCAGCAAGATTCCCGGGAGAACTCTATATCAATAGGCAACAGCTGATGCGATCTTCCAAGGTTCGTTCCAGATCCGGGTATCATCGTTGCATCCGCGAACTGGATTGTTTTGGCTATCTGGAGTATATGCCCTCACACAATCCTTATCAGGGTAGCCGCGTGAAGATGTTCACTTTTAGGACAAGTAGCAAACCAGTACAAGATCACAGGGATCCCATATTGGAACAAGTAGCCGATCACTACTATCCCAAATATGAACCAGTAGACGAACCTTATATAAACAATAATAAACATAAAACTATAACAAACATAAACAATACAATTACCCCTGTTAAAAATGAAGTTTTTAAGTTTTTTAAAACTCAAAATTGGCCATTGGAAGAAGCAAAAAAATACTATGCTTATTACCAGCAAGAGCATTGGAAAACAGCCAAAGGGATTTTGATCACCGATTGGAAAGGGGCGGCCAAAAAATGGATGAACCGTTATTATCGCTGGCGTAAAGAAAAAAAGGAACAACCCGATTATTTGAAAATCTCGAAAAATAAAAATTATGGACAACCCCTCTAATATTGTGGAAAATGGCGTAACCTATAGCCTGGGTGATTTTGATGGAACTACCGTACATTATGATTTTTATAGAATTCTTGAATATTTGGAAGTGAAAGGAAAAACGTTATACGGTGAGGATTTTAAAATCTATAAAAAAGATCGTCCCCTGATCCGAAAACTATGCGCCTATTTTATCAAGGATCAAAAATCCTGTAAGCGCTATAATATGATCCTTGAAAAAGGAATATTGCTCAGTGGTCCTGTCGGATGTGGAAAAACCAGTCTAATGAAATTATTGCGCTACATTGTTCCGAAAAAAATGCCTTACGAAATGATTCCCTCAAGAAATGTGGTGTTTAGTTTTAATCATTTGGGTTTTAAAACGGTACAAGAGTACGGGGATTCAGGAAGTTTTTGTTTTGATGATCTGGGACTTGAACCGTATGGGCGATTTTATGGAAAAGATGCTAACGTGATGGGGGAGGTGTTACTTTCCAGATATGAGCTTTTTATACATACAAAAGGACGTTTAAGAACATATGCCACAACGAACCTTAACGCAGCAGAACTTGAAGAACGATATGGCAATCGGGTGCGTAGCCGAATGCGGGAGCTCTTTAATCTGATAGCTTTTGATGACAAGAGTTCAGATAAGCGGAAGTGATTTTTCTGTAGCCTATTTTATCCGTTCAAAGAATAAATCTGGCTTTGGAACTCCTGTGCTTAATTTATCTAGTTTCATTCCCGCTGATAAGCTTATAATACCTTTTCTATTACTTTCAAAAATGAGCATAGGATATCCCTGTGTTGAAATGCTGGATAATGTTTTGGTTTGCCAGTTGTAAATTTTGGCTACCTTCTCATGTGCTGATTCTTTATTTGGAAACCATTCTGGATTATTATTGCTTCCACAAATCACTTTGCCGTTTCGACTTAGACCGGTAGGGAATACGGGCTCTCCAAATGTGGCAAATACCTCGAAATGATCAGAAGAATAAACTGCATTTTTGGAAATATTAACCATCACATTTCCTTGTGGGGGTATAGTTTTCGTATCAGAATAGGCGGAAGCATAAGAATAATTAATTTGTTCTGCTGTTTCCTGAATGCTTCCATTATCGCTTATGGCATAAAGATGACTAGTAGGTTCAGGATACACATTTAGTAAAAAACGTTGATTGTCTAATTTCAGTAATTGATGATTTTCGTCGCTGTTAGAAACTAACTTTTTAGCCTCTAAACGTGTCGTTTTACTATTTTGGCGTGCATATGTATATAAAGAATCATGAGTAGTAAAAAGCCAGATATTGGAATTATTGAATGGGAAGTCATCATACCTACTCAGATTAGGAATTTAATTGTAGGAAGAAAAATTTTATCTCTAAAAGTTAAAATTCATGTGAGCTGTAAAAGGATGTTTTTTACTAATTAAATGGTTTGTTTTTAAAGACTTATCGAAGTTTTTTTCTGCTTTAAAAAGCAAATTTGACGTTTTGTGATTGGATTACAATTCTATGATTTTTAGTTATCAACAAAATTTTTGTTTGGTGAGCTATAATTTGTATTTCATTGCCATTATTTCTATTCAAATACCATTGAAAAATATGTTATTCACAGATTTATAAGGTATTATGTTTTGAGTGTTGGCTTTTGGTAGCTTAAGATCAGTAAATCATTTATGAATTATTGTTTAACCTAAAACCTTGTACTCATGAAAAAATTACTATCCTTTAGCGCTATTATTTTTAGCTTGCTTTTTACATCATCGGCTTCTGCTCAAATCGGAGGTATTGAAGATTCTGTAGCGGAGATTTCAGATACGATCCGAGCGATTTTTCCCATTCTTCTTGGGGTCATCTTTCTGGTAGGTTTTCTATTCAATGCTGGACACTTCTTTGGGGAAAATGCTGATCTCAAAAAAGGAATTAGCCGGGTACTAGTCTTCGTGCTGATTACTGGTGCCGTAGTGGGCATTTTTACATATCTGATTAGTATGGCAGTATAATGAAAAAATATATACCATACCGTGATATTCGAAAGGAAGCATTAATCTTTGGACTTACCGTCTATCTTTTTGCCGTGCAAATGATCGCCGTAATTATTGGCTTACTGGTCATTATTTTTGCTTTTGGATGGATGGCGCTGATTATTGGGTGCAGTAGCAATATCCTGCTGTACCTGATTTTAATGAACCTCAAGAAACTCATGGCCCACTTGCAGTTTTTTCGCGTATTTCCTAAGCATGTGAGTGCCAAACAAATTACGGTGTTTCATCAAAAACTTATCGAGCCTTATGAATCTCTATAAATATCCCCCTATTGCGGATGTACAGAACAATACTGTATTTTTTGCAAATGGTAATTTTTGTCTGGCTTATCGGGTGCATTTGCCAGAGGTTTATTCGCTGTCTGAAAATGATTTTGATCAGTTACACTCTAGTTGGTTTCAAGCGATTAAAAGTTTGCCGGTAGGTACTTATATTCATAAACAGGATGTGTATTTAAAAAAAGCTTATCAAGCAAAAGATCTTCCAACGAAAAGTTTTTTGCAGCAGGCAACCCATAATTATTTTAAAGGAAGGGAACATCTGGATCACCAATGTTTGCTTTTTTTTAGTCTGCCTAAAAACAATAAACTGGCCGGTTCAAAATATCGAAATCCTTTTGCTGCATTGTCTAAAGCTAAAGTGGATCAATCCAATCAGGAATGGAAACATTTTGAACGCCATGTCATCGATGTCGTAGCCTATTTAAATCAATCCGGAAAATTAAAAGTACATCGAATGACCGCTCAGGAAATAACAGCTTTTAGTAAGGATTTTTGGAATGGCTTTGTAGCTGATTATGATACTGATATCCAAATCGGCTCTAATGCACTTCAATTAGGGAATCAGTACTTTCAATCTCTGGTATTCCAGCATGAATCCAGCTTTCAGGATGAGCTTAAAAGTTCTCGCCCACATGCGACATTTACGGCTGATGATTTTAATTTTTATCAGGGGTTTATCGATGGCTTTGGATTACAGCTTTATGAACATCATATGGTCAATCAATTGCTGATTATTGAGGACTCTAAAAAATGGCAACGAGCATTAGAAAAGCGCATAGAATCCTTAAAGAAGAGTGCTAATTTTAGCTCCCAGAATGTGATTACCTGTGAGAAACTGGAAGCCGTGCTCGATACTATTGTGCGTGATGAGCAATCTCGATTGGTACGCGGTCAATTTAATGTTATTTTTTGGCATGAGCATAAAGAGCATCTTAAGGAGATCACCGGGAAATTAATGGCGGAATGTAAGCAGTTGGATATTCGACCTTATCTGCCCTCAGGTCAGGCGCTTCCACATTACGTGCTGAATAGTTACTTTGGTTTTACCTCTAACTTTGGAGCCAGTGATACCTACGTTACAGATCTGAAACATGCCCTCTGTCTCTGGCTTCATACCGGAAATTATCAGTCCGATACTACCGGCATCATCTTTAATGATCGGCAGTATAACCTACCGGTTAAAAAGGATGTTTGGGACGAGGCTAAAAACCGAATTAAAGCTAGAAACTTTGCGATTTTTGCGCCAACAGGAGAGGGGAAATCTTTTTTAGCGAATAATATACTTCGTCAGTATTTTGAAGAACAGATCCGGTTGGTGATTATTGATCTGGGAGGTTCCTATTCAAAATTTGCCCAATTATATCCGAAGGAGCATCTGATCTTACGTTTTGAGCCCGGAAAATCTCTCGGAATTAATCCTTTTTATTGTGATGATGGGAATCCGTCACCAGAACTATTGGAAGAACTAAGTGTATTCCTACTGGAACTAACGGCTTTTGATACCAATTCTAAAGCGCAAAGTGTAACACTAAAAAACTGGCTAAGGAGGTATTATAAGAATAGTCCCGCTCCCTATAACATGTACGCCTTTTATAATTTTCTGATTCACATGGGAGAGAAGAATGTTACTGATGAAATAACTAAATCAGCTGATAAAGAAACTTTTCTTGATCGTAACCGATTTTTGCATATTCTCTCAGAGTATGTTGGGGATGGGATTTATAGTTATTTATTTCAGCCGGGAAAAAAGGAGTACCGATTGGAAGATAAACGCCTGATTATTTTTGAACTCGATGAAGTTAGAGATAACAAAGAGATTTTGGCGGTGATGCTAAAACTTATTAAAACAGCAGTGCAGCGCTCGATATGGAGCAAGCGAGAAGAAAAAGGGATTATACTGTTTGATGAGTTTGCTAAACAATTAAAGTTTCCTAATGTACTAGAGAGTGTAGAGTTCTATTATCAGGCTATACGTAAGCAAAATGGAGCTATTGGTATAATTCTACAGTCTATAAATCAGCTTCCTCATAATAGTACCGCGGCTAGTATTCTGGAGAATACTCAGGTCATTTACAGCTTGCGTAATGAGAAAGGCTATGAGGAATTGGTATCCCGATTGAAATTATCATCTCATGATCATAACCAGCTAAAATCGATTACTAATAAGCTAAGCGGCAAGCAAAAATATACGGAGGTCTTTATCAAAATAGGAAGACAAAGTAATGTTTATCGATTAGAAGTGCCTCCCGAGGCTTATGCAGCCTATCTGACCGATGGGAAAGAGAATGAGGAAATCTTAAGAGCGTATCGAAAGTTAGGAAATATGGAAAAGGCCATCACTCAGTTTTTATCAAAGCCTTCATCTTAATTAGAGCAACTACATCACATCACTCGATTCATAGCATCCCTTGTTTGATAGTGATGACGAACTCCACGTCTTTTTTGAACAACCTATTGCTTGTATTATGAATCTTTTAAAATCTTATATGTCATGAATTTACTTTTTGAAAATAGAACAGACCGTCAGGATATGCCTATTTTTAGCAGTGCTGGTCGATCAATTTATTTGAATACTTCGGATTTCAGCACTCGTTTCCGATCGATGCTGGTCATTGGTATAATGCTTCTTATGCTTTTAATCTCGCATAACGCTTCTTCTCAGGGAATGCCTGTTTATGACAACACCAATTTCCTTAGCCTTGCCAAACAATTAATCGAGTCGGCTAAACAAACCTCAAACCTTTTAAAAACAGTAGAATTTTTAAAGAAGCAAAAGGAAAATATTGAAAAAGTCAGTCGGGTAGTGCAACAGCTTCAGGCAGTTCGTGAACTTACCAATAGTCATCAACGACTGTATGAAACGATACGTACTGATGTTAGGGAGCTTATTGATTCTCCTTATATGCATCCCAATGAGGCTCGTCGTATCTCTGATCATTTTGAGGCCATGATTGAACTCTCCTTGAAAGATCTGGATTTTATTGATCAGGTACTTTCCAGTAACGTATTTAAAATGAGCGATAATGATCGCACACAATTACTCCAAAAGAAGGAGCAAAAGTCCTGTGAACTACTTGCTCAGGTTAAACAACAATTACGCCAATATCGAAATATTATCGCTTTTAGAGAACTTCAGGATATAATGAATACCAGGGTGCCCATGAATTAATGATTGCAAACCTATTGCTTTTTGTTCAACATTTTAATCTGCTTCCCATTATGAATTTAGGTCTGGAGTATATCGATAGCATTTTTCAAACCCTTAAAGAAACCAGCCTGATTAGCTATACCCTTACCGGTATGAAAACACTGGCAGTGCTTTTATTTCTGGTCAACCTTCTCAAAAAATATCAGGAAGGTGCAGCTAAACAGGAGGGAGCAACCTGGGGATTACAACCTACTGATTTAATTAGGAATTTTGGTGTTGTGATCCTGGTTTTTGTAGCGCCTCAAGTCCTTAGTTTATTAGACGGGGTGCTGGTGAGTATAGAAACAGAATTTTTGGAGACGACTCCGGCACTGGTGCCCCTGCAATTGCAGGAAGTCCAAATGGAAGAAGAGATTGGCGCCTTCGATGCCATGACTAAGGCCATGACCGCGATTTATGAAGCTCTTGTAAGTCCGTTTTTTGCGCTGCAGATGCTGTCCTTTATAACCGGAGTGTTTTTATGGATATTGGATCTTTTTATTTATCCGCTTTTCTTGGCAGAACGCTTTTTCATTCTTGGGCTGCTTCAGGTCTTTTTCCCGCTTATTATTAGTCTGTGCGTATTTGAAAAATTCCGAGGAATGGCGTATACATTTTTCCGCTTATATATTGCAGTCTATATGCTCGTGCCTGCATTTTTCTTAGTCAATATTTTTATCAATACCCTGTATCTGGCTATCAATCAGGATTTTTTTGAATACCTGCTGGGAACCGTGCCCGATAATGTAATCATAAAAAGACTCATCGAAGCAGCATCAGTTGCCTTTATTGTCTTAATCAAATTTAAACTCTATAAAAGAGCGACCTCTTTTACCATGCGCTTATTTACAGCCTGATAACTCTTTAATTTTTATTGTAATGAACTATACAAAAAAATCTTCGTATCAAAATATATACTCCGTATTGCGTATCAATCGACTGGTTAGTATTTGCGTAAGTATCGGTGCATTTACGGCTTGCATCCTTTCCGGTTTTTTGATTTATAAAATGCACCAGGAAGCACTTCATAATGCCTTTGCAGTTACTGAAAGTGGACAGGTCATTCCGCTGATTTGGCAAGAACGAAGCAACCAGTTGGAAATTGAAGCTAAAGCACATCTGGAGCGATTTCATTATGCTTTTTATGGTCTGACTCCGGACACCTATGAGGATCAACTCGAAAAAGCATTATGGCTCGGTAATTCTTCCGTAGATGAAGTGTATCGACAGAAAAAAGCCGATGGCGTTTATAATCGTATCCTGCAATACGCACTGGTGCAAAAGGTGGATAGTATAAAATCTACTTTGGATTCTAAGCAGTCTCCATATCCTTTCCGTACTCAGGTGTTTTTTAGTATTCACCGCGGAAATGTAAAAGAGCACTATGTCCTTATGACCTCGGGCAAATTGTTGCCAGTAAAACGAAGTTTTCCCAGAAATCCTCATGGTCTTATGATCACAGATTTCTACGAAAACCGATTACAGAAAAGAACGGATACTGAAAATGAATAAGACTATAAATCGTTTGCCATGATAAAACTTGATAAAAAGACCATTGTATTTGGATCGGTACTGCTTTGTATTTTATTATTTACCCTCGCCTATACGGTGTTGGTTTGGACCGAGGATACAGAAGAACGAACTATAGAGAATGTGCCAAAAAATCCTAATATACCAGCGCTAAAAGATCCAGAAAACGGCTTTGATTCCAGAAGAGAAGCAGTGGATCAACTCAAAGAAAAGAAACCATCCACCGTACCAAGTCTATATGACGAGATTGAGGAGACTTCGGATTCTTTGCCTTATGAAACTACCATTCATGCGCAGCAGCAGAAAGATAATATCTATTCCAATGAAGAAATGCGAAATCAGCAAGGTTGGACTATGGATTCCTGGAGTTTTCAAGAGCAAGCTGAAGATACATTAAGTGCTGTAGAGATTCCTTCTACAGCAACTGGAAATGTATCCTTGGAAAAAAGGCTTAAAAGTGACACCGATTCTAGTGCTATATCAAAATCAAGGCAACAGGAAATCAGGCTTCGTCAGGAAGCTTTGTTTAGTTATAATCATGTGAATACTCATATCGCAGAGAATACGATGATTTCACCTATACCTGTAGCGGTTTCCAAAACGCAAAAGGTGCAATCCAATTCAAGAGTAGAACTTTACCTGCTCCGGGAAATTCAATTTAAAGGGAACGTGTATCCTGCATTCACGCCAATTTATGGATTTGTGAGTTTAGGTCCAAACCGGGTTTTCCTTAGGATTACCAATATAAAGGGGGATCCTGTAAGCTTGAGCGCTTATGACCTGCAGGATGGTAATGAAGGAATTTATGTAGTCAACAACTTTCGAGCGGAAGCTTCTCGCGAAATATTAGATGATGTTATTCAGGATATTAATATCCCTTCCGTACCTCAGGTGGGTGGGCTGAAAAATCTTTTCCGTAAGCATAATCGCAATATTAAAGTGACCATCGCAAATCATTATCGACTGTTTTTAAAACCATAATCTTCAAATATTTACAATCATGAAATTTTCTTATTCTTTTTTCTATCCATCTTTCCATGTGTCCTGTCGCTATAGTCGTTTCTGTTTCTTACTTCTTATGATTCCAGCATCGTATATTGGAATTGCTCAAAAGAAAAGTCTGGATACCTTATATGCCAATGAGCAGATGCAGGTTGCACTATTCTTTCCAAAGCCAATACAACAAGCTATTACCGGCGCTTCGCAAATGAGCTTTACGTATAATAAAGACTATCCTCAGCAATTTGGGGTTTTAAAAGCTACTCCCGGAAAATCAAGTAATCTACTGGTGATTGATCAGGATCAAAATGTATATTCCTTTTTGCTACAATATCAGTCGACACTCTCGACCCTGAACTATTTTTTTACCCTCGATGATGCTATTTTTAAGCTAAAGGATACCTTGACTGCAACGAACTCATTAAGTAATCTGCAAATAGCATCTTACGATTCTTTGAAAGCGTTCAAAAAATTTGCTAGATATCTTTTAGATCGTGATCTGAAAGTGATGAAAAGAACTCATAAAGATGGCATGCGCATGAAATTATATACAGTTCAATATTTCAATGAGAAAGCTTTTATAAAAATAAATTTGAGCAATAGATCTGAGGTTAGTTTTAGACCTGGAGAAATTACAATTTCACTCCAAACCAAGAAACAGGGTAAGCGAAAATCAATGCAGCGTCAGCTTTTGCCAATCGATTACAAACTTCAGGTTCCTGAAATTATTTATAAAGGAGATGAGTTTAATTTCATTCTTATGGTTCCAAAATTTACTATACCTAAAAATTGGCAGCTTACTATTGAAATAAAAGAAAACGGTGGACGAAGGAATATTCAGCTAGTAAAGAAAAAGGCTTTATAGCCTATTTTTGGTGGTTCTTATCCTTTTTTTTAATAATTTTCTTTAAACAGAAGGAATAGCAATGGAATTTGATATAAAGTCATCTGTAATCAGCAATAGGTAACTTTCAAGTAACATTTATCATCGTGATTACTTTATTTTAGCAGAAAATACTATTAGAATTCTTTAAGGTGGATGAATGTCTTTTTAAGAATTTAATGGAAGAATTAGATGATCTGTTTATAAAGGTGTTTTCAATACGTGATGCTTATTAAAAGCATGTACGTAAGGAAAAATAGAAAAATATGCAGAGATCTAGTCTTTTAATCTATTTATAAAATGACTCTTATAAGTTTAATAGGTTGGCTTGGAGCAATACTGTTTATTATTGCTTATTTTCTTTTGAGCACCGGAAAGTTATCGGCTAAACGACCAACATATCATTTGCTAAATGTTATTGGTGGTATTTGTTTAGTTGTGAATGCTTCAAAATTGGATGATTTTCCCAATATTGTAGTAAATATAGTCTGGGCATTGATAGCGCTATTTGCATTATATAGAATTATATGGAATTCGAAGAAAAATTCAGAAGTTGAATAGCATACTTTATATAAAGTTCTTCCTGTTTATTATAACTGTCATCTTTTTGATCAAACATTCCCAGGTAATAATAAGCTCCGTCAATCAAAGCAAAAATGACTTCGGTTATTTCGGATATATTATCATTTAATATTACTCCGTAGCTTTTTGCTTCATGAAGTTTCAATTGGAGCACCTGATGAAGTTTTTCCAGGTAATTTCTAAAGCTATGGTTAAAATCTTCTTTTCTATAAATTAAAGCATAACAACTATAGAAAACGCCGTCATCAAAATATGTATTCCATTTTCTAGAAAACAAGCTTGTGATGAAACTTTCAAGACTTTTTCTATTATCCATAGCCCCATATTCTATGGAGTTGACAATTTTTAGGTGTTTTTCCAATATATATGCATTAAGACCAATTAAAAGCTCATCCTTGGTTTTAAAATAATGCATAACCAATCCATTGCTGATTGCCATATCCTCGGCCACCTTGGCAATCGAAGTATTTTCAAGGCCTATTTTTTTTGCTATGCGATAGAAAGATTGAATAATCTCTTTTCGCCTTTTAACACTTAAATTTTTACGTCCCACAAAGCCTTTTCCGCAAATATACCAAATTGATTTACAAAAGCTAATGGGCGCTTTTTAGTAACATAAGGGGAACATTAATGTAAACTTTTATTAATTGAACATTCATTCAATTTATTTTTTACTGATATACATTTGAAATGCAAAATCTAACTTAAAATAATTGCAATGAAATCTAAAATTACCATGCTGGCTATTCTTCTTTTGGTCAGTAGTTTTCGGGTATTAGGACAAACTGATGACGAAAAACACAAAAAAGTTGTATTCATTATCGTTGATGGTATTGCTGCGGATATGATCGAAAAGGTTGCAACTCCTCAAATCAATCGAATTGGTAAAGAAGGTTCCTATTCAGAAGCTTATGTTGGTGGGGAAAAAGGAGCTTATTCTGAAACTCCAACAATATCTGCTGTGGGATACAATAGCTTACTCACGGGCGTTTGGGTAAATAAGCATAATGTTTACGGAAATGAAATTAAGCAACCTAACTACAATTACCCAAGTATATTTAGGCTATATAAAAATAAGTATCCAAGAAAAAAAACGGCAATATTTTCCACTTGGGAGGATAATCGAACCAAGCTCTTAGGAGAAAATCTGGTGGGAACAAACTTCCTGAAAGTAGACTTTGCTTTTGATGGATTTGAAAAGGATACCATAAGCTTCCCTCATGATCGTTACCGTGAGTATATTAAAAATATTGATAAAAAGGTAGCTTATAAAGCTGGAGAGTATATTAAAAAGGAAGCCCCAGATTTAAGTTGGGTTTATCTAGAATTCTCTGATGATATGGGACATGGCTATGGAGATAGCCCAAAGTTATATGAGGCTATTACCTATGAGGATAGTCTTATCGGGAATATTTATAATGCTGTAAAATTCCGAGAAGAAAACTTTAATGAGGACTGGCTGTTTCTAGTGACCACAGATCATGGTCGTACCCTAAAAGATGGAAAGCATCACGGAGGGCAGACAGACCGTGAGCGTAGTACATGGATTGCGATGAATAGGAAGGGTAATACATACTTAACAAAGAGTACTCCCGCTATTGTTGATATTTTACCAACCATGATGGATTTTCTTCAAATAGAACCAGAAGACTCCGTAAAACAAGAGTGGGATGGGATCTCCCTTCTAGGACAGATCGATGCACAAGGGCTCAAAGCAAATCTTCAGAATGAAACAATTACACTGAACTGGAGTGCAATTGGAAATGAAAATAATACTGCCAAATTTTATATAACAACGACCAATAATGTCAAATATGGTGCAAAAGACGATTATAGATTTTTAGGCGAAGCAAATATTAAAAAAGAGTTTGCCAAATTCTCTGTAAAAGAGAAATCTGATTTCTTTAAGATTCTTATGGAAACTCCAAATCATCAATTAAACACATGGATCATACCAATCAAATCTAATAACTAAAATCATGACAAAAACGATTACTCTATTGTTGTTTTTAGTAACAACGACGCTATGTTTTTCTCAAAACCGTCGAGTAACTGGAGAAATAACCGATAAGGATGGAATCCCTTTAGGAGGGGTAAATGTCTTAATTCTCAATTCTTCTAAAGGAACGATCTCTGATTTTGATGGTAATTATGATATCGGAACGGTGTCCTCCCAAGATACTTTGGAATTTTCATTTATGGGTTTTCGAACTCAGCGGATAGCTGTTGGAAATCAAAAATTAATTAATGTTACTCTTGCTGAGGATGCATCGCAATTAAATGAAGTCGTAGTGACCGCCTTGGGAATAAAGAAAGAGAAAAAAGCGCTGGGATATGCTATTCAGGAAGTAGACGGTCAGAAATTGCAAAAGGCTAAAGAGCCTAATTTTGTAAGTTCCCTAACGGGTAGGGTAGCAGGACTTAATATCCAAAATTCTACAGATTTATTTCAGGATCCACAAATTAGTTTACGAGGTGCTAGTCCTTTATTAGTGATAGATGGTATTCCAGACCGGACTACTGATTTATGGAAAGTAAATTCAGATGATATCGAAAGTATTAGCGTCTTGAAAGGAGCCACGGCATCAGCATTATACGGTTCAGTCGGAAGAAATGGAGCTATTATGATTACAACAAAAAAAGGAAAGAAAGGCAAGCTGACGGTTACGGTTAACAATTCGACGATGTTTCAGCCATCTTTTATTAAAGTTCCTGATGTTCAAACTACCTATGGTAACGGAAATCAAGGTGTATATGCATATGTTAATGGAAGTGGTTCCGGAACAGAAGGAGGCGGCTGGATTTGGGGGCCTAAATTAGATCAGTTAGATCCTGATACTCCAAGTGGATATGTAGAAACTACACAATATAATAGTGAAATAGACCCCGAAACGGGAGAACTTATTCCATTACCATATCTCTCTAGAGGTTCTGATAATATTGATAATTTTTTCAATACAGGACTCATTCAATCTAATAATGTTAGTGTTGCTTGGGGAAGTGAAAAGGCAAGCTTAAGAACTTCAATTTCTAATGTATATCAAAAAGGAATTGTTCCGAATACTGACCTAAATAATACATCTTTTAATATTGGAGGTTCCTTAAATCCTTCTAAAAATCTATCTATTAATTCTTCCTTAACTTACAACAAACAGTACACTGATAATTTCCCTGAGGTTGGTTATGGACCGACTAACTATCTTTATAATTTAATATTATGGACAGGAGCAGATGTGGATATTCGCGATTTAAGAAATTACTGGAGAGAAGAGGAGGTGGGTTATCAACAACGTCATTTTAATATCTCATATTATAACAATCCCTATTTTCAAGCGTATGAATATGAAAGAGGATACAGCAAGGATAATATCTTTGGAAATATAAACCTAGAGTATAAAATTAGTCCGCATTTAAGTTTTAAAGGAAGGGGCGGAACAAATGTTTATAGCTTACATCGCACTTACAAGGAACCTAAAAGTTATATTGGATACGGTGATCGTTCAAGAGGGAATTTTACAGTTTCTGATGTTACTTATTTTGATATAACCACGGATTTTGGGTTAAAATATGAAAACCAGATTACGGATAAAATAGGTGTTTCAGGTGAACTTGCCTATGTGAATTATTTTCGCCAATCAACCAGTCATTCTACAGCTACAGATGGATTAAATATACCAGGTTTTTATAATCTTGATAATAATGCCGGAGTTACCTTTATAGCTAATAATCGCGAGGAGAAAGAAACGATACATAGCGTGTACGGTTTTGTGGATTTCGATTTTTATAAAACTTTCTATTTATCCTTATCAGGAAGAAATGATAAAGTGTCCACCTTACCGGAAGCTAATAACTCTTTCTTTTATCCATCGGTCTCAGCATCCATTGTCTTTACGGAACTTTTCAGTATGCCGGAATGGATAACTTTTGGTAAAGTGAGAGGTTCATGGTCACAGGTTTCTGAAGGTAAAATAGGAGATAATCCCTATAGCCATATTCAAGCTTACGAAAAAGGGGCGAGTTGGAATGGTACACCTTCAACTTATTTTGGAAATGAACTGTTGTCCTCTAGCCTGAAACCAGAGACTTCGGATACATGGGAAGTAGGTCTGAATGCAAGATTTCTGAAAAGCCGTTTTGGTGTGGATGTCGCGTATTATCAAACCCGTGATTACAATAATTTAATTTATAATTCTATTTCCCAAAGTAGCGGCTATAACAGTATTTTGTTAAATGGAGATGAATATAAGCGTAGAGGTATAGAGCTCGTTTTGGATGGTACACCTGTAAAGTCAGAAAATTTCAGATGGGATGCGCAAATTAACTTGAGTCAGTACAGAAAATACCAAGAAGAAATTTATGGTGATCGTGAACAAACCGATGGTTTCATAAAGGTTGGAGATCGAACAGATAGAATTTACGATGATGTGTATCAAACCAATGAGTTAGGTCAGGTGATTTTTGAAAATGGATATCCAGTTTCAGATCCGTATGCAAGATTCATTGGATATGACGAGCCAGATCTTACCTATGGTATTTCCAATACATTATCCTATAAAAATTTAGCACTTTCTTTTCTTTTTGATGGTCGTTTAGGAGGTTTAATGTATTCGAGTACCAATCAAAAAATGTGGTGGGGAGGAACTTCGCCAGGAACAGTTAATCAGTATCGAGACGATGCTAATAATGGGGAAAGTACGTTTATTGGCAAAGGAGTTAAAGTTACCGGAGGAAGCGTTGAATATGATGTTAACGGAAATATTCTAAATGACTCTAGGCAATATACTGCTAATGACATACCCGTAAACTATATTAATTTTATGCAGACGACCAGTAATGGTTACAATAAGAATTATCATTACTATAAAGAAGATTTTATAAAACTTCGAGAGGTGACATTGACATATAATTTTTCAGAAAACCTATTATCAACTTTACCTTTTAATAATCTAAGTCTATCTCTTATAGGTCGTAATCTTTGGCTTTCTTCTAACATACCTAATGTAGATCCGGATCCGGGAAGAGATAATTTACAAGCACCGGCAACGAGAAGTATAGGTATCAATCTAAACGCAAAATTTTAAATTATGAATCGCATCATATCAGTAATTTTCTTCGTTTTTCTTACTTTTTCCTTTACTAATTGTAGTAAGATTGAAGACTTACAAGAGGACCCTAACAGAGCAACTTCAGTAAGTCCAGAATTGCTATTGACCAATATAGAGGAAAGAGCATTTAATAACGTTAGTTTATCTGCCGCACTTGCAAGTCGTTATTTGTCGTATACAAATGGAGTGAATTCAAACCAATACTATAACTGGCAGCGATCTAGTTTTGATGGGTACGATGATTTAAAGCAAGTACAGAAGATGGTAGAAGCATCCGAAAACGCTGGCATAGAAGTTTATAAGATTTTAGGTGATTTTTTTAATTCCTATTTTATAATAAATATTACAAGAACTTTCGGCGATGTACCCTATTCAGAAGCTATTTTAGCGACGGAAAGCATTTATCAACCAGCGTATGATTCACAAAAAAGTATTTATTTGAAAGTACTCAATGATTTGAAATCAGCGTCTGATGCTTTAGCTTTAAATACAGAACAAATCACCGGCGATGTTGTATTTAACGGAGATAAACTAAAATGGCGAAAGCTTATCAACTCTTATTACTTACGAGTACTTATGAGTTTATCGAATAAAACAGAGGATAACGATTTAAATATTATTGAAAGATTCCAAGAAATAGTCAATAACCAATCGAAGTATCCTTTGATGGCCTCGAACCAGGATAATGCTGCTTTAAATTTTTATAATATCCAAGGGAATAGGTATCCTTATTTTAATGATAATGATCTCCAAACTGCATATTTTATGGAGAAAAATTTCGTAGAAAAATTACAGGAATTTCAAGATCCTAGATTATTTATATTTGCGGAACGTAAGCCAAATGCAGCAGATGCAACTATAGATGACTTCACAGCTTATGGAGGATTGAAGGGAAGCGAGGATCTAAATATAAATACTTCTATAGCAGTTTCAGGGGAAGCAAGTAGGATTGCGGAACGTTATTTTTTTGATCCTGTAAACGAGCCGAGTATTCTACTAAGTTACTGGGAACAGGAATTCATTCTTTCCGAAGCAGCAGTTCGCTCTTGGATTACTGGAGATGCAACTGAATATTATAGAAATGGTATATCAGCGTCTTTTGATTTTTTTGAAACTGAAATACCAGAGGACTATTTTGATAACGAGGCTATAGCGTTGAATACGGATGACCCAATTCAAAGGATCATGCAACAGAAATATATTTCCATGTTTATGAATACTGGATGGCAAATATTTTTCGAACAACGACGCACTGGGTTTCCTGATTTTAATACTGATGGTTCAGGTATTTTAAATAATGGGCAAATTCCTAAGCGATGGATGTACCCGGTGGAAGAAGCGACTAACAATGAAGAGAATTTAGAGGATGCTATACGTAGACAGTTTCCCCAAGGAGATAATGTCAATGGAAAAATGTGGTTGCTAAATTAGAACAGAAATAGAATAATTATAATTTATTTTATTCCTTTTTTTATTCAACTTGATTATCGATAAAATATAAAAAGAAAGACCATGAGACCATGGTTTTTCTTTTTTACAACTACTTTTTTTCTATTACACCAGCTGGTATCGTCGAAGAATTATGATCTTTTTAGCATTGATGTTTGGATGCTTTACATTATTTTTTTAATTCCTATTTGCTTGAAAAAAAATATTTACCGTGGTGTTGAAGATTTCTGGGATTTCTTCGGGGGCTTCATGTCCTGCACCTTTGAAAATTTTTAAATTAGCATGGGGTATTTTTTCTGCAATCAACTGGCTATGTTTTTCCTTTACAATATCGTGTTGGCCAGCCATTACTAAAGTTGGAGCCTGAATTTGTCTTAAAGATTCAGGGTCGATATTAGGTTCGTTGAGCAATAAGAGTTTTAATCTATAACTCATGTCATCTTTAGAGATGCCCTGTTTTTCCATTTCTGCTATTTGTGTTCTTAGAATCTTATTGATTTTTGCTGGAACAGAAGTCTTGTTGTTATAGATAACACTACCCATTATCGCCATGGTCTTTACTTGTTCTGGATGATTCATAGCCAAAATTAAAGCAATATTACCACCGTCACTCCAACCGATGATATTTACCTTTTCCAGTCCAAGCTCCTTAATGAACTTACTTACATCTTCTGCCATTAGTTCATAAGTTAAAGGCGTATCACTGGAAGTAGATTTACCCTGTCCTCGACTATCCAAACCAATCACACGATAGTTTTCTTTGAAATAGTCAAGTTGGTTTTGGAACCGGGACATGGAGCTATTATTTCCATGAAGTAATAATAGCGGCTCGCCTTTACCGTAAATCTCATAATAAAGCTTAATATCGTCGATATCTACAAACTTCCCGATATTTGCATTAGAACCAAAACCTGATGCCGATGATGCTGCAGAATAATCGAAATATAAAGATTGGGAACCACTAAACGATTTTTCTGAAGAAATAGAAACGATTCCTTCTTCAGGAATCTGACTTTGTTGCCAGATGCCAAGAGAGTCATTTTCAAAACCAGCATTTTTTAACGGAATAATAATTTCTTTTTTGCCATCTTTTACAAGCAATTCGAAGTCATCTGCGTAATAATTATTTGTTCCTGAAATGGTCATTCCTACGCCGAAATATTTTGCATGTTTATCTATTTTTCCAGTGAGTTCATAGGAACTCCAGGATCCATATTTATAAAATGTTCCTGCATCATCATTATATATAGGAGCATTTATCATTTTGGCTGCGCTACTAACTGAAAATGCCGATAATACTGCATAGGAGCCATTTTCAATTGTATTTTCGTAATAAATCTTTCCTTTTAAAATAAATTTCTTGCCTTGATATTCCTCAATTTCCACTGTTTGAAAAATATAAGAGAGTTGGCCATAAGAGGTTTTGCTCAGCATTAAAAGAAAAGTGAGCAGAAGAAAAATGATGAATTTGGAAGGTGTGTAAGAGTTTTTTGTGATTTGATTAGATGTAGTTCTTGTGGTCATTTTTGATGTGCATTAAATATTGTGATGTAAATAATAATCTTCAATTTCGAGTAGCTCCTTATCCTAGGAGCCCTTATACAAATTCTGAGGGCTTTCAATATAGATTAACTTACTTGTATCAGCATGCCCTATTGGTACAATAGGTATTCATTACTTTTCTATGATCAAATTTAGTGCCTTTATTAATTGAAGTAGTCAGCTTTCAGTTATCTAGTTCTTATTTTAATTCGTAGACCTTCTATCAGTAATCGGATGTTTATTGCTGCATTTCCCTGGCTTCCGGTTGTTTTTCAATTTCAGTGTTGTTATTTCCTTCCCGGCCGTGGCTGTTCTCTCCCTTTTTTACTATGCAAAATACCAGCATTTAGAAGTTAGTCCACATTGCATAAGCCAGTCATGCTTCCTTTTTATAAATGCTCCCTAATTCTAAATGCTGAAAATGTATCAGCATCAAAAAAAGGAACAGCTCACGGCACTATAGGAAGTAAATCAAAATAAAACACTTATGAAATCATCTCAAAACAACATACTCGAAAGCCAGGAAAAAAATCAAAAAAAGAAAACGCTTCGGATATAAAAAGTAAATCAGGCTTTAGAAATGGTTTCTTAAACAAAATGTGGAAGGAATGTAATCAATGTTTAATCTATAAAATTTTTAATTATGAGTACGCTAAAAAATAAAGTTCAATTAATCGGAAATGTGGGAAATACTCCCGAAATCAACACTCTTGACAATAGTAAAAAAGTAGCACGCCTTAGTCTGGCTACCAATGATTATTACCGCAATCAGAAGGGAGAATCAGTAAAGGATACGCAATGGCACAATCTTGTAGCCTGGAATAGAAAAGCGGAACTAATCGAAAATTATGTGCCTAAGGGAAAAGAAATTGCTATTGAGGGAAAACTAATTTCCAGATCCTATGAGGATAAAGAAGGAAATACCAAGTATATCACCGAAATACTGGTGCATGAGATTCAACTTCTAGGAAATAAATAAATTAAAAAAGGGGCGAATCCTAACCAGAAATAACGCCCCTTATTAGTAACTATAAAAATTTATAATTATGAAAGTTAACGAAATAAAACTATGCTACAAAGAACGGGTAAGCATTTCCAAATGTCCAAAAATTTCCTGTTCTAAAGATGCGGCTAATATCTATTATAAAAACTGGGATAAAAACGAAATTCAGTTGCAGGAATCTTTTAAAGTGATGCTACTGAATAATTCTAATATCGTAAAAGGAATTTGCCAGATTTCTAGCGGAGGGCTAACCGCAACTTTAGTAGATATGCGTATCTTATTTGCACTGATCTTAAAAAGTCTTTCTACTGCTATCATCGTTTGCCATAATCATCCCTCAGGAAAATTACAAGCGAGTGAAGCCGATAGGCGCCTAACCAATAAAATAAAAAAGGCTTGTGATTTTCTTGATATTAAATTATTGGATCACCTCATTGTAACCAGTGATGGGAGTTATATGAGCTTTGCCGATGAGGGATTAATATAATCATCTTAATTATTAGGGCTGCCTGTATTGATTTGAGTTAAATCAGCCTCTTGAAATACAGGCGGCATTTTACAAATATTGGCGCTAAAAAAATTGAATCCTCTCAACTTTCATTTACACCTGTTGTTTGCTTTAAAAGCGTATCGAACGCATTCAAAGCAATCTGGGACGTATTCAAATCTAAAAACTGTCTACCGGCACCGGTATTTGTAATCACTTATTGCGCCGTAAAGTTCGGATTTTAAAAATATTCCCATCAAAAGACTACGGCATAAAGCCGTTCGTACCTCACTTTTTATTCCGTTTCCTTTTGAGCCGAAATTTTTAAAATGTCGGTCAAAACGGCAAATAATTAATAACTTAAAACTTGATGTTATGAAAAGTACCGTTAAAAAATCATTGGAAATTCCAGCTAGAAAAAAAATGAATAAGGAAAAAACTGAAAAAACGCAAAATCCAGAAACTGAGAAAACATTTTCTTTCATTCTCAATCTCTGGATCATACGATATGAATATTATAGGGTAGATTCTTCCTCACCTTCTGAAAAGAAATAATTGAAACTTAAAAAGAGCCTCTCACTAATGAGGCTTTTTTTTTGCCGTTAAAATAGGAAAGGTCTTTCCCCTAAAACCTAAGTAATTTAATAATAATAAACATTACTATTTATCAATAAAACTTTTTCCTTTTAATAATTATCATTAAATTAAACCTCACATTACCAGAGTGATTAAGCTCTTGTAGTGGTGATTTGACTTTCCTTTAAATAGACAGCATTTCAGCACATACCGGGATGGATGTCTAAAATTTTTAACCCTGGTGTGATCGGAAATGGAATAGCAAGAGGATAACACGCTGCGCGATGTTATAGGCCTTTCTTATTTGCTGATCGCCCGTGGAATCATAGGTTTGAGTTTTATTTATTTTCTATAATTGGAGATTTTTCCATGAAAAAGTGACTCAGCCCTTTGTTTTCGGTAAATTTTTCACGAAAAAATGGATGAAGATTTTAAAAAGGATCGTTTTACGAATCTCAGTATTAAAACTCCTGTTGCCAAAAAATTCCGAAAGTATGCCAGGCATCTCGGATGCTCTCAATCTATGTGCCTTCTATTAATGTTGGAATTTTTTGAGACTAACAGACTTTCTCCCAAAGAACAAATGGGACCACATATGCAAACGCTGGAACGCCTGGTTAAAAAAAGAATTAGTGCGCTCATTGCCATTGTTCGTAATATCGAAAAACACCAAACGAAGCCTACCGCACTAATGCTGCAAACCCTTTTTGAGAATGACCAAATTCCGGAGGATTCTCCCTCGGATACGCCAAAGTTTGTGGAGCGAAAATTTCAAAAAAAGCAGCAGCCATAAATTCAGTTTCGGAAAAAAAGTATAACCCTTAACCCGTTGCTCTATATGTATGTAACTATAAGCCCACAGAAATCAGGTGGACATTTCGCAACTTCCAGTGCCGACTATGTGAATTACCTGGAGAAAGAAAACCAACAATTGCCTGATCAGGAAAAAGAACTATTCTTTGATGCCGAGTCCGATAGTATTTCTCCAGAAACTGTCACTGCAGAAATCGATCAGAATACCGCAAAGCTTAAAACAAGCGAAGCTCGATTTTATTCCATTACCATAAATCCCAGTGCACGGGAACTGGGAAAATTAACTTCAAAAGAGCAGTTGAAAGACTATACACGGGAGCTTATGAAAACGTATGCGCAATGCTTTAATCGCGAAATCGATGGTCGAGGGGTACAGGCTAATGATATTAAATATTATGCGAAACTGGAGACTCAGCGTCATTTCAAAGGTACCGACTGGCAGGTTAAAGAGAACCAACCTTTTGCGAATCAGATTATTCAACTCAAAAGTCAGCAGCAACGGATTAATCGCGGAGAAGAGCAGGGGAGTATCCAACAATTACAACAGCAAATATCTAAACTAGAAGAACAGGCACCACATAAGGTTAATGGCGTTCGTATTACTCAGGGAATGCTAAAACCCGGAGATCAATCGCATGTACATATCATCGTTTCGAGAAAGGATGCGTCTAACCGTTATAGCCTCTCCCGGGAAGTAAATACAAAGCTTCCGAGGTGATGATGAACGGTAAACTGGTTAAACGCGGATTCGATAGGGATCGCTTTTTTACCGCTGCTGAAAAGATTTTTGATCAAAAGTTTCAGTATCAACGAAATTTTGTGGAGTCGTATGCGTCTCGAAAATTATTTAACCAAAAACCGAAAGCTTATTTTCAGCAGCTCTCCAGATTATCTGCTCCTCAAAAGAAACTGGCGTTTCAATTGCTACGGCAATCCGGACTGAAAGTACCAGCCATTCCTGCCAATAAAGTTCAACTGGCCGTAAAGACCTTTAATCGCCTGCGCAAGGGATTAAAAGTGGCTATCAAGTCGTCTTCTATTGGCTATTAAACCATTTTTCAATAATTAAATACGATCGTCATGATTGAATTATTTCATCCCCTTATCATTCTGGCCAGCTGCCTTATCATTGGTGGCTCCTTTTATGGTTTCCTGAAATTCTATAGCGAAGGTTTTTGGATGAATCTTGGATTGCTTATTATAAGTATCGGAATACTCCTATATTATTTTAACCTGGATAGCCAGCGCATCAGAATTATATTGTTTTATGCCTGCCCTTTATTACTCATCAATATTGTTTTATATGTATTCTTTGGTTCAGGCGAGCTAGATACTCGCGCTCCTAAAAAATATAAGGTACGGTTTAAAACAACCACGGGCGACTTCTATATCGATAATGTTCGACGCGGAGTATCAATAACAGGTGCGGCAGGTTCTGGTAAAACAGAAAGTGTCGTTTATCCTTTTTTAGAACATTTCAGGAAATATAATTTTTCTGGTGTGATCCATGATTATAAGGACTTTGAGTTAACAGAAATGGCCTATCCACTCTATAAGGATAGTGATATCCCCTTCTATATTATATCCTTTGATACGATTGTACACCGGGTAAATCCTATAGCCCCGCGTTATCTGCCTAACGAAGAGAGTGTCAATGAAGTGTCCCGTGTTTTATTGGAAAATCTGCTGGAACTTAAAGAGTCAGGAAGTCATGGAACTAGTAAGTTTTTTAATGATGCTGTGGAGGGCCTGATTGCGGGATTGATATGGCGATTGAAAACTGATTATCCGCATTGCTGTACGCTTCCACATTTGATCAACTTATATCAAAAGTTGGATACCGATAGCTTGATTCATTTTCTATCGGCTAATCCGATCTCTAAAGCCATGGCTAGTGCCTTTATTCAAGGAAAAGATTCAGCGAAACAAACCGCAGGGGTGAAAAGTACCCTGGCTAATGCGTTTAAGAAAATTACTTCCGAGAAAATATTTTATGTGCTCTCCGGGGATCAGGTGCCTCTTGATGTGAATAATCCGGAACATCCGGCCGTAGTGTCTATCGTTAATAATCCGAAATATGACGCCTCGTTTTCTCCCGTGATCGCTACCATCATCCATACCATGGTTAAGCAAATGAGTGTGCGAAATCGCGAGTCGTCGTTTATCATGTTGGAAGAAGCGCCTACAATTCGTCTGCTCAATATGCACCGCATTCCCGCTACCCTTAGAAGTTATGATATTGCAACGATTTATGTCATGCAGGATAAGATTCAAAATGATATGATGTATGGTGATAAAGGTTCGAAATCAATTCTTAGTAACCTTTCTTACCAGTTCTTTGGGAAAGCCAATGATCCCGATACCGCAAAATACTATGAACGATTTTTTGAATTAGTACTCCAAAAAACAACCAGCGTGAGTAGGAGTGATGGGTTAGATTTTGATACCCGAATTACTAGAGGAGAGCGGGAGGTTGCAAAAATACGTGCCAGTAGTTTCTTTAAATTAAAACCTGGTCAATTCGTTATATATGCAGACGGGAATACGCAATTTATATGCTTTAAATCGCAAAAATTCGCACGAAGAACTTTTAAAAATATTGCAGGAGAAGAATTATTATATCATAGACAATATCAGTTAATCAGAGAAGATTTGGATGATATTTTTGATTAGATAAGTTAAATGTTAAAGCACTATTTCCTCATAATAATAAAATTTAATTTTCAAGTGTTTACATTCTCTTCAATGTTAAATGACATTGTGCATTATTCTATCTTAAAATTAACGATGAAAGAAAAATAAGTATAGCAGCCAGTTATATGAGTTGGTTCAAATATTGCAAAAGCGATCTATTCTCTAATTTCATTACTAAAAAATTAGCTTTTATTTCAGTTTTTTTTGAATAGTATTTATTTCATCCTCCTTATATCTTTTTCTAAAATTCATAGGTGTTGAACCTGTTTTTAATTTAAAAAATTTAGAAAAATAGGAATACTCGGAAAATTCTAAATTGTAAGAAATAGTTGATAGACTTTCACTAGAGTGAACAATTAATCTTTTAGCTTCTAGAACTATTCTTTCTGAGATCAATTCAGAAGTAGTTTTATTTGTAGTTTCTTTTATAACTCGATTAAGGTGTTTTGTAGTGATATTCAAACGATTTGCATAGAATTTTGGTAGTTTCTCATTTTTAAAATTTTCATTTATTAAAATAACAAGCTTCTCAAGGATATTTAAATAACTTGAAGGAAATAGTTTCGTAAGTTCAATATTATGAGTGTAATTTTTTGAAAATTCTATATAAATCAAATTTACTAAACTAACAATCTTTAATTTTTTAAAAGATTTTAATTCTAAATATTCAGTGTGTATTTCATCAAAAAGCTGGCTTAGAATTTCTATTTTTTTTGCAGATAACTTTAAAAATGGGGGATTCTGAAAGGAATAATAAAAAGGAAATTCGCTAAGCTTATGCTCTAAAAATTGTAGCTCATAAAATTCTTGGGAATGAAAAAAAATAAAGCCTTCTGGTTGGGTATCAAACTTCCAAAAATGTGTTTGACCAGGACTTAAAAAGAATGCATTACCAGGTTCTATTTTATAAGAATTAAAATCAATCTCGTGTATTCCTGTACCTTTTGTAAATAAAACACATAAATAAAAATTGTGTTTGTGAGGTCTTGAAATCAATTTTTTATTTAGATGTAAATGGTCTGAAAATGAATTTATATAAAAATCACTTAACGGTATTGTTTCTTTAAATTGATTGATATTTAATATTGGAGTTTTCATAGCCTATGTCCTAATATTACAAAAATAAGTGATAATAATATAAAGTCCCATATTGCTAAAACTAATAGTTTTGCTTTAATAAAAATTATTAGTGTTATGGGTAAATTCTTTAGTATTTTAAAATGTAAATGTCCGAATTGTAATAAGGGAGACATGTTCATTAATAAGGGAAATATATTTCTATTCAAAATGCCAGAAATGAACAAACGCTGTGAAAATTGTAATTTTAAATTTGAAAAAGAAACTGGTTTCTTTTTTGGTGCTATGTTTGTAAGTTACGCCCTGGGAGCGGCAGAAATGATTGCAAGTCTTGTTTTATTTTGGTACTTAGTAGATTTATCTCCGCTTATTGTATTTTCAATAATTGCAATAATTGCGGTTATATCAAGCACATTTAATTTTAGACTTTCAAGATCTATTTGGACGCATATATTTTACAAAAATTAATATATTTTTGAAGTATATTTTTAATATTAGCATAACGGAAGCTTGCCTAAAATATACCTTTTATTTTTTGAATTTTCGATGCAAATTATTTAGTAATTAATGTGGTTAAATATTACTCAATCAACTTTTGGTAAATATTCAAATTCATAAAAAGTTTCTCTTATCGGATTGAAAAACTCAATTTTCTTGGAAATATTAGATTTTGAAACAATATTCTGAGCAAAATTTTCAAACTTTTGTTTTGATTCCCAAGTGGCATAATTGATGACCAATGTTTTATCTTCATTCGTTAAAATTTTAGAAGATATAAATCCAGGACAAGAATTCACCTCCTTTTCAAAAAACTCTTTAATCAGGTAATATAATTCTTGAAATTTTTCGGTCTCTATGTTGAAACGCACCAGTACGTAATAGTTATCACTCATTTTATTTAATTTGTATTATCAAGTATTAAAGGTTTTTTTAGGGCAAATTAGTAAGATTTTTAATTCATTCAAATCTTAACTAAAAATTGTAAATTCTTTTGTCTTAAATTTAAAATGACATTTTATACTCCTAAAATATGGCTACAGATTAAAATTGATTTATGCTGTTAATTTATACACCATATTTGGTGTTTGATAGTCTAAAGATAAATGTAATCTTATTTCATTATACAAAGTAATTACATTTTTTGTAGCTCTTTTTCCATGTTGCAGGCTATCAAAGGTCTGATCGAGATAGAATTCGTCTTTTAATATGCCATTTAGACGTTCTGCCATCGCGTTTTCATAGCAATGGTTCTCCTGGGTCATACTGATTCCTATGTTATTTCTTTTAAGGATCTGTGTGTATACATTGCTGCAATACTGGATACCTCTGTAAGAATGGTGTATTGGCCTGGTAGTATCTTTAGCTTGATATAAGGCTTTGTTCAAAGCTCTCTGACAGCGTTTAAGTTCTAGGCTATTGCTTATGTCATAACCAACTATTTTACGACTGTGCATATCAGTAATTAGCGTCAGGTAACAAAAGCCCTTTATGGTCCTTATATATCACTTACCCAAACTTGGTTGGTTTTTGTTACTTTAAGGTCTTTGATATTGTTTTTGTATTTGTAGAACCTGTGCAATGAGTTGGTGGTTCTGGAACTGTATTTTTTTCTAAGAGTAAGCATATTATGTTTTCTAAGAATGTTGAATAAGGTATCCCTGCATATTTTTAAATCGGCATTTGTAAACTCTTTGCTCAGTGATCTGGCAAGTTTTCTAACCCCTTCTCTGGGAAGTGATCTGCGCCTTTTCTTGACAATGTCAACAACCTTATTTTCTAGTTCTAAACGTTTGTCCTCTCTACTTTTGTATTTGTAGTAGGCGTCACGTTTAAGACCAAAATAGGCTGTTATGGCTGAGAGGGATGCAGATCCTCTGGATTTCTGCTTGGCCTTTATTAAGGCTTGATACTTAGTTTTTTTTTAAGTTCAAGCACTGATTTATACCCCAGCTGTTCTGCTGCTACTTCAAGATAAGAATCTTCTATAAGGGCTTCCATATCCTTTTTCAAAAGAAGTTTCTTCAGCTGTTCAATTTCTTTTTGAAGCTGTTTGATACGTGTTATCTCATCTTTTGTTTTCACAGTCACTCTGGTGTTCATAAGGTCTTTACGGTTATATTTCCTAATCCACTCGTTGATGGTTGTTGGAGCAATACCGTAAGCTTTCCCTAGTTGATACTTGTTTAGTTTTCCTGCCGTAAGTTCGTCTAAAATTTTTAGTTTGAACGATTCGGAATACCGTCTGATTAGTCTATCATTTTTATACATAATGTTTGAAATCATATAGCCTTTATTCAGGACGAGTCATAATTACAGCTAACGGAATTATATATGATACGTTGCGTGTGTAAGCAACTAATTTAGGTAATAAAAACTAGATAGAAAATACGCAAGGATTTTCGTAAGGAGGCTAGAACTAGCAATGGATTATATATGTTGTTAGCTGTTCGCCTTTATTTTTTTTTCAGATCTGTAGGTGTTCCCCCAAATTGTTTTTTGAAAGCATAAGAAAAATGTGATAAACTTTCAAAGCCAACTTCTAAATATATTTCAGACGGACGTTTGTTCTTTTGCTTGATAAGGAAATATGCTTGTTCTAATCTTTGTTTCTTTAACCACTTTTCGGGTGTTGTTTCAAATATCGCTCTAAAATCCCTCTTAAATGTGGAAAGGCTTCGTCCAGAGAGCTTCGCAAAAGATGATATCGGAATATTATACTTATAATTGTGGTTCATATACGCCTCTAAATCTATCTTATGTGGTTCTTGAAAATCAAACAAAAAATTTCGAAAGTTATCACTTGTTTGAAGCAACAATTCAATTGCCTCCCAGATTTTTAGCTTCGCAATTTTTGCATTAAGTATTTTTGGATTATCTAGATAAGGCAGCAATGATTCAAAAAAACCTTTTAAAAATATATTCTCTGTTAGGTCGACCATTGGTTTACCTTTATAAGCACTTTGTTTTGAGATGTTATTTTCTATTGCATATTGATGTAAATTTTTTTGGTCAAGAAATATGCTGATTAATGCAATGGGTTCCCCATTTGGGCCAAGGTTTTTCTGTTTTTTGAATAACTGATTTCTACGCATCAAACAAATTGCACCTTCTTTCATTACAAATGTTCCCTCGTTTGTAAAATAATGTGATTCCCCCGATAGCATTATTCCTAAAGCGTGTTCTGGAAAATAATGTTCGGTACTTTTTATTTTTTGATTACTTCGAGAATAAACGATGTTATGATGAAGACTGACAGTGTTTTCCATAGTTTGTTACTTTGTCTGGCTCATTATTAATCTTTCTAACATTTTATCAGACAAAATACTTCGTAAAAACAACAAAGGTTTTGCCATAGAACCACCAGAATATCGTGTTTTCGGCTTGTTTGCTTCAATTCCTTTTTTAATTAATCTTGCAATTACTATAGGTTCGGAGTTGTTGCTTTCCGTTTTTCTAAAACCTTTTTCTGTTCCCTTCACCATTTCTTTGTACGCGGAGTTCCCTGAAACACGAACCAAGCTTTCCAAAGCGATATCACCCCATTCTGATTTTATTCCACCTGGTTCAATCACAATTACATCTATACCAAATTGTTTTACTTCCATTCGTAGTGTGTCACTTAATGCTTCAATCGCAAATTTACTTGCATGATACCAACCGCCCAAAGGCAAAGCAATTTTTCCGCCAACCGAAGAAATGTTTACGACCTTACCGTAATTGTTTTCTCGCATTTTTGGTAAAACTAATTGAGTTAAACGCATTGCACCGAACACGTTTACTTCCATTTGGTATTTTGCGTCCTGCATTGTAACGTCTTCAATAGCACCTTCCGAGCCGAAACCTGCATTGTTCACCAATACGTCAATGCTACCAGCTTGATTGAAAATCTGTTCAAAACAAACCGTAATGCTTTCGTCCTTTGTAACGTCCAAAGCAATAGGTTTAATCCCGTAATTTTTAAGGTCTTGCATTTTTTCTATTCTGCGGGCAGCACCATAAACATTGTACCCGTTTTGTGCTAAATAAATAGCGGTTGCTTTTCCAATTCCCGCCGAAGCTCCTGTTACTAAAACTGTTTTTGCCATAATTATTGTTTTTATATGGGGCAAAGTTAGTTTGAGTCCTACAACAAAGGTTTCGCGAAACGTTCAAAATGGTGTCTTGAGACGTCCATTTTTACAAATTTTTGGTTAAGCTTTTTTTAAGTTTTGTCGTCTTTTGATTTTTGCACGGTGGATGTGTATTATACTGAAATAGGTTGACCATTTTTGGTTCAATTTTCGACATTTTAAATGGTCAATACTCCTAAATTCTGTTTGTTCCTTTTGTAGGAATGATAGTCTACATTTTTATTCAAATGAACAAAGTTAGGGGTGTTCAATTTGAGACTAAAATGTGGTCGCTTGTTATTATAAATTTCCAAGGCTCGTTTGACCATCTTCTTTGCTAATTTAGTATTTTTTATGGTACGTTTTAAATCGTATTCATATTTGAGTGTTCTGTTGATTCTTTCTGCTATCGCATTTTCGTAAGGATCATACTTTTCGGTCATACTCATAAGTATTCCGTTTTGCTCAGCGAAGCTGGTATATAAAGGGTTACAATACTGGATTCCGCGATCGGAATGATGGATGAGTTTCTGATTCTTGTATTTTCTATTTTTAAGCGCCATTTTAAGGGCATCTACACAAAGTGAGGTTCTTATATGGCTTGCTAGTTTGTACCCCATAATTTGCTTTGAATAGGCTTCTGTGAACAGAACCAGGTAACTATGGCCGCTCTGTGTTTTGATATAGGTGATATCACTTACCCAAAGTTGTTCAGGTCTACTAGGTACTTTATTCTTTATCAGGTTTTTGTATTTAAAGAATCGATGTTTTGAATCGGTTGTGATATGGAATCGCTTTGTTTTAGGTACTAAAAGATTGTTGATACGCATTACTCGATAGAATTTATCCCTTCCTATTTTAATACCTTTATATGCCCGCAATGACTGCTGTTCGGTGTAATCCAACACTTAAACATTTTATGACCTGCTAAAACCTAGAAAAGCCAAACCTATGATTGCTTTGGTGGCAGTTGAGCGAAAATTATTGGTGTTGATGTATAGTTTATGGAAAAATGAAATGGATTATGATATGGAGTATGAACAAAAAAAGACAGCAAGAACCGAAGTCCTTGCTGCACAGGATAGAAGCAAAATAATATTAACTTCTTCCTAAAATTTTCCTCAAAAAATTTGTTTTATAACACAGTACCTCGCAAGTTGCGGGAGTAGGGACACGGACTTGTCGGCTTAACAATTTTCTTTCCTAATTTCTAAAATTACACTTTTTCACTGATACCCGTCATTTGCGATGAACCGATGTTGTGCAAAGTTTGATATGTTCGAAATTTCATAAAAAATTACTAATCAAGTAAATGTGCAACTTTTTGTGAAATTTGTACCAGTTTTTTGATTCAGGGCCTGTCTACATTTGTATTTCAAAGGAAATAATTATGAAGTACAAAATAATTTGCATTATTATGGGATTTCTTTCCTTTTGTTTACAACCCATAACTGCTCAAAACAACAAAAACATACATATGAAAAAAGACAAGAATTTTATTAGAGGTATTGATCATATAGGTATAACGGTTCCAGATATTGAAGCTGCAACTAAATTTTTTCAAAACGCCTTTCAAGCTGAAACATTATATGATGTACAACCGAAAAATCAAGAACCAATGATGGGTTCGGAAGTTGAAAATCAATTGGGATTACCAAAGGGAAGTAAGGTTATACATATGAGACTTCTTCAAATTGGCGAATCTATAACTATTGAATTATTTAGGATCGAAAATGCTACTCAGGACGATGCCGCTTCATTAAATGATTATGGTCTACAACATTTAGCAATTTATGTTGACGATATAAAAGAAACTGTTAGGCTGTTTACAGCCGCAGGAGGGGAACTGCTATCTCAACCTCATAGTTTAGCAAATATGGAGAATCAGCCCGGTAATGCCGGAGTCTATGGAAAAGCACCTTGGGGAACTTTAATTGAGTTGATTACATACCCAGGAGGTTTGAAAGATAAATCTATCACTAGATGGACTCCAAATCCCCAGGGGAATATCACGCAGACTGGCGCTCAACGGATGGTGAAAATGACCATGTTGTTAAAAAGGAAACCGGAAATAAGTCACGACGAATTTGTTAAACATCATATAAAAAAGCATGGGCCACTTTTTCAACAAATACCCGAAGCTCAAAGTCATGTAATACGCTATATTCAAACACATCCTATAAAAAAGAAAACAGATGCTGTAGAAACTAATTCGTATGACGGAACAGCCGAAATTTGGTTTGATAGTCTTGATGGTTTAAAAACTGTTCTCACATCAGATTTTTATAAAAACAGAGTATTTCCAGACGAAAAAACATTTCTAGATCACGAAAATACCTTAATAACAATTGGATATCAGGATGTAATTATAGGAGGTGATTTTGAGACAATTGAAAATAAATCATTAGACACATCAGAGAGAGAAAGCAAGATTACGGCAATTACGACTTTAGAATATAGTGAGGAAAATTCTGAAGAAAAGATTTTAGAAGCATTGAAGCAGCTAAAGTCGCATGTATTAATGGAAAAAGGTTGTCTTTCTTTCTCACTTTCACAAGTAGATAGTAAATTCATCATTTATGAAACGTTTAAATCTAGGAAAGATTTAAAAACTCATAAGTCTCAATCTTACGCAAAAACTTTTGAGGAAAAACTTAGTAACATGAATATTAGTAGTAAAGTTCAAATCCTAAACTCTATTAACTAAGTTAAATTTCACTTATTGATCACCTTCTTTATTATTCTGAGGGTGATTTTTTTTATATTGGGATGGAGACATTTTGGTACAATTCTTAAAGAACTTACTGAAATGACTGGCATCTGCAAAATTAAATTCTAAAGAAATTTCTTTAATACTCTTTCGGTTAGCAATAAGACGTTTTTTAATTAACTCTATCTTATATCTATTCGCATATTGGCTTAAGTTCATACCAAAATTTCTTTTAAACCACATACTAAAATAGTTTGTAGATATGTTGAATTCACCACTTAAGTGATTTGCTCTTATTTTTTCAGGAAAGTAAATATTTTCATGAATGAAGGAAATGAGGGAATCTTTATCTAATTCTTGATTTTGAATGGCATTGATTTCGTTTTTCATTGTCTCTTGAATAATGCCAAATACAGCAAGAATATGTGTGTATATTATTGATGAGGGCATGATATTCGAAGGAGATTTCAAATTATAGTATGCAATATTCTCCATGATATTTTTCATCATAGTCTTTTGGGCATCACTCAACGCTATCTTCGTTTCCTTTAGAAATTTTATTTTCATAAATTCTACTGGAGAAATTTTTATTATGCCAGAATTTTTATACAGAGCGCCATCTTGGAAATAGTTTTCAGTGAATTTGATAAAAATGAAATGTGTATATTCCACAATATCGAAATAGTGCTCATCATTAGGAGATAGAACAAATACATCACCTCGAGAATACTTATTTTTAATACTGTTTACGAAATGTTCTCCACGTCCGCTGAATATATAAATTAGCTCATAATAAGTATGACTGTGTGAAGGAAGATGAAAGCTTTCTTCTGCATAATCGTGAATAACAAGAGATTGGAATTGTTTAAGTTTAATCAAATCTTATTTGGTTTTTAAAAATTCTATGGTACAATTTCAATCAAGTGTAAAACATAATAATAACCTATTACAAAATATTTAAAAAATGTTTGAAATGTAGCTTGAAATCAAATGTCTAGTCCTGAAATATGGCTACAGTTTAAAAATTGATTTAAGCTGTTAATTTATATACCATATTTGGTGTTTGATAGTCTAAAGATAAATGTAATCTTATTTCATTATACAAATTAATTGCATTTTTTGTAGCCCTCTTAGCGTGTTGTAGGCTATCAAAGGTCTGGTCGAGATAGAACTCGTCTTTTAATATGCCATTTACACGTTCTGCCATCGCGTTTTCATAGCAATGATTCTCTTGGGTCATACTGATTCCTATGTCATTTCTTTTAAGGATCTGTGTGTATACATTGCTGCAATACTGAATACCTCGGTCTGAATGGTGTATAAGTGCGTCAATATCTTTAGCTTGATATAAAGCTTTATTCAAAGCTCTTACACATCCTTTGAGTTCCAAGCTGTCGCTGATGTCATAGCCAACAATTTTGCGACTATGCATATCTGTAATGAGTGCCAGGTAACAAAAGCCTTTTATAGTTCTGATGTAAGTGATATCGCTCACCCATACTTGGTTTGGTCTAGTTGTTTCTACATCTTTAATGATATTCTTATACTTGTAGAACCTGTGTAATGAGTTCGTTGTTCTAGAGCTGTATTTTTTTCTAAGTGTGAGCATATCGTGTTTTCTAAGAATGTTGAATAAAGTATCTCTACCTATTTTTAAATTGGCATTTTTAAACTCTTTGTCGAGTGATCTGGTCAGTTTTCTAACACCTTCCCTAGGAAGGGATCTGCGCCTTTTCTTGACTATGGCAACAACCTTATTTTCTACTTCTGAACGTTGGTCTTCTCTATGTTTGTATTTATAGTAAGCATCACGTTTAAGCCCAAAATAGGCTATTATGGCTGAAAGTGATGCAGATCCTCTGGATTTCTCCTTGGCCTTGATCAAGGCTTGATACTTAGTTTTTTTTTAAGTTCAAGTACTGATTTATAGCCCAGTTGTTCTGCCGCCACTTCAAGATAAGAATCTTCTATTAGGGCATCCATATCCTTTTTTAAAAGGAGTTTCTTGAGTTGTTCAATTTCTTTTTGAAGCTGTTTGATCCGTGTAATCTCATCTTTTGTTTTCACAGTCACTCTGGTGTTCATAAGGTCTTTACGGTTATATTTCCTGATCCACTCGTTGATGGTTGTTGGAGCAATACCGTAAGCTTTACCTAGTTGATACTTGTTTAATTTTCCTGCCGTAAGTTCGTCTAAAATTTTTAGTTTGAACGATTCGGAATACCGTCTGATTACTCTGTCATTTTTATACATAATGTTTGAAATTATGTAGCCTTTATTCAGGACGGGTCAAAATTTTGCACAACGTGTTTGTATATGGTTTGTTGCGTGGTTTAAGCAACTAATTTAGTAAATAATTACCGACCAAGAAAGTCCGCGAGGACTTTCGTAAGTAAGCTAGAACTAGCCATTAATTTTATACGTCTTAAGTTTGATTCTTATTAGATTTATAGTATAAATCAGAAAGAACAAAGAGAGGATTAAGGTTATGATATACGGTGAAGCGTTAGACTTCGGCAACATTGATAATCCCCTCTCTTTAACTACTTTGATTACGTTCAGTTCTTTGAGGCTTTAGACCTCGTTTTCAAGTTGTTGTGATCACGATAGTATGCTCTTTCATAAAATCAGTTCTTATGGATAAATATAAAGAAACTTTTGGAGTTGATATCAGTAAAGATGTTTTTGTATTATACTGAAATAGGTTGACCATTTTTGGTTCAATTTTGGACATTTTAAATGGTCAATACTTCTAAATTCTGTTTGTTCCTTTTGTAGGAATGATAGTCTACATTTTTGTTCAAATGAACAAAGTTAGGGGTGTTCAATTTGAGACTAAAATGTGGTCGCTTATTGTTATAAATTTCCACGGCTCGTTTGACCATCTTCTTGGCTAATTTAGTGTTTTTTATGGTACGTTTTAAATCGTATTCATATTTGAGTGTTCTGTTAATGCGTTCTGCTATCGCATTTTCATAAGGATCATACTTTTCGGTCATACTCATAAGTATTCCTTCTTGCTCAGCGAAGCCGGTATATAGTGGATTACAATACTGAATTCCTCGATCGGAATGATGGATGAGTTTCTGATTTTTGTATTTTCTATTTTTAAGCGCCATTTTAAGTGCATCTATACAAAGAGAGGTTTTCATATGGCTTGCTAGTTTATACCCCATAATTTGCTTTGAATAGGCGTCTGTGACCAGAGCCAGGTAACTATGGCCACTCTGTGTTTTGATATAGGTGATATCGCTTACCCAAAGTTGTTCAGGTCTACTAGGTACTTTATTCTTTATCAAGTTTTTGTATTTAAAGAATCGATGTTTTGAATCGGTTGTAATATGGGATCGCTTTAATTTAGGAACGAGTAGGTTATTCATTCGCATTACTCGATAGAATTTATCTCTTCCTATTTTGATACCGAGTCGGTTCATATCATCCTTTAATTCTTTATAGAGTTTAATCCCACCGGTACGCATTCCATACTTACTTCGGTAGTCTTTTATAAGCCGAATGATCAGCTGTTGCTGAACTTGTCTGGTCTTTTGAGATCTTAATTGTTTATAAAAAGCTTGTTTAGAAATCCCAAAACATTTGATCAACCATTTTCTTTTGAACGGTTTAGTTTCTTTTTTTCGATCTCGTCTGCTAATGTTTTGGGCAAAGACTTTTTTGCCATATCAACTCCTGTAATAAGTTCCATGTCAGCAATAATATCTTGCTGGAAGTCTTTTACAAACTCGAGTTCCTCTATTTTTTCTTTAAGTTTCTTGATTTCATCTTTCTTGCTCATCACTAGTTTCTTTTGTTCTAAAGTACTGTATTTTTTTAACCAGTAATAGATGGAAGCTCTGGAAACTTGATATTTAATAGCAGCACGATTAATAGAAATCTGTGCATTTTGGATCTGATCGATGATCAGCAGTTTAAGATCGTAACCTACTTTTTTGTAGGAATTTTTTCGACAGTGTTCATTTTGTTCATTCATTAGGTATAGTACTAAAAGGTTTAATTTTTAGTCAACCTATTTCAGGAAAGTACATTCTTTTCACTTGCAGCTAACGTGATTGTATATGAAAAGTAGCTTAGAAATTAGTAATTAACTTTTCTCCATAAAACAAGCCAAATCTTTTGCATTTTGTTTTTAACTTTACTTTTTAAAAGCCAAATCAAAAGATTTGGTGACTAACCAAATATACCAAAAATTTCAGTTTAAACAGACCTAGCTATTTTTTATATACGTTGTTGTAAAACGTTTTTATTTGCTGTCAAATAATCCTCTCGCAGACAAATATCCGTTCTTCTGTTCAGTAAATAGTTTTTCTATACTTTCTCCTTTTAAGCCTTTCCAATTTCCATTTCTGTCTTTTTCAATTGGGTCAAATATATATTTTTGATGATAGTATTTGTTTTTTTCTTCGCTATAAGATAAGTAGAGTAGTACGTTTTGGTAATCTTCAAATGCAGGTCTTCCATAATGGTCGTATGCATCAAATTCAACCGTATCTGTTCTCAGTTCGTTGTAAACATTCCTTATTACTTTGTATTTATTTCTGAAACCTTTATCCATAACATAACTTTTAAATATCAAAGTGTCTCCTGTTATTGAGTCAATTTCCATTCGTTCATTGTTTTCATTTGGGTCAAATTCAGTTACAGATATTTTTTCTCCGATAAATGCATATAGATTTACAGAGTCATTTGTAATTTTGAATTCAGATTCTGTATCAATTTTAGTCGACTTACAACTAATTAATATTATTAAAATCCCTAAAGTTGTTAGGATGCGGTTCATTTTGTTCAAATGTTTTACAACGTGATTGTATATGGCTCGTAGCGTGCAAATTCGCAATTACTTTTCGGTTGAGCACGAGCCGAATTTTTCAATTTTCTTATTACCTTTTTTTCAATAAGCCAAATTAAAAAATTTGGCGGACTTCGCAAATATGCCGAAACTTCGATTAAGCAACTGCCCAGCTATGAGCTATATACGGTGTTGTGCAACGTTTTTTATCCGTTATATTATATCATCTGAAAAATGTCCACCGTGTTTTCCTTTCGAGAATTTGGCTTTATTAAAATCCGATGAATTTCCTTTTGGGATTGTCAAACTTTTCCATTCTTTTTCTTTAATCATTCGCCCGATATAAACGATTTGTCCAATGTGATATGAATAATGAGCAAATTGTCGATTTATAGCCTCTAAAATTGAATGAGATTGATTTCTAATAAATATTTCCGTATCAAAATTCTCTTTATTTATCGAGTTCAAGGCGTCAAATAAGCATTCCCAACCGTCATTCCATTTTAATAATAATTGTTCTTTTGTTTTAATTACTGATTCAAATTCCAAATCACGATTCCGCCATTCTTTTTCGCCGTCAGAAGTAAGGAAATCAGTCCAACGTGATTTCATATTTCCTGAAAGATGATTCACTATTATCGCGATTGAATTCGATTCTTCGTTGAACTGCCAAAAAAAATCCTTTTCATCAAGTTGCGAAAATGTTTTTTCTCCTACAGATTTGTAATATTCAAACTGCTTTTTAATGCTATTCAAATATTTTAATTCCATTCTCGATTTTTTTTCAAATGTTGCACAACGGTTTGGGTTATGATTATGTTGCGTTGAAAATCCGCTAGGATTTTCAATTGTGGAAATAAATTTAGCAAAAAAGCTTGAATTTTCGGTAGAAAATTCAGTAGCAATTAATTATAACCATTGTTGCCTTTCTGTTGCGACACGTTTTGCTGAGAACGAGCCGCTTTTACGTTTCATTATTTTATTAAAAGTCATTGAATTTTCATTTG
The DNA here is from genome assembly GCF_030409505.1 of Zunongwangia endophytica. NCBI lineage: Bacteria > Pseudomonadati > Bacteroidota > Flavobacteriia > Flavobacteriales > Flavobacteriaceae > Zunongwangia > Zunongwangia endophytica. The sequence continues at coordinate 1,221,044 of NZ_JAUFPZ010000002.1, read as the reverse complement.
TTACTCAATAAACGAGTAGGAGAGAAGTTAAATTAGAAAATCGACTTTAAAATCATCCGTTTTGAATTAATTTTTTTTGGATTCTAGAGTTTCATCAATTTTATTTTCGGTTTGAGTAAGCTTTTTTTCTTTAGATTTTGTTTGTCAGAATTAATTTTCATCATTTTTTTCCAGAAGATTGAATTTTAGAAAAAACGACTGAATTTTATCAATTTTCGCTTGTTTAGATTTATTTTTTCTATCAAATTGAGTTTAAATTGTTCTTTTTAAACTATTAATTATTAGAAATCTTTATCAAATAGTTTTTATTTTCTATAATTTTTGATTTAAAAAAAAGTGATTGAATTTAATCGATTTTGGATTGTTTTAATCCGATATTTTATCAATTAATATCCGCATAGTTTTTTGTTATGAGCAATTGAAGGCAACGGTCTCGGTTAACACAAGTTGCGGAGTTAGGGACGCGGATTTGTCGACTGAGAACTTTGTTTATTAGAACTTTAAAATACACTTTTTTACGAAATACCGCTATTTGTGATAACCGTTGTTATATACTGTGGCGACACGTATTGTATTGTATAAGAATTCCAATTTTTTAAATCGATTCAATTTGACATTAATTAATATCAAAGAAAGTATTTATTATTGATCAATTTAATTAGAGTTTTTTCATTCAGATATTGCGGTTTCCAGAGCAAAATCTAAAAATATTAGAGTCCCAGTAATTGAAAAAAATGCCTAAGATCTTTGAAATTTACTTTTAATTAATCATTGAATTTATTTATTTTTTTTAATTGGAACTTATATAGTAAAATACTATGATTAATTAGTCAACTAATTGGAGTGGCTTAAATGATAAATAGCTTGTCCGATTTGTTCTCCAGATAAATAAGCAAATCCAATTATAAATATGGAAGCATATAATCCGATAAATATTTTTTTTAATTTTTTTGTTTTAGATTCTTTTATACTGTAAAAAGCTCCTATTGCAATTAAACCCCAAAAGAAATAATCCATATCTATTTTTAAATTATAATTTATTTTTCATTTTCATTACTGAAGTATTAGTTGGCTTTTTTTAAAAAAAGTTACATTTTTATCAAAATTTGGAACTTAAAAATTTCATTTTTCGTTTTTGTATTATACTGAAATAGGTTGACCATTTTTGGTTCAATTTTGGACATTTTAAATGGTCAATACTTCTAAATTCTGTTTGTTCCTTTTGTAGGAATGATAGTCTACATTTTTGTTCAAATGAACAAAGTTAGGGGTGTTCAATTTGAGACTAAAATGTGGTCGCTTATTGTTATAAATTTCCACGGCTCGTTTGACCATCTTCTTGGCTAATTTAGTGTTTTTTATGGTACGTTTTAAATCGTATTCATATTTGAGTGTTCTGTTAATGCGTTCTGCTATCGCATTTTCATAAGGATCATACTTTTCGGTCATACTCATAAGTATTCCTTCTTGCTCAGCGAAGCCGGTATATAGTGGATTACAATACTGAATTCCTCGATCGGAATGATGGATGAGTTTCTGATTTTTGTATTTTCTATTTTTAAGCGCCATTTTAAGTGCATCTATACAAAGAGAGGTTTTCATATGGCTTGCTAGTTTATACCCCATAATTTGCTTTGAATAGGCGTCTGTGACCAGAGCCAGGTAACTATGGCCACTCTGTGTTTTGATATAGGTGATATCGCTTACCCAAAGTTGTTCAGGTCTACTAGGTACTTTATTCTTTATCAAGTTTTTGTATTTAAAGAATCGATGTTTTGAATCGGTTGTAATATGGGATCGCTTTAATTTAGGAACGAGTAGGTTATTCATTCGCATTACTCGATAGAATTTATCTCTTCCTATTTTGATACCGAGTCGGTTCATATCATCCTTTAATTCTTTATAGAGTTTAATCCCACCGGTACGCATTCCATACTTACTTCGGTAGTCTTTTATAAGCCGAATGATCAGCTGTTGCTGAACTTGTCTGGTCTTTTGAGATCTTAATTGTTTATAAAAAGCTTGTTTAGAAATCCCAAAACATTTGATCAACCATTTTCTTTTGAACGGTTTAGTTTCTTTTTTTCGATCTCGTCTGCTAATGTTTTGGGCAAAGACTTTTTTGCCATATCAACTCCTGTAATAAGTTCCATGTCAGCAATAATATCTTGCTGGAAGTCTTTTACAAACTCGAGTTCCTCTATTTTTTCTTTAAGTTTCTTGATTTCATCTTTCTTGCTCATCACTAGTTTCTTTTGTTCTAAAGTACTGTATTTTTTTAACCAGTAATAGATGGAAGCTCTGGAAACTTGATATTTAATAGCAGCACGATTAATAGAAATCTGTGCATTTTGGATCTGATCGATGATCAGCAGTTTAAGATCGTAACCTACTTTTTTGTAGGAATTTTTTCGACAGTGTTCATTTTGTTCATTCATTAGGTATAGTACTAAAAGGTTTAATTTTTAGTCAACCTATTTCAGGAAAGTACATTTGGAGCCATTGTATATAACGGTTACGGTTAAGGACAAGTTGCCGGAGTAGGGGACACGGATTTGTCGGCTTATCGAATAAATTTAATTAGTTTCTAAAATAACAATTTTAGCGCTTTACCGGCTATTTGCCTTAACCGATGTTGTGTGTAGTTTTACTTCTCTAACTTTCTTATTTAGTTGCTATAAATCATCTCTATTCAGTTTCGTATCAAAAACTCTTTCGAACTCCGAAATATGTTTTTTGACATTCGGTGAATTTTGGAACAATTTCCATATATCAGTAGCACCTTTAAAACGATTTATTATTTTTCTTTCTTTATACCAGTCGAACAATTTTATCGCACTTTTTCCAGCTACTTTACCAACATTTAAATCTTCAATTATGTTTGTAGCACTATTAGAATCAATAGCATTATCTAAAGATTCTTCAAAATTTGATTCTTTTGCAACTTCCCAGAATTGATAAATTAGTCTACTATCCTTATTGTATTTCTTATTGAAAGTTGTCCAAAACTCATTTAGCTCATCGATAGCATCAAGTTGTTCTTTAATGTTCCCAGCTTCGTTTATTTTACATTCATATTTGACGATTGATTCTCTTAGTTGTGTAAAATCTTCTCTTAATTGCAACATTTTATCAGGAATGTCTGATATGTTCTGACATTGAGAAAGTAATATGTTTACTAGTGGAGGAATTGTCTGATTTGAATAACCAAAATACTGATTTATTTCATTCTGTTTTTCTTGAAATGAATCTGTCAACTTTTTAATAATTTCTCTGCCAATACCTCTCGATTGAATTTCTTTTACCTGAAAATTATAACTATAAAATGGAAGAGTAGATTGAATATTTGTGCTTTTAGTTACTTCACAAAATTTTGAATAGAATTTTTGTGGAGAATTTTTACTTACTGTTGCGACATATCCATCGTCGACTCGACCAATATTTAAATATGGAATTTCTTTATTTCTTTATCTACAAAAGTAAGAATGAGATATTTTTCTCGAGTTTCTTTTGCATGAAGCCCATTTTCTATAAAATCTTTTATTCTTTCTTGATAAGATTTCGGATTTTCTGGATCAAAACTTCCTAATGCTACTACTTGTCCAATTTCATTTCCAATTCCTCCAATCGCACTTAATTTTTGAGTTTTAGAAAGTAATTCTAAAATTGGTCTACCATTTGGAAAAATAGCTTTAGAAACTATCTGTAGATGTTTAAATTCTTGACTAGATAAATAAAATGAACTATTTAATATAAATGCTTCTAAAAAGGTATTTAAAGAGTAAATAAAAATAGCATTTGGTTTTCCATAACCTCCAATTACATAATCTAATTCATCAATCAAATTGATGCTTATGTAAGTCGAATTATAATTCAGATTTATATTTGTCATTCTGTAAAATTACACACAACGGTCTCGTATAACCGTCAGTTACGGGTTAAATTAGCGATTATTTTTGGTTTAGCACTGACGCTCGCAATTCCGAGTGGATTCGGACGTAGTCGAATCCGCCGTAATTGCGGTTATACATTGTTGTACAACGTACTTTATTTTTCATTATCGATAAGCCAAGGTTGTTCAAATTCTGTTGTTTTTGTCAATTCCTTTCTTAATTTTTCTCGGTCTAATTCCAATTCCGAATATTCTGCTCGTTCATAGAGTAGGTTATAAGCTGATTGATTAAATCCGTATTTTTTTAATGTGTAAAAGTCAGTTACCGCTTTTTTAGAATTCAGATTTTCGTTATCAAACTCAATTTTCAATAAGTCAACTAAAGTGTCATTTTCAAACTGATTTTGATAATTCAGTGGTTTTTTATCAGATTTCATTGAGTTAAATTCTCGGATAATTTCATAAACGATTGAGTCATTTTGTTCTGCTTTTCTCCGATTCCAAAATTCAACGTAATATTTTGTTTGTATTTCTGGTTTGCTGTAAGTCAATTCCAAACTGTCCATTAAATTCTCGAAATTCCGTTTTATATAAATTCCTTGAATTAAAAATTCATTGTCATTTTTAAAAATCAGGTTTTTGAGTTTGTCGTAACCAAATTTTTTAAATGATTCGTGAACAATTTTTAGATTTTCAGGTTTTCTAATCCACGAATTTTTTGTCCAATCTCCATTTCTTAAATCGAAAAATGAGGTTTGGTTTTCCACATAAAATTCCAATTCAGATTTCTTATCGTTTTTACAAGACAGAAATAAGAAAATCAGAAGTAAAATTGTTAGCAGTTTGTTCATTTCGGGTATGTTGTACAACGGGATAGTATAACAATCAGTTGCGGATTGGTTAGAAACTAATATAAATAAAATTACCGACTTTTATGTTTGCGCTGTTGTGTCCGCAGCCCGCAATTGTTGTTATACGGTGTTGGCAGCTGTCTTTCTTGTAGAGGAAACGGAAGTATAATTATTGAAAAAATGATTTTCTAAATTGAATAGGGGATTGTTCCGTCTTTCTTTTAAATAACTTATGGAATGATTGAGCATGTGTAAATCCTAAATTATAGGCTATTTCGTTTACTGATTCTTCTGTGGTAGATAATTTTAATTTTGCAATTTCAATTATCTTTTCTTGAATATGTTGCTGCGGGGTTTGTCCTGTTATTTCTTTTAAGAGCCTGCTTAAATATTTAGATGTAATATGGAGTTTTTCTGCTAAAAGTTGTACACTAGGTAGACCTTTTTGCAACGCGATGTCTGATTTAAAATAGTTTAACAATGAGTTTTCAAACCGTTCAACAATATCATAATTAGTTATTTTTCTGGTATTAAATTGACGTTTATAAAAACGCTCAGAATATTGAAGTAAAGTCTCTATATGAGCGATAATAATGTTTTGACTGTATTGGTCAATATTCGTTTGATATTCTTTCTTTATTGCATCCAAAACAGATTCCAGTGTTACTTCCTCTTCTTCTGAAAGGAACAAAGCTTCATTTATGGCATAGTCAAAAAAATCATATTTCGATATTGTTTTAGCCAAAGAAGTATTCCAGATAAAATCAGGATGAATCAATAACATCCATCCTGATCTTTCTTCATTACTACTTGGGTCAGGCTGAATGCGAAACACTTGTTTAGGTGCTACAAAAAACATAATGCCATTATCGCAATCATACCGTTGTTGACCATAATACATTTTACCTTGCAGACCACGTTTTATAGCAATAAGATAAAAATCAAGCATCCAGCTAGAATCCCGTTCTCTTTGAGAAACATTCAACCCAGCATAATTAATAATACTTACTAAAGGATGCTGTGGAGCTTCTAAACCCGATAATGAATGAAACTCTTCTATCGTTTTTACTTTACAAATCTTCTGCATTTAGATACTTACTTACAATAAATACAAAATTAAGCATATAATTATCATATTAGCGAACTAAAAATTAAATCTATTAGGTAACTTACCAAGAAACTTCTCCCTGATCACCATAAAACTTTCCAGAAGTAAAAAGAGTTGGTTTATTAGCTATTTTAACAATAGGAGTGGCACCTTCTTCAACCGTTTTTGTTCCTTGATGATCATTGAGATCGGTTGATGTATAGCCTGGTGTTACGCTAAATACCTTGAAGGGGCTATCTTCTAATTCATTGGCAAGCATCACCGTAAATGCATTTACAGCAGTTTTTGATGCTCCATAAGCACTCCAAATTTCCAAATTAGGATCTTTTCCTGTTGACGAATGGATTTCTAGAGATGCAACTTCACTGGAAATATTAATGATAATTGGCTGTTCTGCTTTCTTCAGTAAAGAAAAAAATTCTTGAGTTACTTCAACAGTACCAAAGAAATTAGTGTCAAATATATTTCTTAACGTTTTGATATTATTATGACAAAACTTTTGTGGTTGAATACCACTAATACCAGCATTATTGATTAAAATATCTAAAGAATCAATTTTTGACGCTAGCTCAATTTTACCTTGCTCTATTGATTTGCTATCTGCTACATCGAGCTGAATCCAATCAACACTATTTAATCCTTGGTTTTTAAGACTTTTCAGAGCTTCCAATGCATTATTTTCACTTCTGCAGCCTATGTAAACTTTATATCCAAGCTTACTCAACTGTTTAGCCGTTTCAAATCCTATTCCTTTGTTGCCTCCTGTTATTAAAACTGTTTTCATCTTGATAAATTTTATAATGATTATTTGTTACAAATTTATCAAGGTTTGGATGGTTAAAAGTAGCTGAATAACACAAGTTTGTAGCCTAATGTAAGAATATTTGTAGCCTAATGTAAGAATAATAGATTGCAGCCAACGGTTTTGTATAACAATCAGTTGCGGATTGATTAAACACTAAGATAGCTAAAATTCCCGATTTTGTGCTTGCGTGGTCGTATCCGCAATAGACAAATCCGCAATTGTTGTTATACGGTGTTAGCACCAGTTTTATTCACATTCAACTTCAATAAAATCTTTTTGCTTTTCATCATAATCAAGGCATTCTTCTTCTATTAAAACCATTTCATTATCGACCACTTTATAAGTAGCGTTCCTATGACTTCTACCAGCACAACATTGATTATGTTCGTAAATGAGTTTTGATTCATTATCAAATTCTAAAGAAGTCCCGCTAAAATTACTTTTTATATACTGGTTTGAATTTGGGTCCCTTAAGATGTAAATACTCGAGGTATTTGGTCCAGCATAACTGGCCTCAAAAACGGAAAAATCTTCAATACCGTCAAAGTTGTAATCTCCAACACTCACGTTATCAATTCCGAACAGTTGGCAATCTAATTCTATAGTTTGTATTAGTTTGTCTGACTTTTTTTCAAATATTTTCACACCAGAAATTCTTCCATAGAGTTGTCCTTTTTCTTTTGTGATTATCGTTTTGAAATAATGTTCCTCTGTAGTGTTTGATTGAATAAGTTCCCTAGTTTTCCATTCAACATTATTACCATAATCAATTTCAAAATCTTTTTTTAATGAAATTGGATAAGTTTTAGATCCATCAATACTAATCCATTTTCCTTTAATGGTTTTATCACTTTCTTTGAAATCTTTAAAAATCAAAATGGCAGATTTTTTTTCGGAATAATCTTTTTCAAAAAGTTTTAATTCTCCATCTTCTAATCTACCATTAATTGTAATTGGAGTATCAAATTTGTCATAAACATAGTAAGCACGTGAATCGCCATCTTTGTAATGATACATTATTAATGTTATGTTATACTTTCCTAAATTACCAGAATAGCTAGATTGACTATTTCCAGAAATTGAAGTTAGTATCATTAATAATAAAAGTTGTATTTTCATTTTTGTCAAATTGGTGCTAACGGTTGTGTATAAGAATAGTAGGGCTGAAAAAAGGTGACTACCATTCGGTTGGACACAAGCCGAATTTTTAAATTTTTCTTATTATCTTTTTTTCTCAATAAGCCAAATTTAAAAATTTGGCGACCTTGCAAAACCACTATTGCCATTGGGTTAAGCACTTATTGCCCTATTATTTTTATACGTTGTTGTGCTTAGTGCTTTCCGCAAACTTGCTCAAATTTACATTTCAAAAAAGCGCACATAGATATTTCCAGTTTCGTTCGCTTTTCTTCTTTTTCTATAAAGCAAATCCGTTAGTTTTACTCGTCCTTCTAAGATTGCCATAATATCAGAGCCATCCATAATTATTATTGACTTAAAATCCGGTGAAATTGCTTGAGGTGTCAATCCATCCATTGTTATTAAAAGCCCCATTGCAATTTTTAATTTGCTTTCAACTTTGTAAGTAAACGAAGCTAAATCTCCTCTATTAACTTGTTGTTTCCATTTTGCTTCAAGTAAATAGTCCGTTTTATCAAACGTAAATGCGCCATCAATCTGCTCGCCATAATTTTTAAAAGAGCCTTTTGGGTCTAACTCATACAAATAAAACAAATCATTTAAAAAAGATTCTAATTCGAAACCTCTTTTTTGTTTGTCTTTTATCATTGATATAGTCGTAAACCTATCCTTTAAGATGTTCAGTTCGTCATCAAGTGATTTATTTTGAGCAATTCGTTTTTCAACTTCTAATTTTCTCTTTCTTGATTCGTCTTGTTCTTGTGTTATTTGAATGTATCCTTTAGTATGTTTCCTCAATTTCTCAACAGCAGCTTTAGCTTTCTTTTTCATCGAGCCGTCATCATCCCAAAAGTCCAAATGCGAAAAATCATTAAAATCTGTTACAGCCAGAAGTAAATTCATCAAATCGTCGTGATAGATGTCAGTTCGATTCGTCATTCTTTCAACCAATTCCTTTACGCTTTCTCGTTTTGTAACAGTCCAATCAACAGTACTAACAATAGCCGAATTATTTAAAGTCAATTTTACAAAATCTCTTAAATTGTCTTTCTTCCAATAAATAACAGATAAAGCTTCCTTTAGAGCTAAAATTCCGTGTGCAGATATTTTTTTTGAGGTTACATTCATAAAAGGTAAAATATATTTAAATACAAAGATATAATTTTATGAATAGGCTTTTTTCAGCATTAAGCACAACGTGTTTGTATATAGTTTGTTGCGTGGTTTAAGTACCCAATTTAGCAAATAAAAACCGAATAGAAAATCTGCGAGGATTTTCGTAAGTAGGCTAGAACTAGCAATAAATTATATACGGTGTTGTGCGTAGTTATTTTTCCGTTTGCTTATTTATCCAATCCATTAATTCATCTTTATTTATTTCATTCCAAGTTGTCTGTGTATTCCGATTTTCGGATTGATTATATTCCGGTTGTAAAACAATTAATTCCGTATTTTCATTTCCTGCAAGTTCTAATTCAGCTAAAAATCCAACTATGTCAGTCGAATTGTTTTCATATAAGGTTCTGTAGTATTTTTTTAGTCTATATTTTATTTTAGGCTCAATGTAAGCTCTAACAGCATAATTTTTGTAAAATTTAATATTTTCATTATTTTCATCAGAGTAACTATAAGTCGAGAAATTGTGGTAATTATCTTTTGCAGTTTTGGGCGTGCCTTTCAAATAGGTTTCCAACATAAAATTCATAAATATTGGCTCCCAAAGGTTAATTCGATTTATTTTTATATCTCGTTTGTGTTGTTGCCATTTTCTTATCCAATCTAATGTGAAATCACAAATAACAACTCCTTCTATGTTAACCTGAAAATCATAATCTCCCTTTTTGATAAATTCAATATACTTCATCGCTCTATGACCTACTAAACTTGCACCTAAAAAGAAAATATTTTCATTAGGTAAATTATGTTTATTAAAAACCTTTTGAATTAAATTATGAGTATAATTCATAGATGATTTAGAAAAGTAAAAGTCTAAAGGGATTTCGGTTGAAATTGACAATACCGCAAAGTTATTTTCAGATGCTTGACTATACATCTGCTTTGAACTAAAATTCTTTTTGTCATACTTTGAGTCTTCGAGGAAAATAAGTACACCTTTAATCTCTTTATTTTCAGGAAGCATTAGAGTATAACCTTTTTGAATAAAAGGCAAAAAGTCCTTTTCTCCTATTCCGACTTTTAGACTATCATTTTTTACAGGTTCGTAATATTCAACCATTTTCTGTGAAAAAGATTTCGTGCTAAAATTAGTCAGGAAGAGTATAATTAATACCTTAAAAGGTGTTTTCATTATCGTTTTTTTAAATTACGCACAACGGTATTGTATATGAAAAGTAGCGCTGAAAAAGTGCGCAAACCATTCGGTTGAACTCAAGCCGAATTTTTAAATTTTTCTATTTATCTTTTTTTCTCAAATAGCCAAATTTAAAAATTTGGCGACCTCGAAAAAGTGCCCGAACCTTTGTGTTGGCAACAACTCGCGCTATTTTTTATATACATTGTTCTATGCAGTACTATTCCGTCATCTTTTTGAAAAGTTCAGACCTTTCCTTTTCTTCAATAACGTTCATTTTGCATAATTTCTCTATTATGTTTTCGAGACTTGTAGCTGGCGAAGCTAAAATATCAAATTGCATAGATGTTTCGTAATGAACTAGATATAATTCTTTAATCAAGTCTTTAACTATTCCCAAAAGTTTTTCCGTTTGAGTATGACTAACTAAATTCCTTATATCTTGATTATTTCTGTCTTCGTGAGCATAAACTTTGTCTCTTTGCTCTATTAAATTGTCAATTAGATGCTTATTATCCTGAATTCGGATTAAAATTGCATCTAAAAATTCGGCATCGAAGTTTAGTGATTTAAAATATCCATTTGGTTTAAGTTTAGATACGAATTTTGGAATATTAAATTTCTCATTTTCTTTCTGATTGAATAATTTTGACAGCTCCAAGACAGTATTCCTCCAAAAATATATCTTGCAGAAATAGAAGAAAGGATTTATGTTTTTTAAATAGCTTTCATATTCAGAGGAATCAATGTTTTTGTAAAGCTCTTTATTTATCAAGAACGTTTCTTGGGCAGAAAAGTATATGTCTTTAATCCGTTTTAAATCATTCTCGAACTCTTTCTTTTTACTCATAATTTGATGATTGGCACGATGTTTTGTATTATACTGAAATAGGTTGACCATTTTTGGTTCAATTTTGGACATTTTAAATGGTCAATACTTCTAAATTCTGTTTGTTCCTTTTGTAGGAATGATAGTCTACATTTTTGTTCAAATGAACAAAGTTAGGGGTGTTCAATTTGAGACTAAAATGTGGTCGCTTATTGTTATAAATTTCCACGGCTCGTTTGACCATCTTCTTGGCTAATTTAGTGTTTTTTATGGTACGTTTTAAATCGTATTCATATTTGAGTGTTCTGTTAATGCGTTCTGCTATCGCATTTTCATAAGGATCATACTTTTCGGTCATACTCATAAGTATTCCTTCTTGCTCAGCGAAGCCGGTATATAGTGGATTACAATACTGAATTCCTCGATCGGAATGATGGATGAGTTTCTGATTTTTGTATTTTCTATTTTTAAGCGCCATTTTAAGTGCATCTATACAAAGAGAGGTTTTCATATGGCTTGCTAGTTTATACCCCATAATTTGCTTTGAATAGGCGTCTGTGACCAGAGCCAGGTAACTATGGCCACTCTGTGTTTTGATATAGGTGATATCGCTTACCCAAAGTTGTTCAGGTCTACTAGGTACTTTATTCTTTATCAAGTTTTTGTATTTAAAGAATCGATGTTTTGAATCGGTTGTAATATGGGATCGCTTTAATTTAGGAACGAGTAGGTTATTCATTCGCATTACTCGATAGAATTTATCTCTTCCTATTTTGATACCGAGTCGGTTCATATCATCCTTTAATTCTTTATAGAGTTTAATCCCACCGGTACGCATTCCATACTTACTTCGGTAGTCTTTTATAAGCCGAATGATCAGCTGTTGCTGAACTTGTCTGGTCTTTTGAGATCTTAATTGTTTATAAAAAGCTTGTTTAGAAATCCCAAAACATTTGATCAACCATTTTCTTTTGAACGGTTTAGTTTCTTTTTTTCGATCTCGTCTGCTAATGTTTTGGGCAAAGACTTTTTTGCCATATCAACTCCTGTAATAAGTTCCATGTCAGCAATAATATCTTGCTGGAAGTCTTTTACAAACTCGAGTTCCTCTATTTTTTCTTTAAGTTTCTTGATTTCATCTTTCTTGCTCATCACTAGTTTCTTTTGTTCTAAAGTACTGTATTTTTTTAACCAGTAATAGATGGAAGCTCTGGAAACTTGATATTTAATAGCAGCACGATTAATAGAAATCTGTGCATTTTGGATCTGATCGATGATCAGCAGTTTAAGATCGTAACCTACTTTTTTGTAGGAATTTTTTCGACAGTGTTCATTTTGTTCATTCATTAGGTATAGTACTAAAAGGTTTAATTTTTAGTCAACCTATTTCAGGAAAGTACATCAGGAGTTATTTTGGCTAACGGTCTCGTATAATCGTCAGTTGCGGTTTGGTTAAAAACTAAGATAGCTAAAATTCCTGACTTTTATACTTACGCGATCGTGTCCGCAGGACACAAAGCCGCAATTGCTATTATACGTTGTTGGCGGTAGTTTTTTATTCGATAAGGCTAAATATTTTGTTACTTATTTGTTCTAAATCTGCCGTGTCCGTATTGCAGAGAATAATCAATATTCTATTAAATTCTTTGTCCGTTATAATTTCTGAGTTAAAACCGTCGATATTTCCTCCTCGTCTCAATACAGGAAAAGAATATGTTTTATCATCCAAGAAAAAACCATATGTCGGAAAACCTTGTAACCAATCTATGTAATTCTCATTCTGTTTTGTAACTAAATATCTAATATTATTTTTTTTAGAAATCAATTTGTTATTACGTAATGCATTGAGTAATTTATGTAAATCTTGAGTAGTAGAATAGATTTGACCTGCACCGAAATAATTTGATATAAATCTCCTATCATTGTAAAGTTTATCCTCGGGTTTTCCACTTCCAAAAGTATAATTATGATAGCCGTAAGCGAGATTAGGAATAACTTCGCTTTCATTTATAAAACCTGTATTGTTTAATTCTAATGGTTTTATAATCATATTGTTGATTGCGTTCGAAAATTTTTCTTCTGTAATATTTTCTATGATTTTTGATAGCAGAACATAATCCACATTATTATAATTAAAATCGATTGTATCTAATGGTTGCTTTCTTTTGACAAAATCTTTGATAAAATCATCTATTTTATATTTAGAAAGATAAGCTTTTATAGGTTCGTTATACAACCCGGATTTATGAAGTAAAAGGTCAGAAATTGTAATATTTCCGCAATTCTTTAGTAAACTATCAATATATTTTGTGACTTTATCCTTAAACTGAATTTCTCCTTTTTCTTGAAGTTGTAAAATTGAAATTGCAGTAAACAATTTTGTGGTTGATGCAATCGGGAATTTTGTATTGTTATCAATTGGAACTTTAAATTGGAAATTTGCGAATCCTTTATTTAAATCGGTTATTACTTTTCCATTTTTTATTACAAGTATTGAACCGTTAAAATGACCTAATTCGTGCTCTTTATTTATAATACTATCAATTTGTTTCTTTTGTCCAAAACAAAAAGTAGAAATGAATAAAATTAAAAAAAGACTATTTTTCATTGAATTTCTGTTTTTTTTAAAATTACCGCCAACGGTTTTGTGTATGATTTCGTTGCGTGTTTCAGCACTAAAGTTAGCAAATAAATCACAGATAGAAAGTCCGCGAGGACTTTCGTAAGTAGGCTAGAACTAGCAATGAATTATACACGGTGTTGGCAACAGTTTTTATTTTTCGTAAAACTCTTTTAAGATAATATTTTTCCCTTCTTTTAATTTTCTCAATTCACTTAAAATATAATATCTATGCATAAACCCGCAAAGCACAACAATTTTTTTACCTTGATTCTTTTCAGAAATTTGCATTATGTTTTTAGCCATTGTTTGATTTCTTAAATCCCAAAAAACATCAGCTAACTGATATCCATCTCGGTAACTAATTTTTTCTCCGTTTGGTTTGGTATGAAAACGAGTTGCAAATTCATCTCTTTTATTCGTTATTTTTTTTAGCATTTTATATTGATAATATTGTCTTTCGGCACAAATACTGTCAGTTGATGCGTTATTGAATTTTTCGGGGGATTTAGATGCTAATATTATTAATGGATCTAAGAGCGCTTTGTATTTATTATGAATTTTAGCTTCTTTATCAGATAATAAACCAACATTATTTAAACTATCTATGAGTTTTGTTGTTAATCCATCTGTAGGTCGTGAGCCAGTATTTATCCTATATTCATTTCTACCTTCAAATTCATATGGTCTCAATTTAGTTGTCGGGTATTTTTCAATATATTTTTCCGATGCCATTCGTTCATTACTATTTGAAACATTTTTGTGTCTAAAATTAGAAGTGAAGAAAGAAGAGTCTAGTTCTTCTAATATAAAATCGGGTTGTACATCTTCCAATATATTGAAGAGAATCTCAGAATTAAAATTATATTCTGGTTTATGAAGTGTTCCAATAACTATTATCTCAGTTGACTTTTCAGTTTTACAAGATAAAAGTGTTATTAAAATCAGTATTATTATTATTGGTTTACTCATTTTTTAAATTGTTGCCAACGTGATTGTGTATGATTTCGTTGCGTGTTTCAGCAACTAAATTAGCAACTACAAACCAAATAGGAAATCCGCGAGGATTTTCGTAAATAAGCCTGCACTAGCAATGAATCATACACGTTGTTGTAAGTAGTACTTTCTCGCTAATTTATAAATTCGGATTTGGAATTGTACTTTCATTATTCCATTCACGATTATGCCAAAAAGTATTCGTTTCTGGTCTTTTATAACCATAAAGTCCACGACTACTTTTCATAACTTTTAATTCTTCTCCTTTTCTCCATAAAAACCCAATATCAACATTTCCTTTGGTTTCTAAATTTGGGTCTTCGTATCGTGTGAAATTTAATTTATAACCTGTAATCCAATCTGGAATTTCAGAAATCAATTCATTAGCGATTTTTTCTGCTTCCGCTTTGAAGTTCGCTATATTTTTTTGTCCGTAAACAACAATATTTCCACGTAATGTATTAATTCCGCAATAAGCTGTAGATTCTATTGAACCATAATAATCTGGTTCAAAATTTTTATGATTCTCAAACTGTGATTTTATTTTTTTGTCTAAAATTTTAATAACATCGTAATGATAATAGCTATCTATTTCTTTTAATTTCGAAATAGGAATATTCAGTTTTTCAGCAAGTTTATTATAATCAGTTCCCATTCTTGTCCCAATATCTCCTCCATTATTCCATCTGTCAACATTCATATATTGATGAATATTTTTTATTTGTTCCATTGAAAAGCCATTTAATTCAGCTGGAATTTCAGGAACTTCATTTTGTTTTTTGTCAGATTCAGATTTCGATTCTTTGCAACTTATTCCTAAAGTTAAAATCAAAACGATTAATATTAATTTTCTCATTGAAGTTGGTTTGGGTATTACTTACAACGGTCTTGTATATGGATCGTAGCGTGTAAATTAGCGATATTTATTCGGATTGAGCACAAGTCAGATTTTTAAATTTTACTATTTATCTTTTTTTATTGGAAATCGTCAAATTTAAAAACTTGGCGACTTTCCAAAATGCCTTAATTTCGATTAAGCAACTGATTAGCTATGAGCTATATACGTTGTTGTAAACAGTTAATTTATTTGTTTCCATAGTTCTTTGTTTTCGAAATCATAGAATTCTAAAATTCCTCCTGGATTTGCTTTTAAAATATAACCGATTTTTGGATTTGAATTGATTGTGTCTTTCAGAATGAACAGTACATCATTATAATCTGTTCCATTAAATTGGAAATTCTGATAGTATTCGATTTGTGAATATTCAAAATTATTGCTTGAGAAATTTGTCGGTCCAACTAAACCGAAAGTATCATTTTCCGTAAAGGAAATTAAAATTCCATCTTGAAATGAATTATAATTCTCTTCAAAATATTCTCTGATGAAGTATTCATCTTGCACATCGGTTTGGTAAAATTTTTCCTCAAAACAGTCGTAGTCCATTGCCAATCCAGTAAATGAACTTGGTTCCGTTCTATTATAGTCATTAACTGTAAATTTTAATGTGTCATTTTCGTTGGTGTATAATATTGTATCGTTCAATTCAAATGAAATGTATTCATCGTACTCTTCTGGGAAGCCAAAACAATCGTATTCACAGGATGTTATAGAAATTAATATTATTAGTACTACGCAGAATAAATAAATCTTTCTCATTGGTTCTTTAATTGTAGATGTTGAGACTACCCATAGGTTGCGTTTAATTGTTTACAACGTGATTGTATATGAAAAGTAACGTCGAAATTAGCAATTATTTCTCCGGCATAAAACAAGCCAAAACTTTTGCATTTTGATTTTATCTATACTTTTCAAAAGCCAAATCAAAAGATTTGGCGACTTACCAAATATACCAAAAATTTCAGTTTAGAAAAGACCTAGCTATTTTTTATATACGTTATTACAAGCTGGCTTTCTTTTATTTGAAGTAAAAGTCAAGTCCACTTACTGGGTTTGTTTTAAAATATTGTTTGTCTTCGTGGGTCTCGTTTACAAAGCTGAAAATCTGTTTTGCTCTTTCAACTTCCCCTTGTTTTGGTGTTGAGAATAGTCTTACTGCTCTAGTTCTCCAAATTTGCAAATAGCCAAACGCCAATTGTCTAATGTTCTCGTTTTCATCAATTGTTCCAATCATTAAATCAGGAATTGCTGTCCAACCACCAACTTTGTTAAAGAGTTTTAGCATTGACTTTTTTAATTCATAGTTACCTGTTTCGTAAATGGTTTTTGCCTTTGTCAAAATTTCTTGTCGCGGAATGTGGGATAAAAATTCAATGATTACGTTTCTAAGTCCAATGTATTGGCTGTCAAGATTGGCAAAAGCAAAGTCATAAGCACATTCTTCGTCAAGTTTGCAAAGAGCCAAAAATGCTGTCTTTTTAATTTTTATTTTTTTGTCTTTCAGATATGACTTAACTATTTCCAAATACTGTTTACCTTCAGTTTCAGCAAGTCCGCTTAATGACCCAATGACTTGTTTGTTTTCTTGTAAGTTGTCATTGTAAAATTTGGCGAAGTCAATGTTTGAATGTTTAAGCGTGAACCTTGCAAAATTTCTTATTGTCGCGGAACTGTCCGCTAAAAATCCCTTTACTATTGTTTTAAATTCGCTTTGGTCCTTAAGACAGTAAAGTGTTTGTAGTCGAATTTTTGCAGACTTGTCATTGAGTAATTGGTCGATTTCACTTTCACCAAGCATTTCAAAATGCTCAATGGCTAAGTTTCTAATTAAAAAATGTTTATCGTTTAGTAAAAGTTTCAGTTCTGCTGATTTTTGGGTCAGAGAAATTGAAATATGTTTTGCTAAAAGCAACCTTATTTTGTCTGGATATTTTTTGAAATTTTCAATGACATATACTCTGTTTGTCGAAGCTATGAACTTAATAATATCTTGATAAACACCACTTAAGTTCGTCCGTTCGACTTTTTGTAGCCACTCAAAAATTGGCAAATTATCAATTAAGCTGTCAATGTAATTGGTTGTTTTGTAGTTGTTAATGCCGTTTAGTGCAGCTTGTCGAACCGGCAAAACCCAATCAGCTAAGCGATAGATTAAAAATTGAATAGCTCTTGAACTATCAATCTGTGAAAGTTTTTTAACTGCTTTTTCTCTAACGTACCCACTTCCATTTAATGAACTAATTGCTAATAATTCTACATATTGGTCCTTTGGGAAATTTGCTTCATAAAAGTCAATATCACTTTTTGAAATTCCACAATGTTTAAGAGTGTTGTAATATCCTTTTTTGCTGTCAATCTTTTTAAATAGGTGAGTAATTGTCTTGGAAGTGGTTTCTCTTATTTCATTGTTGTCGTCTTTCAGAAACTCTGTCAAGCTGCAAATAAGATTTGAATAACCTTCATTGGCAATTTTAATCAAGGCGTTAATTTTCTCTTCTGTGTTGTCCTTTGAGAAAAACCAAGTCTTGTTAGGTCGTCTTAAAATTTCTATGTATTGCCAAATTTCCATTTCTTGCTGTGTCGTCTTTTAAGCTTGCTTTTAACGTGATTGTGTATGATTAGTGGCGTTTTTAAGTACCTAATTTAGCAAATAAAAAACGAATAGAAAATCCGCGAGGATTTTCGTAAGTAGGCGAGAACCAGCCATTAATTATACACGGTGTTGTAAGTAGTACTTTATTCATTTTTCGGCATTGGCTTTAAAACTAATTCCTCAATTATTTCATAATCTTTATCTCCCCAATGTCTATCTCCTGGAATTGCAGGAATTTCTAACCAATGTGTTACTTCGTCTTTTTCAAGTGATTTCTTTTTAGGGAGTAAATCTCCTCTTTGATTTTTTTGAATGGAATTTAGAGTTTCGTCAAGTTCGTTTATTGATTTGTATTCTGTTACAATAAGTGAAATTAGATTGAAAAGACCAATTAAAGCATTATCAACTTTTTCCTTACTTAATTGTTTACCATTATGAATGAAGTCATTTCGAGTTTTTCTCGCAAGATTGAGAAGTTCATAAACCTCAATTGGAATAAACTCCTTTTGAAATAAAACTTCTATACGTGTAGAAGTGGTCCAACTACGGAAATCTTTAAGGAAATCTTTTCGACCTGCTATAACTCCATTAATTTCTTTATCGATAACTTCTGATTTCCAAATTTGATTAACAAGTTGTTCAATTGAAGTCCAAAGAAAAATTAAACTTTCAGACCATTGATTTCGAACATAATGAGATGTTCCGTCAAGTAACATATTTGGTGAAAGGTTAGGAATCTTGTCAAAAATATTTTTCCCTTTTAGATAAGCGCTTTTTAAGACACTTACACTAATTGACTTTGGTTC
Source organism: Zunongwangia endophytica (assembly GCF_030409505.1). NCBI lineage: Bacteria > Pseudomonadati > Bacteroidota > Flavobacteriia > Flavobacteriales > Flavobacteriaceae > Zunongwangia > Zunongwangia endophytica. Next base: position 1,202,195 of record NZ_JAUFPZ010000002.1, on the reverse strand, counting down.
AAGTAATTTAATAGAATCCATAGTTCCAACAAGTTTACTTCTTATTGATTTATGAAATCCTGCAATTAACCCTGAACTTCCTCCGTGAATTTTTATATAGCCATTAAAAAATAATGTCCCATAAGAAATATTGTCAGGTTGGACAGATTCAGAATATATTCCACCTAATAGAAGTATTCCCAATGTTTGATTAAATTTCTCAAGTGAATTTTCCTTATTAGCAAAATCTTTAGTTGCTGGCAAAACTAAACTCCCATCGTATCCAATCCCTAAAGAAAAAGGTGCTATTCCAATATCAATAAACGTTGACATTCTATTCAACTTGACATAATCATATTCATTTTCGTTAATTTCTTTAAGTGATGCATTCCAATTATCAGTTTCTCTTTCAATTATTCTGAAAGGTCTACAATTTCCTATTATAATTGGTGTGTGATTATTTTCTTCCAATTTGAGTTTTTGTTGGTTTGGGTATTACTTACAACGTGTTTGTGTATGGCTCGTTGCGGAAAATCAGCTATGATTTTACGCCGCAACCTAAAGATAGCAAATTGCAATGAATTCCGATTAGGAATTTAACCGTAATGAGCTATACACGGTGTTAGCTGTAGTTTTTATTCCTCAATAGTTTCTAAAAAACTTAATTCTTCTGGATATTTTTTCAAATCTTTGACGGTTTTCTTACCCTTTTTAAATTTTCGATTACTTACGTAAACGGATTTTAAATCAGCCCATTCGTTTTTTATTATTTCTATTTCTTGAGTTCTATTTTCATTTGTCATATTAGTATTTAAAATTAACTCAATACTATGTCTCATTTTCTCATAATTGAAACCTATGCGTTTATGATTTTCCGCTTTTTCACTTGGTTTTAAAAATGTTTGAAGACCAGTTAAAATTGCCACAATTAATAAGATAAATGGAAATAAATAATCTTGAACCCAAGGAATATGAATCTTTGGAAATCGATAAGAAAACGCTACAATAGTTGAAATTATAAAAGCACTAATCCCAATCCATTTTTCAAAAGTTGACCAAAATATTGATTGATAACAATGAGCGTATTCTAACTGATGAATTTTTCTCATCCAATCTAATAACATTCTTCTTAGGCTCTCATCCATATTATATTTGGGTATTAATTTTGTTCAATAATTCTGTTGGGTCGATAATCATTTTTCGATTAATCTCCGATTCTGAAATATGTTTAGGTCCAATCACAATAGATTTATCTAATCCGTTTTTCCCAGTAAAAGAAAAGAACGTAGCAGAAGGTAAAGGTGAATTTGTATGACCTGATTTATGTAATTTTCCGGCATCTATTTTATAATTTCCGTTTTTGAAATGTATTTCTTCGGATGTTTGATAAAGTTCTATATCGATTTTTTCATTTACAGCTTTGGACGTGTGTCGGTTTACTTCGTTTAATGAATCGTTATAAACTACTTTGAAAAAAGAGTGTTTAGAATTCTTTGAGTTAATATTATAATCAAATCTGTTATTAATTATTCGTCCTGTTATTACCCAACTTTCAGCAAAAAATGTATGCGTATGAATTGAAAAGTTCTCACACTTTTCTGTATCAATATATTGATTTAAAGAATCGTCCCAAATGTGTAATCTAATGAAATCGAAGTTTTCTAAGGATTCATCAAATTTATATAATGGAATTGACAAAAAACCTTGTGAACCGATTGATGAAATTGTGTAATTTATTGGAATAATTTTGATTGATTTTGAAATTAGTTCCCAAACGAACTTTATATCTAATTTTTTCTTGTTTTCTCTACAGTAAATTATTTCCCTAACTCCAATAAGCCTACAAACTATAGATTTTACGTAAATATCTGTCTCTTTTTTGATTAGACTTATAAGTTTATCAATTGAGACTATTTTTGAATCTAAATAGATTAGCTCACAAATATCATTTTTAGACTTTATAACAGTTTTAAATTCCCCTCCGTATCCTTTGAGTAAAGGTTCGTAAAAAGTTTTAAATTCTTTTTCGCTTATATCTTTGTTTTGATTCATTAATTACTTTGTTTTCAGTTTCGTGGCAAATTACAGCTAACGGTTTTGTATAACAATCAGTTGCGGATTGATTAAACACTAAGATAGCTAAAATTACCGATTTTGTGCTTGCGTGGTCGTATCCGCAATAGACAAATCCGCAATTGTTGTTATACGGTGTTAGC